>NZ_JAGGOW010000202.1 GCF_018614135.1 Streptomyces sp. ISL-66
TCGCCGGCCCCAGCCGGGCGGCCGCGAGCAAGGTCGCCAGCACCTGCGCGGCGTCGCCGTCCGCAGCGCGCCCCGGCACACGGTCCGAGCCCGGGTCCGGGTCCGCGACCCGGGGATCCGCGCGGACCAGGGCCGCGAGCCGGGCCGCCTCCCGCGCGTCGCTCGGCAGGTGCCCGACCACCGGGAAGAGCCCGAACCGGCTGCTGCGGACCCGCGTCAGGCGGCCGGCCTCCAGCAACTGGGCGCGTACCGCGCTCAGCGCGCCGTCCGCCACGCGTTCCAGCCAGGCCCGCGCCCCGAGCGCCCGGTCGGCGAGCACCATCCGTTCGAGCAGGGCGTCGGCGACCGGGTCGGGCGCGGCCGAGTAGTCCCGTACGAGCACCTCGTCCGGCCGCACCTCGACCCGCCCGGTCCGCTCCAGGTCCAGCAGGACGGCGGCGGCCAGCGCGTAACCGAGCTCCCGGTGCCGCCTGCGCACGACGACCCGGTCGAGGGTGGCGGCCACGGCGAGCAGCAGCGACTCGTGCAGGGGCGGACCCCCGGCGGACGGGCGCCGCAAGGTCAGCTGCCCTGCTCGAGGGGGAAGCCCTGCCTCTTCCAGTACTCGATTCCGCCCAGCATCTCCTTCACGCGCAGACCGTGGGCGGCGAGCTTGGCCGCGCCCTTGGTCCCGGCGTTGCAGCCCGGTCCCCAGCCGTACGTGACGTAGACCTGCCCGGGATCGAGGGCCGCGATGTCCTCGGGGGTCATGTCGTGGTGCGAGAGGTTGCGGGCGCCGGCGACGTGCTCGGCGCGGTAGGACTCGGGCTTGCGGACGTCGAGGACGACGAAGCCGCCGTGGCCCGCCCGCAGGTCGTGGTGGACGTCGTAGGCGTCCGTCTCGCAGCGCAGCTTCGCGCGGTAGAAGTACTCGACCGCCTCGGCGGGGTCCGCGGCGGGGACGCCGAGCACCTTGTGCTCCTCGTCGGCCAGCTCGCTCAGCAGGCCGGCCTTCAAGTCTTCGTAGTTCGTTCCACGGCTCATGAGGTCATGACACCTTTCCCATAACGGAGTTGAGTGAAGCGGAGAGCGACGGCGTCCCGGTGGACTCCGGGAGCCAGAGGTCTTCCGGCGAGAGGGCGGACACGTCGTACTTGCCGAGCGCGCTGATCAGCAGCTGCAGTTCGAAGCGCACCGCCTCGACCAGCCGCACCAGGCCCTCGCGCGGGTCCTCGGCGACCGCCAGCAGCGCTGCGCGGCCGAGCCCGACCGCGTCCGCACCGAGGGCGAGGGCCTTGAGGGCGCGCCCGCCCTCCCACATCCGGCCGGAAGCCAGCAGCCCGCGCTGCACGCCGCCCGCCGCGCGGATCCGGGTGAGGCACTCGCCCAGCCCCAGGCCGACCTGCGAGAGGAAGACGCGCGGTGCCCAGCCGGTGCCGCCCTCGGCGCCGTCGACGCTCACCGCGTCGGCGCCCGCCCGCAGGGCCACGTCGACGGCCCGGGCGATGTCGCGGCCCGGGGGCAGCTTCACCCACACGCGGCAGCGCGGGTAGTTGTTGCGCATCAGCCGGATCTGCTGGGTGAGGATCTCCTCGGTGAAGGTCCCCGGCGTGGCGCAGCGCACCACCTGGTCGCTGTCGGAGCCGTAGGTGTCGGTGATCTGGAACCGCTCGGACAGCGATCCGGCCGCCGCCCGGTCCACCAGGGTGATCCCGCCGAGGCCCGGCTTGGCACCCTGCCCCACCTTCAACTCAAAGGCCAGGCGACCCGATTCGAGCAGCGGGGCGACCGTCGGGTCGCTGTAGACCATGTTCCAGACCTCGGCGTCCGCGTCCTGCGTGGACTGCTGGACGACGATCCCGCCCGAGGTGCCGCCCGCTTCCAGGTACCCGGCGATCCTGGCCAGCAGCGAGCCGGGGCGGTGCTCGCCGCCGCGTCCGTAGCCGTTGACCGGTACGACGTTCTCGCCGATCACCATCGGGATGCCGAGCCGTCCGGCCTGCCGGCCGAGGTCCTCGCCGAGGGTGGACGAGGCGACCTGCGTGGAGCCGAAGGCGGAGACGTACAGCGGTACGGGGGAGAAGAATCCACCGATCGAGGTGGCCAGGACGACGTCGCCGGGCAGCGGTTCCTCGCCCAGGTCGAAGAGCTTCTCCAGCCGCTGCGGCACGAACACCGGCGGCACGATCCGCATCCGGTCGAGCGGGTCGCCACCGGCGGGGCCGCCGGGCTCCGCCCCGAGCAGCGCCCGTCCGTACGAGCCCGGTTCGGGGAAGGCGGCCGCCGCGCCGCGCCGGGCCCTGTCGCGGATCGCCTCCTCCTCGTACCCCGGTGCGCCGAGGGGGTGTCCGGTCATGCCGAGACCACCCCGGGGATCTTCGGGAAGGAGCAGGCCTGCCACACGGCGTCGAGGCCGGCCACGCAGCGGGTGAGCCGCTCCAGGCCGATGCCGAAGCCGGCGCTGGCGGGCAGGCCCTCGCGGGCGATGTCCAGGTACCAGCGGTACTTGGCGGGGTTCTCGCCGGTCTCGCGCATCCGGGTGATGAGCCGCGTGTATTCGTACTCGCGCTCGCTGCCGCTGATGACCTCGCCGAAGCCGCCCGGCAGGATCAGGTCGAAGTTGTGCAGCACACCGGGGTCGGTGGCGGACTCGCGGTCGTAGAAGCCGCGCGAGCCCTTGGGGTAGTCGACGACGAAGAAGGCGCCGAGGCTCTTGCGGGAGAGGATCTCCTCGCCCTCCCAGTCGAGTTCGGCGTCGGTGCTCTGCCCGTGGCCCATGGCCCGCAGCCGCTCGACGGCCTCCCGGTGCGTGATCCTCTCGAAGTCGGTCTCCGCGATCGCCCTCAGGGCGTCGACGTCCCGGCCCAGCACGGCCAGTTCGTCGCCCATGTCGGCGATGCAGGCGGCGACCACGTGGCGTACGAGCCGCTCGGCGAGCGCCGTCACGTCGTCCCGGGTGGCCCCGGCGACCTCGACGTCGATCTGGTGGAACTCGGCGAGGTGGCGGTGGGTGGTGGCCGTCTCCAGCGGCTCCAGGCGGACGTTGGGGGCCACGTTGAAGATCTTGTCGAAGGCCAGCAGCGAGGCCTGCTTGTAGAGGATGCCGCTGGTCATCAGCTTGTAGGTGTGCCCGTAGAAGTCGATGTCCACCTGCTTGGCGCCACGGCTGCCCGGGTCGGTCACCGCGCCGATGGTCGGCGGCAGCAGCTCCATGAAGCCCTCGGCCCCCAGCAGTTCGCGGGCGGCCGCCACGATCCGCTGCTGGATGCGCAGGGTGGCCCGGGTGGCGGGCGAGCGCAGGTGCTGAAGCGGCGGCGGCGGAACGAAGGTGTTCTGGCCGGCGTCCGGGACGGCGTCCTGGAGCGCCTGGACGGGTGAGACGGGTGAGACGGGTGCGATGGTCATGGCTGCTTCCCCAAAGAGTCGGAGGGCGTCGAAAAAGAGCGTGAAAGGTGCGTACGAAGAGCGGGCCGCGGCACGGGTCAGCCGTACAGCCAGTCGTGGAGCATGCGGTGCCCGAGCGAGTCGGCGGGTCCCAGGGAGTGCCCGGCCGCGAGGCGGTCGCGGAGCTCGTCCTTGGTGAACCAGCGGGCGTCGAGCAGTTCGCGCCGGTCTACGCGGATGACTTCCGAGGTGGCCCGGGCCCGGAAGCCCACCATCAGGCCGGACGGGAACGGCCAGCCCTGCGAGCCCTCGTACGAGAGCGGCACGACCGGCACGCCGGCTTCCTCGAAGATCTCGCGCTCCACGGCTCCCTCCAGGCTCTCGCCGATCTCGGCGAAACCTGCCAGCAGGGAAAAAGAGTTCTCGGGTGCGCCGCGGTGGCGGGCGAGCAGGCAGCGGGCCGGGTCACCCGGTGCCTGGACGAGAACGATCACAGCGGGTTCGATGCGGGGAAAGTGCTGCACGCCGCAGTCGGCGGAGCCGCAGACGCGGACGTGTCCGCCGTGCGCGCTCCCGGTGGCCGAGCCGCACACCCCGCAGTAGCGCTGGCGCCGGTGCCAGTGGAGCAGGCCCCTGGCACAGGCGAGCAGTGCCGCCTCCGGGGCGGTCAGCCGGGCGAACAGATCGCGGACGTCGGCCGTGGCGGCCGCGCCGGCGAGCCCGAGCGCCTCCTGCTCCCCGAGGTCCGACAGGTCGGCGGCGAACACCCCGCGGGGCTCTGCCTCCTCCCCGCCCGACCCGTCCCCGTCCTTGCGCTCCCCGTCCCCGCGCTCGCCGTCCCGCGGCTGCCCTTCGGTGCCGAGCAGTACGAGCTGCCCGGCGGCCGCCACGGTCGCGGCGGCCGCCGCACCGCGCAGTCGTAGGGGAGCGCCGGTGCGGGCGTCGAGCAGGCAGCGGCCGTTCCACAGGGGAACGAATTCGGCGTCCGGGGCCGCCAGCCTGGCGGCCACCCACGTCGGGTCCTCGCGGCGCCCACCGGCCCGGTCCAGGGCTATCCGTGCGTAGGCCGGAGCCGCCGCGGCGGACGCAATGGGTTCCATGGACGAGTTCGCTCCAGCCTTCGGGTTCGGTTCGACGGGGAGTGGCCGGATGTCGACCGCCTGGATCGAGACTGGCCCCGTGCCGCGTCCTGCCGCAAGAACAGCCGCACCTCGTGATCACGCCAGTCACAAGAACGACAGCGCGGCCGTGACCGGGGCGGGTCCGGGACCCGGGCGGCGCGGAGGCGTCCTTCTTACGCCAGACGCAATCACGAAGTCTTCCCTCCCTTGTAGCCACGATTCCCGCACGTCAGGCTCTGGTTTGGCAGAAGCGGTGAACCACGCCAAGCGCGATCAGGGCGTCTTTCGGACACGGAATCGATGCCCCTTCTGTATGCGCGGCCCGGGATGGAACCGGACGGAACCGCTGCCCAACCGAGATGACAAAACGAGGGAACCCAGTGACTCTTCATCACGCGGAAGTCGTTTCTTCCGTACCGGTCGCCGACGAGGTGAACGGAATCCTCCAGAAACACCTGGCCGAGATCTTCTCCGGGGAAGCGGCCGACGCGGTCAAGGAGCAGTTCAAGAACGAGCACATCGTCCCGCTGCGCGGCTTCTGCCCGCCGGAGCTCCTCGCGGCCCTGCAGGCCGAGGCCGGCGGGATCATGGACGAGCACGGCGTGGACCGCAAGTTCACCTTCGAGATCACCGACAACTCCCCGCGCCAGATGACCACCGTGGGGCAGCCGGTCATCAAGGAGCACGGCCCGCTCATCGACGCGCTGTACTTCTCCCCGGCCGTCAAGGACCTGCTCTCGGACGTCGTCGGCGAGGAGGTGCACACCTGCCCGTACGAGGGCGAGCACTACGTGATCAGCCGTCTCGGCAAGTCCGGTGACACCCACGGCTGGCACTGGGACGACTACACCTACGGCTTCATCCTGGTGCTGCACGCCCCCGACTACCGCGACGGCGGCTTCGTCCAGGCCGTCCCGCACACCTCGTGGGACAAGCAGAACCCGGACGTGCACGGCGCGCTGCTGAAGAGCCAGGTGCGCTCGTACGCCCTGGAGGCCGGTGACGCGTACGTCGTCAAGACCGACACGACGATGCACCGCGTGTACCCGATCCGCGGCGAGAGCACCCGCACGATCGTCAACATGACGTGGGCCAACGGCGCCGACCTGGGCCGCAACATCACCCACGAGACCAACGACGTCCTCTTCGGCGGCACCGGCGGCTCGACCGAAGCCAGCGAAACGGCTGTCGGCGTCTGATGGGGCAGCCACAGATCGAAGAGAACGGCCGCCAGGAGATCAGTCCGCGCGAGACCATGCGGGGGCTGCCGAAGATCGTCCAGCCGTACCTGACCTGGATCACCGGCGTCCCGCTGCAAGGCGGCAAGCAGCTGATCCCCTGGAGCCCCGCGAAGGCCGGGCTGCTGGGCCTCGGGCAGATGGCGGCCGGCATATCGGTCGGCGCCTGGGCCCTGCACCCCTTCACCGCCTGGTCGGTCCCCGTACTGATCCTGTGCTGGCTCGTGACCAGCGGCGGCATGCGGCGCCTCGACGTCGTCGTGATCCACCAGACGCTGCACCGGATGTTCACCAAGTCGGTGCGCGGCAACCGGATCGTGGGCGAGCTCATCAGCACCTTCTTCTGGCGGTCGCCCTACGACGACAACCGCAAGGAGCACCTCGCCCACCACGCCTTCCCCTGCTCCCTCAAGGACGGCGACACGCACTACCTGCTGTCGACCGGCATGCGCCCGGGCATGACCCGCTCGGAGTTCCGCAAGTACATCTGGGGGGCGCTGTTCTCGCCCTCCCACCACTCGCGGTTCTTCTTCGGCCGGCTGAAGTCCAACTTCATCGGGGTCCAGCCCCGGTACCGACTGGTCATGTCGGTGGTCTACCTCGCCGCCGTCGCCACCTTCATCGCCCTCACCGGCTGGTGGATGGAGTGGCTGGTGCTGTGGCTGGTGCCCGTCTCGGTGTTCTTCCAGTCGTGCACGTACCTGTACACGATGACCGAGCACCGCTGGTGGCTGTTCGGCAACCACGAGCGGCTCCCCCGCGACCAGCGCGACCTGCTCACCTTCGGCCGGTTCTGCGGAGAGGCGGTCCCGGACGACTCCGTGACCGGTCTGCGCAAGGCCGCGGCCTGGACCCGCTGGACCTTCCGGATGCTCGTCGTGCACTCCTCCTACCGGATGTTCGTGCTCGTCGGCGACACCGTCCAGCACGACCTGCACCACGTGATGCCGGCCTGCGACTGGGCCAACTCGCCCTGGATCAGGGCGGACGACGTGGGCAACCGGCCGGAGCGCTACACCGAGGTCTGGGGGTCGCTGGCCGATCACCTCCGCGCCGCGGGCCAGGTGGACAACGTCATGACGGGCCTGCCCGAGGGCGTCGTCCCGACCGAGTGGAGCGAGTCGGCCACCCAGCTCGCCTCCGCTTCTGCCTCCTCCGCGCCCTCGGGCGCCGAATCACCGGGACAGTAACCATGAACCGTCGTGTACTTGTGGTGGACGGGACCGGTCGCGGCCACGCGATCTGCGATCTCTTCGTACGCACCGACCCGACCGTAACGGTCTATTACGGACCCGGCTGCGCGGCGTCCGACGAGCCGCGCATCGTCTCCGTACCGCAGATCCGGCTCGATGATCCGGCGACCGCGCTGGACTTCCTCGCCGTGAATCCGGTGGAGTTCGTCTTCGTCTCCAACATCGACGCACTCTCCATCGGCTACGCGGACGACCTCCGCGCCCACGGTCACCAGGTGATCGGCCCGTCGCGGGCGGCGGCGAAGCTGGAGACCAGCAAGGAGCAGGGGAAGGTCTTCTGCGTCGAGCACGGACTGCCCACCGCGCGGTACGCGGCGTTCAACGACCCCGAGGCCGCACGGAAGTACGTGCACGAGGTGCCGTACTCCTGCGTCGTCAAAACCGACGGCCTGACCCCTGACGGGGACGGCGCCATCGTCTGCACCACCCCGGCCGAAGCGGAGCGGGCCGTCTCCCGCTTCGCCGACGCCCAGGGCGACGACTTCCACGTCGTGGTCGAGGAGCGCCTCTACGGCCGGGAGATCTCGGTCTTCGCGCTGCTCGACGGCGAGGACTACCTGATGTTCCCGACCGCACTGGACTTCAAGCGGACGCTGGAGGGCGACGCCGGGGGCAACTGCGACGGCATGGGATCCCTCGCCCCGCACCCGGACATCTCCCCCGCCCTGGTCGAGGAGGTCCGGCGGGTCCTCCTCGACCCCCTGATGGCGGGGCTGCGGGCGGAGCAGCTGGACTACAACGGCTTCGTGTACGTGGGCGCCATGCTCACGGCCGACGGCCTGCGCGTCATCGAGATCAACGCGCGGTTCGGCGACTCCGAGGCCGAGGCCGTCCTGCCCGCCGTACGCAGCGACTTCACCCGGCTCTGCGACGCCGTACTGGCCCGCAACATCGGGCAGCAGCAGCTGCTGACCGACGACCTCGTGCGCTGCACCGTCGCCCTCACCCAGGGCAGCCTGGATCCGCTCGACCCGGACGCGGCGCCGGGCTGGCCCTTCGGCCGCTTCGAGACGGGCCAGCCGATCAGCGGCCTCGCCGAGGTCGATCCGGCCCTGGCCCGGGTCTTCTACGCGAACGTCGCGCAGGACGCGCAGGGCAGGCCGGTCAGCAACGGCGGCCGGGTCCTGCACGTGGTCGGCGCCGGCGCCACCCTCGACGAGGCCCGCGCCCGCTCCTACTCACAGATCGCCAAGGTCTCCTTCCCCGGGATGCGCTACCGCGCGGACATCGGGGTTCTGCGCCAGCCCCTCACCGGCTGGACCCCGCAGGCACTGGCGGAGGCCGGGACACCGGCCGTCGCCACTCTTCCCTAACCGCCCCGTCCCTGAGATCCAGGAAGGCACCGCACATGACAACCGCCGCCAGCACGACGGTCTTCGAGGAGATCGAGTCCGCCGTCCGTACCTACTCGCGGTCTTTCCCGGCCGTGTTCGCCACCGCGAAGAACGAATCGCTCTACACCGCGGACGGGTCCCGCTACATCGACTTCCTCTCCGGGGCGGGCTCCCTCAACTACGGGCACAACCCCGAGCCGGTGAAGGGCGCGCTCCTCGACTACCTCGCGCAGGACGGCCTGATGCACGGCCTCGACTTCTCGACCTCCGCCAAGGCCGAGTTCCTGACGGCCTTCCGGGATCTCATCCTCAAACCCAGAGGCCTCTCCTACCGCGTCCAGTTCACCAGCCCCTCCGGCACCAACGCCGTCGAGGCGGCGCTGAAGCTGGCCCGCCTGGTGACGGGACGCACCAACGTCGTGGCCTTCAGCGGCGGTTTCCACGGGGTCAGCACCGGATCCCTCGCCGCGACCGGGTCGGGCTACTACCGCCAGGGCCTGGAGAACACCCTCCCGCAGACCACCCACATCCCTTACCCCGACTCCCCGCTCGGCAAGTTCGACAGCATCGACCTGCTCAAGATGCTCCTCGAAGACCCCAGCTCGGGCGTGGAGCTCCCGGCGGCCGTGCTCCTGGAGACGGTCCAGGGCGAGGGCGGCGTCTACCTGGCGCCCATCCCGTTCCTGCAGGACCTCCGCGAGGTCTGCGACCAGTACGGCATCCTCCTCATCGTCGACGACATCCAGGCCGGCTGCGGCCGCACCGGCTCCTTCTTCTCCTTCGAGCGGGCCGGGATCGTGCCCGACCTGGTCACCCTCTCGAAGTCCATCGGCGGCTACGGCCTGCCCATGGCCCTCCTGCTGATCAAGCCCGAGCTGGACATCTGGCGGCCCGGTCAGCACAACGGCACCTTCCGCGGCAACCAGCTGGCCTTCGTCGCCGCCACGGCGGCCCTGCGCCACTACTGGTCGGACGGCGCCTTCGCCGAGCAGGTCGTCAAGAAGGGCGCCCTCGTCCAGGAATGCCTGGAGCGCCGGGTCGAGAGCCGGTTCGGCGCCGAGGTGCGCGGCCGCGGCCTCATGTACGGCATCGACCTGAGCCCCGTACCGGGCCTGGAGGCGTCCAAGGTCTCCCGGCTCTGCTTCGAGCGGGGCCTGATCGTCGAGACCTGCGGTCGCGACGGCGAGGTCCTGAAGCTGCTGCCGCCGCTCACCATCAGTCAGGTCACCCTCTCCACGGGGCTCGACATCATCATCTCCGCCATCACCGATCTGGCGACCGACGCAGAATGCGGGTCCACCACCTCATGAAGACCGCCGTCATCATTTCCACCCGGGGCTTCGGCGTCTTCCGCCGCGACCTCCTCGTCGACCCCTCCGAGGTCCGCCTGATCGGCGTCTTCGCCGACCGCGACATCGAGAACCTGGCCGCCGAGCAGCGCGAGTGGTTCGACCGCATCCACGTCGTGCGCTGCGGGCAGGACGACCCCACCCCGATGCTGTACTCGCTGGTCGACCTCGACGAGGCCCGCGACGCCGTGGGCGCCCTGGTCGCCGAGGCCGGCACCGAGGACCTGAGCGTGCACTGCTACGACGAGCAGAACATGCTGGTCGCCGCCGAGATCCGCACGCACTTCGGGATCCGGGGCCCGCACCTCGAGGACATCCTGCCGTTCCGCGACAAGATCCTGATGAAGGACCTGCTGCTGAAGGCCGGCGTACGGGTGCCGCGGTTCGGGCACTACTCCGCCGAGCGGTTCGCCGAGGACGCGGTGGGCTACTTCCACTCGATCGTCGACGAGGTGGGCGTCCCCTTCATCATCAAGCCGACCGACGCGGCCGCCGCCGAGGGCGTCTACAAGATCTCCGACCTCCCCGGATTCCTGGCGCTGGAGGGCGACTTCGGCCGGAACTACGAGTACGAGGAGTTCGTCGAAGGGACGATGTACAGCGTCAACATCGTCTCCCGCGCCGGTGAGACCGTCTTCGGCGGCGTCACCGAGTACCTGGTGAACTCCCTCGACGTCCCCGGCGGCAAGGTCAACGCCGACATCAACCTGATCGACTCCGACCCGCGGGTGGCCCGCATGGTCGCCTTCGCCGACCAGGCGCTCGACGCCCTGGGCCGGCCCGACGGCGGCTCGCACCTGGAGCTGTTCCTGACCGAGGACGACGAGATGGTCTTCCTGGAGGTCGCCGCCCGCTTCAAGGGCATGGCGGGGCTCGCGGCCATGCAGCGCAACTACGGCGTCGCCTTCGTCAACCTGGCCTTCGAGATCGAATCCGGCGTCAAGAGCCGCCCGTACGACGGCGAGCAGATCTACTGCTACGACGGCGTCGTGCCCAAGACGCACGGGACCGTGGCCGAGCTCATCGAGCCGGAGCTGGAGAGCGACGTCGAGATGACGTGGAAGGTCTCCGTGGGCGACCTCATCGAGAAGAGCAACTCGCTCCTGGCCAACGGCGGCACCTTCCTCGTCTCCAACAAGGACTACGAGGCGGCGTACCGCGACTTCCGGCGGCTGGCCGACTACCGGCCGATCCGCTACGCGCAGGCCGGCTGACTCTCCCTCCCTCCTCCAAGGACCACTTCTCATGACGCAAGCCTTCGTTCTGCTCGAACTCCTCAACCACATGGTGCTGGTGGCCAAGGAGGCCAAGTCCCGCGGTCACCGGATCGTCGCCCTCAACCACGACCCGCTGCGCGACTCCGGCCCCTTCGCGGTGCCCGAGGGTCTGGTCGACGAGCTGATCACCATCGACTCCTGGTCCGACCGGGACCTGATCACGAAGACCATCACCGATGTGCACGAGCGCTACGAAGTCGTCGGCACCTACGCCGCCTTCGAGGCGACCCTGCCGTACGAGGCCGCGCTGCGCGAGCTCGCCGGCCTGCCGAACAACGGCGAGCAGAACGTCGTGGAGGTCCTCGACAAGGCCGCCGTCCGCGGCAAGCTGCGCGGAGCGGGCCTCTCCGACCTCGGCTCGGCCACCCTGACCGAGGCGCTGACCTGGACCGAGTGGCCGTTTCGGGCCGGGGCCATCCTCAAGCCGTCCAACGGGACCGGCAGTTCGCTGTGCTTCCGGGTCTCCTCGCTCGCCGAGCTGCGCGAGGCCGCGGAGCAGACCCGGTCCGTCGCGGTCGTGAACCCGCTGATGAAGGACTACATCCACCAGCACGGCGAGTTCGTCCTGGAGGAGGAGGCCGCCGGCGAGCTCCTGTCCGTGGAGTCCCTCGTCGACCGCGGCGAGGTCCACGTCCTCGGCCTGACCGGCCGCTACGTGCTGGCCTCCGACCCGGTCGTGGAGATGGGCCTGCAGTTCCCGTACCACCACCCGCGCAGCGCGGAGATCATCGCGAAGGCCAAGGCCATCCACCACGCCATGGGCGTCGTGCACGGTCCCACCCAGATCGAGTTCATGGTCCCGGAGGAGGGATCCGTCGAGCTGATCGACTTCAACGTCCGCAGCGCCGGCACCGCCTCCGTCGTCACCATCGGCGAGGCCTTCGCCACCCGCCACGAGGTCGCGCTGACCGATCTGGCCTGCGGGATCACCCCGGACGTGTCGTTCCTGGAGCGGCCCACCCGCTTCTCCACCGAGATGCTGCTGCTGCCGCCGCCCGGCGCCACCGTCATGACCGAGGTGACCTTCCCCGAGTCGGCGATCTGCTGCCGCCTCACCAAGACGCCCGGTGACCGGCTGTCCGGCCGCGCCGACCAGCTCGACGCCGTCGCCATGCTCGTCGTCACCGCCGACACCGCCGCCCAGGTGCACGCCGCCGCCGTCGAGGCCCGCCGCGCCACCGTCTTCGACGGGGCGCCGCTGGGCGACAACCCCAACAACCGGCTCTTCAGCTCCCCGCTCGTCGGGCAAGACCTGACCCGGCGGTACTGACCGTGACGGATACCGAGGAAGCGAAGGAGAGGCGCGTGGACGACTCCACCATTCTGATCGTCGGCGGCCGCACCGAGGCGCTGGAGAAGGCGACCGCCCTCGGCATCAAGACCGTGTTCCTCCAGCACAAGGACCGGCTGCTGCCCGGCCAGGTCGAGGCCGCGGACGTCACCCTGCTCATCGACTACACGGACTGGGAAGCCACGGGCCGGCTCATCCGCGCCGCCCACGAGGTGTACGGGTTCACCCGGGTGATGTCCCTGTCCGAGTCGGCCCTGGAGACGGTCGGGCGGATCAACGACCTGCTGGGCCTGGAGGGCACCCCGCACGAGGTGGTCCGCCGGTTCCGCGACAAGCTGGAGATGCGCGGCGTCCTGGCCGCGGCCGGCCTGCCCGACGTGGCCGCCGAACTCGTCGACGGCCCCGAGGCCATCGCCGCGTTCGGCGAGGCGCACGGCTACCCGCTGATCCTCAAGCCGGTGGACGGCGTGGGCAGCCGGGGCGTGGCCAGGATCGACGGTCCGCAGGAGGTGCCGGTGGCCTGGGAGACGACGTCGAGCCTGCGCGGGCGCACCGATCTGGAGCTGTCGCGGTTCCACCCCGTGGACCGCTTCCTGGTGGAGCAGTACATCGACGGCCCCGAGTACAGCGTCGAGGCGGTCTCGGCGAAGGGCGAGCACTCGGTGGTGGCCATCACCGAGAAGATCACCGAGGGCACCGTCGAGCGGGGCCACGCCCAGCCGGCCCGGCTCACCGCCCGACAGGAGAGCGAACTCGTCTCCTACATAGGCGAGTTCCTCACGGTCATGGGCCTGCGGGACGGCCTGTCCCACACCGAGGTGCGCCTGTCGTCCGCCGGACCGCGCGTCATCGAGTCGCACGACCGGGTCGGCGGCGGCCGGATCATGGACCTCACCCGGTACGTCTACGGGATCGACCTCGAGGAGTACGCGGTGGCCGGGCCGTTCGGCCTGCTGCCGCCGCTGCCCGCCGCCCCGGCCCCCCGGGCCGGCGCCGCGGCCGCCACCCGCTTCCTGACCGCGGAGCCGGGCGAAGTGGTCGAGGTGCAGGGCCTGGACGAGGTCCGCGCCCACCCCGGCCTGATCGACGTCGACCCCGGAGTCTCGCCCGGCGACCTGGTCAGGGCCGTGACGGAGAACTTCGACCGCATCGGACAGCTGGTGGCCCGCGCCGGCAGCACCGACGCGGCCGTGGAACTGTGCGAGTCCCTGGTCGACAAGATCACCGTCCGGACCCGCCCCACGACGACCGACTGATCCGGCGCAGCCGGGCCCGGACCGGGCCCGGCTGCCGCCGCGTACCGCCGCCCCCGCGGCCCCCGGGCGTCCGCCGCGCCCACCACCCCCACCCCCTTGCTCGCCCCGCCCCGCCGACAACGCTGTGAAGGAACCCCCCATGACGAACACGACCGCGACCCCCCCCGGGCAGACGCCGCCCCCCGAGGGCGAGAGCCTGATGTCCCGGCTGGGCCTCCCCCAGATGAAGGGCCAGGGCAACCTCGTCGGCGCACACGCCATCGACAGCGTGGGAAGCGGCCTGGTCCTGGCCTTCATCGTGGTCTATTTCGCGCAGACCACGACGCTGTCGCTGCCGGCCATCGGCGCCGCGCTCACCCTGGCGAGGTTCCTGGCCTTCCCCACCGCGATCCTCGTCGGCCCGCTGATCGACCGCTTCGGAGCCCGCACCGTGGCCGCCGCCGGCAACCTCATCTCGGCCGTGGGCTTCGGCGGGTTCCTCCTCGCCGACCAGGTGTGGAAGATCGTGATCGTGGCCCTGCTGACCCAGGCGGGCCAGGCCACGTACTGGACGAGCAGCAGCGGCCTGGTGGTCCTGGCCGCGAAGGACGGCGAGCGGCCCCGCTGGTTCGGCTTCGTCCGCGCCCTGCGCAACATGGGCCTGGGCCTCGGCGGCGCCATCGCGGCCTTCGCCGTGGGCTTCGGCGGCACCGCCGGCCTGGACGCGGTCGTCATAGCCAACACCCTCAGCTTCGTCCTCGGCGCGGCCCTCCTGCTCACCTGGCGGCCGGACGCTGAAGCCGCCGCCAAGGCGCAGGCCGCCGCCTCGACGACCGTGGACGAGCCGCCCGCGAAGGTCTCGTACGCCACCGTGCTGCGCGACCGCCCGTACATGACGATGGTCTCGCTCAACCTTCTGTGCGTCTTCGGCGCCATGCTCAACAGCGTGCTGCTGGCCGTCTACATCATCGAGGGGCTGCACCGCGGCGCCTGGCTGGCGGGCACCCTGCTCGTCCTCAACACCATCCAGGTGGCCGCCACCCAGACGATCATCAGCCGGCAGCTGGAGCGGTTCCGCCAGACCCGCCTGATCGCGGCCGCCTGCGGACTCAACATCCTCGCCTTCGGGATCTTCGGCGCGCTCAGCGAGTCGCCGAGCTGGCTGGTGGTCGCCGGGCTGTACGTGGCCATGTTCATCTACACCCTCGCCGAGATCGTCCAGGCTCCGCCGATGGACGACCTCAGCGTCTCGCTGGCGCCCAAGCACGCCCGCGGCCGGTACCTCGCGGTCTTCCAGCTCTCCTGGACGGTCGGCCAGACCCTGGCTCCCGGACTGCTCACCCTGCTGCTCTCCAAGGGAGCGGTCTGGCCCTGGGTCTTCCTCGTGTGCGTCAGCACCATCGGGATCCCGCTGGTCCTGCGGCTGGAGAAGATGATGGCCGCGCGCGACGCGCAGGCGGCTCGGGCGGAGAACGAGCCGGTCGCGGCCACCGCGTAGCCGGCCCCGCGCGTCGGCCCCGCGCAGTCGGCACCGCGCACGGACGCCCCGCACGTCCCCCGCGATAGCCCCGCACCGGCCGCCGGCCGGTGCGGGGCTCCGTGGCTGCCCCGCACCGGGAGCGTCAGGCGGACACTCCGGTCACCTTCGCCGTCCATGCGGCCACCACGTCGTCGAGCACCGCCATCGGCAGGGCGCCGCCGCCCAGCACCAGATCGTGAAAGGCGCGGACATCGAAGTCCGCGCCCATTTCCCGCTCGGCCCTCGCCCGCAGCCGCTGAATTTCCAGCCGCCCGACCATATAGGAAAGAGCCTGGGCGGGCATTTCAATGTACCGGTCGGTTTCGGACTGGATCTCCACTTCCGACATCACCGTATTGGTCCGCAGGTATTCGACCACCCGCTGCCGGCTCCAGCCGAATGCATGCAATCCCGTATCCACCACGAGCCGGGCCGCCCGGGTCGAATCCATCGCGAGCATGCCGAGCCGCGCGATGTCATCGGAATAGAGGCCCATCTCGTCGGCCAGCCGCTCGCTGTACAGCCCCCACCCCTCGCTGTAGGAGTTGATCGCCGCCAGGCGCCTCAGCCGCGGCAGCTCCGTCAGCTCCTGGGCCACCGTGATCTGGAAGTGGTGCCCGGGCACCGCCTCGTGGAAGGTGACCGCCTCCGCGATGTACCGGTCCCTATCGGTCGACCGATAGGTATTGACCAGGTACGTACCCGGCCGCGACCCGTCCAGCGCCCCCGGGTTGTACCAGGCGGAGGCCGCGTTGGGCGCGTCCGCCTCCGGTGTGGGCTCCAGCACGCAGCGGTGCGAGGGCATCAGGCCGAACCACTGCGGCGCCGCCTCCTCCGCGCGGTCCATCGTCGCCCGCGTGGAGGCCAGCACCTCTTCCGCGCTGCCCCAGCGCAGCGACTCGTCCGTACGCAGCCGGTGCTGCACCTCGGCCACCGTGTGCAGTCCGAAGACCCGGGACCCGATCGCCACGTACTCCTCGGCCAGCCGCTCGATCAGGTCGAGGCCGGTCCGGTGCAGCTGCTCGGGGGTGAGCTCGGTCGTGGTGTGCACCCGCGCCAGCGCCGCGTAGGCCTCCCGGCCCTCCGGCAGCCAGCACAGGCCCACCTGCTCCGGGGGACGGCCGTGCGGCGCGATGTCCTTGTCCAGTACCTCGCGGTACGCGGCGAACGCCGGCCGCACCGCCTCCTCGATCAGGCGGTCCCGCTCCGCGGCCCGCGGCCCGGTCAGCACCGGCGCGCGGAACGGGTCGCCCTCGGGGTCCGCGAGGTACGCGTCCAGCCGGGACACCGCGTAGCGCGCCCGCTCCGCCACCGGGAGCCGACCGGCGGCCACTCCGGCGCGGTGCCGCGCCGCCGCCTTCTCCAGGTAGGCGGGGATCGAGGCCAGCCGCGTCAGGTACGCGCGCTCCTGCTCCTCGTCGATCGGACGGGCGAGCGGCACCATGGTCAGGAGCCGGGCGATCGGCGAGACCAGGTAGTCGACCATGGTGTGCTCGACCAGCCGGGCGTCGATCCGGGCCACCACCGCGGCCGCCTGCTGGAGCACCACCGCCCGGGTCACCCATTCCGGGCCCTCGGCATCGAGTTCCTCGGCGGCCTTGGCGATACTCAGCGCCCGTTCCCGCAATTGCGCTTCCGACGCTTCGTCGTGGTCGCTCAGCAGATGGTCATACCCGGGCAGGCCCTGAATGAACTCGTGGAGGGGATCTTCTTCGGCAATAACATCGAGTAGCTCGTCAGCGAGCTTGGCTATCGTGATCACGAAAGCATCCTAAGACGGCCGCGAGCCGCCCGGCAGAAGAATTCTCCCCTTATTGCCCGGCAGCTCGACATTCGTTTCACAATTCGTAGCGCACTCGGCCATCCGGCCCACAGGACCGCAAAAGCGGGCACTTATCCGATGACGAGGTTCTTCTCGCGGATCAGATATCCCAGCTGGAGCCGGCTCTCGGCGCCCACCCGGGCCATGATGTCCGAGACGTGGCGCTGGCAGGTGCGCACCGAGATGCCGAGCGTGCGCGCCACCGCCCGATCGTCGGCGCCTTCGATGAGCAGGCTCATGATCGCCTGCTTGGTCTGGTCGGTGAGGTCCTGGACCACCGGCCGGTCGCGGCCCTGGTCGATCGCCTCGCCGCGCACCCACAGCAGTTCGAAGACCTGGACCATGAAGGTGCAGATCCCCGCGTCGCGGATGAGGACGGCCCCGCCGCTCGTGTCGCCGAGCGGGATGACCGCCGTCTCGCGGTCGAAGACGAGGAGGCGCATCAGGCCGCCGGTGATCGTACGGATCTGCGCGCCGTGGGAGGTCAGCAGTGCGGCGTGCTGGCTGGTGTCCGCGTCGAAGCGGGCCGAGTACTGGTAGAGCGTCCTGAGCTTGATCCCGCGGCCCAGCAGGTCCAGGTCGCGGCCCGCGGACTCGGTGAGCTCGTCCTTGGGGCGGGGCCCGCCCGGCTGCGCGGCCAGTACCTCTTCTTTACAGGTGACGGCCAGCTGGGTGAGCGTCTCCCGGATCGTGGAGACCGAAGTGATCCATTCCAGGGCGGGGGCCTGGCCGGCGCCCGCGTGCGCGTACACCGAGGACAGCGACTGGATCTGGTCACGCAGCAACGAGAGCCGGCGGCGTTCCTCGAGCAGCCGCGACTCGTGCGCGTTGAGGGTGCTGATGGAGGTTTCGGACGGGGAGACCGCGGTGACCAGCTCGGTCCCGATCCGGCGCAGCAGGCCGAGTTCGAGCAGCGTGTCGAGGGCCTCGGCGGCCTCGTCGGGGCTGCATTCGGCGGCGAGCGCCGCGTTGCCGACGTTCAGTACGGTCCGGTGGGCTATCCACCGGTACAGCTCCATGGCTATGGGATGGAGGGTGGGAACAGCGTCGATCAGGCCAAGTGGGTCGGTACCGTTTTGGTTCATTTTGGGGCTGTCTCTCTTGCGACAGTCTTGATCACGAGGTCGGTCGGATCTTGCCACCTGCGGCTTGCTCACGCCAGCCTCGAAGGCGCGGGGCGGGCAGCCGAAGCCCCTCCGTTTCCATGGCTTTTCGGGGGGATTGAGAATGAAACGTACGGCATTTGCCGTCTTTGTGGCAGCATTTTCCATTGTGGCCGTGTTCGGCATTCACGCCGTTCGCGACGTACGCGCCGTGCCCGCTTCGGCGGCCGCGGACCGCGTGGTGGCCGAAGACTCCGGGACGGACACCGGCTGGGGCACCGCCCCCCGCTGAGCCGCCGCCCGCCGGGCCGGCGGTCGCGGCCGGTCCCGCGGTCGCGGCCGGGTTGGCCCGTCCGTGCGCACCGCGCGGGGCCGCCGCGTGACCGCCCGCCCCCTCGGCCGTTGTCACGGTATGACCAAGACCCAGCGCATCCTCGCCGCCTTCGCCCTCGCGGGGGCCGCCGCGGGCCTCGCCGCACCGGCCGCCACCGCCGCTCCCGTCGCCCCGCTCACCCTCCCGGACCTGCCGACGGCGGCCCCGGGGATGCCGGAGGGCGCCGCCCCGTCCTCCGTGCAGGAGCTCGGCGGCCGGCTGAACGGCGGCCTGAACGAGCTCAACCAGCTGATGGAGGTCCCGAACCAGCTGCAGCCCGTGATCGCCCCCGTCCAGCCCCTCACCGACCTGCTCGGCGGCCTGGAGTAGCTCGCCGGGTGAGCTCGCGGGTCCCGGCCGGACCATACGGAGAAGGCCCCGACCGGAGCCGGGACCTTCGACGGTGGGGACGGGGGAAGTGGCATCGGGGGGACAAGCCACTTCCCCCGATCGGAACGGAACCTGCCAGTCCGAGCCGCGGTCAGGGGGAAGCTCGCGGCTCGGACCCCGCAGTGAGGTCCCGTCCCTCACCCACCGGCTTCCTGCCAGAACCGGTGGGCTCGTGTTCAATTCTGCGGCTCCCCCCACCCCCGGCCCCCCGGCAAAGGGCCTGGGATGCCGGGCCATTGGTCCCTAAAGGGCAGGTGAGGGTTCGAACAGCAGCGGTTAGACTCACCCGACCTTGCAGGACCGGTTGGGGAGGCCGACAGCGCACGTGGAAACCAAGAAGCTGATCTCGGGCGCCCTCACCGTCTTCGTCCTCTTCGTCATCATCACTCAGCCCAAAAAAGCCGCCGATATGGTGCAAATCGGGTTCCAGGGGATCTCGGATGCCGCGAACGCGATCGGCGAGTTCATGACCGAACTGGTGCGCTGAACCCGTACGCTGAAGCGGTTTCCGGACTTCCCGGCCCCCCACTCCGACGGGTGGGGGGCTTTTCGCGTTCCCGCAGACGGGGCAAGATGCCCTGTTATGCCCAACTTGCCCTCAACACGGCAATATACGGTGCTTGCACACAGTGCACATGTCTTGTGATGCTATGACCGCTTTTGACGGATGAGTTGATGACGTGACGTGAAGGGGTGGCGTGACCGTGCCGGCCAGTACTGCGCCTCAGGTGCCGCCCCAGCAGGACTCACAGCTGGATTCGCAGCTGGGCTCACAGCCCGACCCGCGACAGGACCCGCACCCGCAGCCCCCGCAGGATCCGGGGCAGGACCCCGGGCAGGCCCCGCGGCAGGACCCGGGGCCCCGCCCCGACCCGCCCCGGGACCCGCAGCCCGAGTCGCACGTACCGCCCCAGCAGGAGGCCCCCCCGGGGCCCGCGGTCACCTTCACGCCGAGGCCGCAGAGCACCCGCGGCGCCGACACCCGCGCCCTCACCCAGGTGCTCTTCGGGCAGCTGAAGGACCTGGAGCCGGGCACCGGCGAACACACCCGGGTGCGCGCGGCCCTCATCGAGGCCAACCTCCCGCTCGTCCGGTACGCGGCCGCCCGCTTCCGCAGCCGCAACGAGCCGATGGAGGACGTGGTCCAGGTCGGCACGATCGGACTGATCAACGCGATCGACCGGTTCGACCCCGAGCGCGGGGTGCAGTTCCCGACCTTCGCGATGCCGACCGTCGTGGGCGAGATCAAGCGGTACTTCCGCGACAACGTCCGCACCGTCCACGTCCCGCGCCGCCTCCACGAGCTGTGGGTCCAGGTCAACGCCGCCACCGAGGACCTCACCACCCTCCACGGCCGCACCCCGACCACCCCCGAGATCGCCGAGCGGCTGCGCATCAGCGAGGACGAGGTGCTGTCCTGCATCGAGGCCGGCCGCAGCTACCACGCGACCTCCCTGGAGGCCGCCCAGGAGGGTGACGGCCTGCCGGGCCTGCTCGACCGCCTCGGCTACGAGGACCCCGAGCTGGCCGGGGTCGAACACCGCGACCTCGTCCGCCACCTCCTCGTACAACTGCCCGAGCGGGAGCAGCGGATCCTCCTCCTGCGGTACTACAACAATCTGACGCAGTCGCAGATCAGCGCCGAGCTCGGCGTCTCGCAGATGCACGTCTCACGGCTGCTCGCCCGGAGCTTCGCCCGGCTGCGATCCGCAAACAGGATCGAGGCTTAACCGGATCGGGTGGAGATCATTCCCCGCGTTTCCTGACAGACCGGCACCAATGCGCCCTAGAGCAGGCCTATCGTGCTCTGTCGCTGGAGATACATGTCGACATGGCGCTACAGCGTGTTGCCGACATGTGACATTCTGCTGGAACCGCGTTTGCCGCAGCCCCGCCTCCGGTATTCAGGTGGAGGCTGCGTTCCTCCGACGGGCGCGCAGAGAAACGCGACCGTCCGCGACCTCAAGGGGGTGGCATGTCCGTAGACCAGGGCAGCTCGAAGGTGCTCACGCTCGTCAAGCGTGAAATGCCGGCAGTGTCCAACCGCTCGGAAGCCATCGACACCACCCGCATTGACACCCGCACCCTCTCCCGCTCCCTCTTCCACCGACTTGCCGGTCTGGACGCGGACAGCCCGGAGCGGGCGTACGTGCGCGACACCCTGATCGAGCTGAACCTCCCCCTCGTGCGGTACGCGGCGGCACGCTTCCGCAGCCGCAACGAGCCGATGGAGGACATCGTCCAGGTCGGCACGATCGGGCTGATCAAGGCCATCGACCGGTTCGACTGCGAGCGCGGCGTGGAGTTCCCGACGTTCGCGATGCCGACGGTCGTCGGTGAGATCAAACGGTTCTTCCGCGACACCTCCTGGTCCGTCCGCGTCCCGCGCCGGCTCCAGGAACTGCGCCTGGCCCTCACCAAGGCCAGCGACGAGCTCGCCCAGAAGCTCGACCGCTCGCCGACCGTGCCGGAGCTCGCCGCCGTGCTCGGGGTCTCGGAGGAGGACGTGGTCGACGGCCTCGCCGTCGGCAACGCCTACACCGCCTCCTCCCTCGACTCGCCCTCCCCCGAGGACGAGGGCGGCGAGGGCTCGCTCGCGGACCGGCTGGGGTACGAGGACACCGCGCTGGAGGGAGTCGAGTACCGCGAGTCGCTCAAGCCGCTGCTGGCCAAACTCCCGCCGCGGGAACGGCAGATCATCATGCTGCGGTTCTTCGCGAACATGACGCAGTCGCAGATCGGCGAGGAGGTCGGCATCTCCCAGATGCACGTCTCCCGGCTGCTCACGCGCACGCTCGCGCAGCTGCGGGTCGGCCTGATCGGCGAGTAGCCGCCCCCGCCGAACCCACCGGCAATCCGCGACACCGACTTCCCAATTGACGGGACGTCAGGAAAACTGCCCGGATGCGAAAGGCATCGCGGTCAGCCGCCCCCCTCGCCGTCCTCGTCCTGTGCTGCACGGCTGCCGCCGCCCTCACCGGCTGCGGCGGCCCGGCGCGCGAGGGCTACGTGGCCGTGGGCGCGGCGGCCGCGGTCCCCGAGCGGGGCGCGGGCGAGAACGTCGTGCCGAAGGGCGGGGTGGAGTTCCAGCCCCTGCCACCGGCGACGGCGGGAGCCGGCGCCTCTTCGAGCAGTACGTCGACCGGCACCCCGGGATCCCAGCCCCCCGGCGGCTCCGCCCCGGGCGGAGCCACGACCACCGCACCCGGCGGCTCCGGGAACCGGCCCGGCGCCACACCCGGTGCGAGGCCTCCCACCACTGCGGGCGCCGCCCCCGACGGATCCACCGGATCCCCGGGCCCCACCGGATCCACAGGGCCCACCGGACCCGGCACCCCGACGGACCCGGCCACGGGGCCGGGCACGGGGCCG
>NZ_JAGGOW010000203.1 GCF_018614135.1 Streptomyces sp. ISL-66
GCCCCCGCCGCCTCCGCCGCCTCCGCCGCGGCCCCCGCCCCCGACTCCCAGGCCGACGGGCCCGGTTCCTCCGAACCGCGGCGAGCCCGCCGCGGCATCGGGGCCTGGGCGCGCAAGTGGGTGCGCGGGGAGGAGTCCGCCCAGGTGCGGGCGGTCGCCGAGTCGGCGGCCCACGCGGGCGAAGCGGTCTCCACGGCCGCGCGACCCGGGGTCGACGACCCCGCCGCGCTGCTGCTCGCCGCCCTCGGACCGGCCGACCGGCTGTGGGCCGGGCCCCCCGGGCTCGACGTCACCCTCGGTGTCGGCAGCAAGGTCGCGCTCCTGGAGTCCGGCGCGCTCGGCATCGCCGGACCCCGGCCCCGCCTGACCGGCGTGGCCCGTTCGGTCATCGCCCAGCTCGCCGCCCTGCACGCCCCCGGCCAGCGGCTGGAGATCGTGCTGGTCGCCGCCGACCGGGCCCGCCCGCTCGCCGAACGCCGCCGCGACTGGGGCTGGCTCGGCTGGCTGCCCCACGTACGGCCCGCGCACGGCCAGGACTGCCGGCTGCTGCTCGCGTACGACCGCGACCAGACGGCCGCCCGCGTCGGCGAGTTGACCCGCCGTCTCGACGACGGCCCCCTCGGCACCCACTGGGCCACCGCCGGTCCGGACGCGGTCCGCGAGGCCACGTACGCCTACCGCGGCCCGTACACCCTCCTCGTCCTCGACGGGGACCCCGGCGCCGGCGCCCTCCGCGACCTCACCGGCCGCCTCGCCTCGCACGGTCCCGCCGCCGGGATCCACGTGCTCGCGCTCGCCGAGTCCCCGGCCGCGACCCCCGCCTCCCCCGTCGCCGAGACGTACGAGGCGGCCTGCGCGGCCGCACCGGCCTTCCGGGACTGCCGTGCGGTCGCCCTGCTCAGCGGCGACGTGGCCACGGCCGTACGGACCTTCGCGGTCTCCGGCGGCAAGCCGGTGCCGTCCGGCGAGACGGCCACCGCCGACGCCGTCTCGGCGGCCTGGGCGGAGCGCTTCGCCCGCGCCCTGGCCCCGCTGAAGGCCGACTCCCCGGCCACGGAGGGCTATAGGCCCGCCGCCGCCACCCTCCCCCCGACCTCCCGGCTGCTGGACGAGCTGGGGCTGGCCAGGGCCACTCCGGCCTCGCTGATGGCCCGCTGGGCCGCCGCCACCGACCAGGGGCAGCGTGTGGGCGGCCTCGCCGAGATCGTGCTCGGCACCGGTCGGCGCGGGCCGGTGGGCGCCGAACTCGCCACCGACGGACCGCACTTGTTGATCGAGGGGCCGGCCGGCAGCGGCCGTACCGAGCTGCTGCGTTCCGTGGCCGCTTCGCTGTCGGCCGCCGCCCGGCCCGACCGGCTCGGCCTGGTCCTGCTCGACGGGGCCGGCGGCGAGCGCGGTGACGGGCTGCTGCCCTGTACGGAGCTGCCGCACGTCTCGGCCCATCTCATCGCCTCGGACCCGTTGCGCATGCGGGAGTTCGCGCAAGCGCTGGGCGCCGAGCTGAAGCGGCGGTCCGAGCTGCTGGACGGGGTGCCGTTCCCCGAGTGGCACGCGCTGCGCGAGGTGTCCGGCCGGATGGTCTCGCCCCGCCCGCCCACGCCCGGCGAGCTGCGCGGCGACCTCGAACCCCAGCGCTCCGGCACCCTGCGGCTGCGCGCGTCGGCCGTCCGCACCGATCCGGCCGCGGGGCCGAGCCCGCTGCCCCGGCTGGTCGTCCTGGTGGACGACTTCGACGCGCTGGTCGCGCCGGGCCTGGGCAGTACGGGCCGCCCCGCCGCCGGTTCGGTGGTGCGCGCGCTGGAGGCGGTGGCCCGCGAGGGCGCCCGGCTCGGTGTGCACCTGGTGGCCACCAGCGCCCGTCCGGACCGGACGGCCGACACCGAACTGGCCCGGCTCACGACCCTGCGCGTGGAGCTCGACGCCCCGGACCAGCCCGGTCCAGGGCGCGGTCTGCTCCGGTACGCCGACGGCCGCACGGTCCCGTTCCAGGGCGGCCGGGTCACGGGCCGGATCCCGCGGACGGCGACGCAGCGGCCGACGGTGGTGCCGGTGGAGTGGGAGCGGATGGGCGATCCGCCGGCCCGCCGCCCCGTGCGCGAGCTGGGCAACGGCCCGACCGACCTCGCCCTGCTGGCCAGCGCCCTGGACCGGGCCTCGCACCTGGTGTCGGCCATACCCGTACTGTTCCCGCCCGCCCCCTGACCGACGGGCGAATCCAGCGCCCGGCGAGTGGTTCACGGACCCGGCCCTAGCGGGGCGCTATTGCGGGGGTGGTCGGGTCGGCGTAGACCTTGTGGCACGGGACACACCACAGCCACACAGGCATCGGGGGCAGAGCCATGCACGGCACGAACACCCGCACCACGGCCGGCGCGAACACCGGCACGACCGGGACGAGGACCCGCGCGCGCGGGGCCAAGGCCCGTACGAGGGCAGCCGCTTGGGCGGCGCTCGCCGCGTCCGCCGCGCTCGCGCTCACCGCGTGCGGCAGCGACGGCAAGGAACCTTCGAAGGGGACCGACGGCCCCGACGCCTCCGCCGGGCCCACCGTCGCGCTACCTCGTCTCGACGGGGAGAAGTTGGAGGTCGCGGCGGTCTGGACGGGCCCCGAGCAGGCGAACTTCACCAAGGTGCTCAAGGAGTTCGAGCAGCGCACCGGCGCCACCGTCACCTTCGTTCCGGCGCAGGACCCGATCGTCACCTTCCTCGGCTCCAAGATCGCCGGCGGGGCCCCGCCGGACGTGGCGCTGCTCCCCCAGGTCGGGGCGCTGGTGTCGGCGGTGAAGAACAAGTGGGCACAGCCGGTCGGCGCCGAGGCGCAGGCGCAGCTCGACAAGAACTACTCGAACGGCTGGAAGACGCTGGGTGCGGTCGGCGGCACCCAGTACGGCGTGTACTACAAGGCCGCCAACAAGTCGCTGATCTGGTACAACGCGAAGGCCTTCGAGGCGGCGGGCGTGACGCCCCCGAAGACCTGGAAGGAGCTCCTCACCGCGGCCGACACCCTGTCCGCGTCCGGCACTCCGGCGGTCTCGGTGGCCGGCGCCGACGGCTGGACCCTGACCGACTGGTTCGAGAACGTCTACCTCTCCCAGGCGGGTCCGGAGAAGTACGACCAGCTCGCCAAGCACGAGATCAAGTGGACGGACGACAGCGTCAAGCAGGCGCTGACCTCGCTCGCCGAGCTGTTCGGCCGCAAGGACTTCCTGGCGGGCGGCCAGAGCGGGGCCCTGTCGACGGAGTTCCCGAAGTCGGTGACGCAGACCTTCACCGGCGGCGACCGCCCGGCGGCCGCGATGGTCTACGAGGGTGACTTCGTGGCGGTGAACATCGCGCAGACGGAGGCGAAGGTCGGCAAGGACGCCCTGGTCTTCCCCTTCCCCTCGGTCGGCGCCAAGGCCCCGGTGGTCTCCGGTGGTGACGTGGCGGTCGCGCTGAAGCCCTCGAAGGGCGCGCAGGCGCTGCTGACGTTCCTGGCCTCGACGGACGCGGCGCGGGTCCACGCCCGCGAGGGCGGTTTCCTCTCGCCGAACAAGACGCTGGAGCTGAGCGCCTACCCGAACGACATCCAGCGCGACATCGCCAAGGCGCTGATCGCGGCGGGCGACGACTTCCGCTTCGACATGTCCGACCAGGCTCCGGCGGTCTTCGGCGGGACCCCGGGCGCGGGCGAGTGGAAGGCGCTCCAGGACTTCCTGGCGAACCCCTCGGACGTGGCGGGGGCCCAGGCGAAGCTGGAGGCGGACGCGGCCAAGGCCTACGGGAACTGATCCCGTGATCCCCACCGAAGCCACCCAAGCCACCGGACCCGCCGGACCCACCCGACCCGCCGCCCGCGCCGCGGGCACGCCCACCCGGGCCACCGAGGCCCGGCGCCGGCGCCTGACCGCGGCGGCGTTCCTCCTGCCCGCCCTCGTCCTGCTCGGCGCGCTCGTCGTGCACCCCATCGGCTACTCGCTCTACCGCAGCTTCTTCGACCGCTCCGGCGACGCCTTCGTCGGCGCCGGCAACTACCGGGAGATCCTGCACGACGACACGATCCGCACCGCCCTGAAGAACACGGCGGTGTGGGTGGTGCTGGCGCCGACCACCGCCACCGCGCTCGGGCTGATCTTCGCCGTGCTCACCGAACGGGTGCGCTGGGGAACGGCGTTCAAACTGCTCGTCTTCATGCCGATGGCCATCTCGATGCTCGCGGCGGGCATCATCTTCCGGCTCGTCTACGACCACGACCCCGACCGGGGCGTCGCGAACGCCGTCTGGGTCGGGGTCCACGACACCTTCGCCGAGTCCTCGGCGTTCCCCAAGGCCCGTCCGGGCCGGGACTCCCCGCTGCTCCCGGCGGACGGGGGCACGTACGTGACCCGCGATCCGGTACGGGCGGGCGTGCCCGCGCTGATCCCGCTGGTCGGCATAGCCCCGGAGGCCCTGCCCGCGGGAACGCGGCCGGCGAAACCGGCCGCCACCGAGCCGGGGAAGGTCACCGGTACCGCCTGGCAGGACTTCACCCGGGGCGGGGGCGGTGCGACGAACACGGTCGATCCCACCGAGTCCGCGCTCGCCGGGCTGCGGATCGAGGCGGTCAAGGACGGCCGCGTGGTCGATTCGGCGACGGCCCGGGCCGACGGCACCTTCACCCTGTCGGCGAAGGCCGACGGCGCGCGGCTGCGGCTGCCCGCCTCGAACTTCCGCGAGGCGTACGCGGGGGTGGAGTGGCTCGGTCCGTCCCTCGTCACCCCGGCGGTCATCGGGGCCTACGTATGGATGTGGGCCGGGTTCGCGATGGTGCTGATCGGGGCCGGGCTGGCGGCCCTGCCGCGCGAGCTGCTGGAGGCGGCGCGGGTGGACGGGGCGAGCGAGTGGCAGGTGTTCCGGCGGATCACCGTGCCGCTGCTGGGGCCCGTCCTGGCGGTCGTCCTCGTCACCCTCGTCATCAACGTCATGAAGGTCTTCGACCTGGTCTTCGTGATCGCGCCGGGCGCGGTGCAGGACGACGCCAACGTCCTCGCGCTCCAGCTGTACCGGACCTCTTTCGGCACGGACGCCGATCCGGGGCTGGGCTCCGCCATCGCCGTCCTGCTGCTGGTGCTGGTGGTCCCCGTCATGGCCTACAACATCCGCCGGATGCGCCGGGAGGCCCGCCGATGAACACCCTGCGAGGCGTCGCCTCCCGCGCGGCCGGCGGGGCGCTGCGCGTCTTCCTGGTGCTGGCCGGCCTGTTCTGGCTGGTGCCCACGCTCGGCCTGCTGATCTCCTCCTTCCTCTCCCCCACCGACCTGAACCGGGGTGGCTGGTGGCAGGTGCTGACCGCTCCCTCGCGCCTGACGGCCGGCAACTACGAGCGGCTGCTGGCCAACGACACCATCACCGGTTCCCTGCTGAGCACCGCGGCCATCGCCGTCCCGGCGACCCTGCTGGTCCTGACCCTGGGCGCGTTCGCCGGATACGCCTTCGCCTGGCTGGAGTTCCCGGGCCGGGACTGGCTGTTCCTGCTCGTGGTCGCACTGCTCGTCGTACCCGTACAGGTGGCGCTGATCCCAGTCTCCGAACTCTTCGGCGCCATCGGGCTGTTCGAGACGACGGCGGGGGTGGTGCTGTTCCACACCGCTTTCGGGCTGCCGTTCGCGGTGTTCCTGCTGCGCAATTTCTTCGCGGAGATCCCGCGCGAGCTGCTGGAGGCGGCCCGTCTGGACGGGGCGGGCGAACTGCGGCTGTTCGCCCGGGTGGTGCTGCCGCTGGGCGGTCCGGCGATCGCCTCGCTCGGCATCTTCCAGTTCCTGTGGGTGTGGAACGACATGCTGGTCGCGCTGGTCTTTGCGGACTCGGCGCACCCGCCCGTCACGGTCGCCCTCCAGCAGCAGGTACGGCAGTTCGGCAACAACATCGACGTGCTCGCGCCCGGCGCGTTCCTGTCGATGCTGGTGCCGCTGATCGTCTTCTTCGCCTTCCAGCGGCAGTTCGTCTCGGGGGTGATGGCGGGAGCGGTCAAGTAGCGGGCCGAGAGGCCGCCGGACACCGCTGGATCATGGCGTTGACGTGCGGCCTTGACGCTGCGTAACCCGAATGCCGCACCCTGCGTAACCCGAACGCCACGCCGGGGGTTCCTGGGCCATATGCCCGCGCCGACCCCTGGATGTGCCGTGACCCGGTTCAGCGTCATCGTGCCCGCGTACAAGGTCCAGGCGTTCCTCCAGGAGAGTCTGGACTCGGTCCTGACCCAGTCGTACCCGGATCTCGAACTGATCGCGGTCGACGACGCCTCCCCGGACGCCTGCGGTTCGATCATCGACGACTACGCCGCCCGGGACCCCCGGGTGACCGCCGTGCACCTGGCGCACAACCTCGGCCTCGGGCCGGCCCGCAACGCGGGCCTGGCCCGGGCCACCGGCGACTACCTGATCTTCCTGGACGGGGACGACACCCTCGCCCCGGGCGCCCTGCAGGCCATCACCGACCGGCTGAAGGCCACGGGCTCCCCGGACGTCCTCGTATACGACTACGCGCGCACCTTCTGGACCGGGGAGCTGGTGCGCAACCGGCTCTCGCAGCGCCTGCGCGAGGACGGCCCGGCCAGCTTCCGGCTCGCCGACCGCCCGGCGCTGCTCGGCATGCTGATGGTGGTGTGGAACAAGGCCTACCGCCGCGAGTACGCGGAGCGCGAGGGCCTCTCCTTCCCGCCCGGCTTCTACGAGGACACGCCCTGGACCTACCCCGCGCTCCTCGCGGCGCAGTCCGTGGCCGTCCTGGACCGGGTGTGCGTCCACTACCGCCAGCGCCGCACCGGCTCGATCCTGACCACCACCAGCCGGCGCCACCTCGACGTCTTCGACCAGTACGACCGCGTCTTCGGCTACCTCGCCACCCGCCCCGAACTGGAGCGCTGGCGGCCCGTCGTGCACCGGCGGATGGCCGAGCACTTCTGCGCCCTGTACGCCGACCCGCGCCGGCTCCCGCGCGCCGCCCGCGCCGAGTTCTTCGCCCGCGCCTCGGCCCTGCTGCGCCGCTACCGCGTCCCGGGCCCCCGCCCACTGTCCCTGAACCGCACGGACCGGACCCGCCACCTCCTGATGCGGCTGGGCACGAGGCGCACGTACCGCCTGCTGTCCCTGCTCCGCTCGGCCGCGCTCTCGACGGGCCGCGCGGGCGTCACCCTGGGGCGGGGCCTGCGCGAAACGGCCCTGCGCCTGCACTACCGCGCGCAGCGCCTGCTCCCGCTCCGCCCCGAACTGGCGGTCTTCTCCGCGTACTGGCACGGCGGCTACGCCTGCAACCCGGCGGCGATCGAGGCCAAGCTCCGCGAACTGGCCCCGCGCATGCGCACGGCCTGGATCTGCGACCCCGCGCACGCCTCGACCCTGCCCCGGGAAACGGCCCTGCTGCGCCCCGGCTCGGCGGGATACTGGACGGCCCTGGCCCGCGCCACGTACCTCGTCACGAACGTCAACTTCGAGCGCACGCTGGTCAAGCGCCGCGGCCAGGTCCTCCTCCAGACCCAGCACGGCACCCCGCTCAAGCGGGTCGGCCTCGACCTCCAGGACCGCCCGGCGGCCACCCCGACGACGGACTTCGCGGGCCTGCTGCGCGGCGCCGACCAGTGGGACTACCTGCTCTCCGCGAACCGTCACTCCACGCTCGTCTGGGAAAAGGCGGTCCCGTCCTCGTACACCACCCTCGAATACGGCTACCCCCGCAACGACGTCTTCCACCGGGCCACCCAGGCGGACGTCCTCGAACTGCGCGAGCGCCTCGGCATCCCGCCGGGCTCCGTCGCGATCCTGTACGCGCCGACGCACCGCGACTACCGGCGCAGCCGGCCGCAGCACCTGGACTTCGAGCGGATCCTGCGCGATCTGGGCCCGCGCTACACGATCCTGACGCGCACCCACCTGACGTACGCGGGCTCGCCCTCCCCCGATCCGCACCCCCGCCTGCTGGACGTCTCGGCCCACCCCTGCGTGGAGGAACTCTGCCTGGCCTCGGACGCGTTGGTGACGGACTACTCGTCGCTGATGTTCGACTACGCGTCGCTGGACCGGCCGATCGTGATCCACGCGGACGACTGGGAGGCGTACGAGGCCTCGCGCGGCACCTACTTCGACCTGCGGGCCTTCCCGCCGGGCGCGATCGCCCGCACGGAGGACGAGCTGGTGGACATCTTCGCGACCGGCCACTGGCAGGGCTCCCGCTCCGCGCAGTTGCGCGCGTCCTTCCGGACGCGGTTCTGCGCGTACGACGACGGGCACGCGGCGGAGCGGGTGGTCCGCCGCGTCTTCCTGAATCAGCCCGCGTCCCCGATCGTCCCCCTCGAAGACCGCCGCCCCGCCCCCGCGGCCCCCTCCGCCACCCCGGAGCCCACCCTCGCCCACCTCACCTCGGGCCGCTGGCCCTAAGGGCCGTCCCGGCGCGGGGACGGCCGCGTCAAGAGGACCTGTCGGCCGTCAGCCCGGCGACCACGGACCTGGCCAGGCCGTCGAGGTACCCCGCCGGGACCTCGTCGCGCACGACGACCTGCCGCCAGTACAAGGGCCCGATCGCCAGATCCAGCGCCCGCCCCGCGTCCACCCCCACCGGCAGCTCGCCCCGCGAGACCGCCTCGGAGATGATCCCCTCCGCCATCCGCCGCTGCCCCTCCAGCAGCGCCCCCCTCACCGCGTCCGCGATCTCCGGGTTGCGTGCCGCCTCCACCAGCAGGTCGGGGATCACCGCCGAGGCCACCGGGTGCCGCAGCACGTGGGACATGACCTCCAGCAGCGCCCGTACGTCTCCGTAGAGCGTCCCCGTCGCCGGCACCGGCAGGCCGTCCACCGCGAACGCCCCCACCAGGTCCAGGACCAGGTGGAGCTTCGACTTCCACCGGCGGTACACGGCCGTCTTCCCCACGCCCGCCCGCCGCGCGATGCCCTCGATCGACATGCGCGCGAACCCCACGGTCGCCAGTTCCTCGACCACGGCCGCCCGGATCGCCTCGGTCACGTCCTCGCGCAGGACCGCGGCCCCGGCGGGGGCCCGGCGGGCGGCGGGAGCGGGGGCGGCGGGGGCGGCGGGATCAGTCGTCATGAGCAGAGCATAACCGGTGACGACGATACGGTTGCGTTCCGACGTCCAGCGTCCTAACCTCGCCGTAGCGACGATACGGACCCGTCCCATCGCCAGCCGACGCCCCGACCCCGTCGAAAGCGACCCCCGTGACAGTGACCACCGCGCCCCCGACCCCCGGCCCGGCCAAGACCCAGGGCCGCGCCCCGGACCCGATCGCCCGACTGGCGGCGGCCCACGGCCTGACCCTCAGCGGCGCCCGCCCCCCGCTCCCCCGCTACATCGCGGGGCTCTGGGGCCGGCGCCACTTCGTGACCGCGTACGCCACCGCCCGGATGCACGCCCAGTACAGCCAGGCCGGCCTCGGCCAGGTCTGGCACCTGGTGACCCCGCTGCTCAACGCGGCCGTCTACTACTTCATCTTCGGCATCGTCATGCGCGCCAGCCACGGCGTGCCGGACTACCTGCCGTTCCTGATCACCGGAGTCTTCGTCTGGGACTTCATCGGGAGCTGCGCCAACGCCGCCACCCGCTCCGTCCACGGCAATCTCGGCCTGGTGCGCGCCCTGCACTTCCCGCGCGCCTCGCTGCCCCTGTCGACCGTCGTCCAGCTCTTCCAGCAGCTGCTCATCACCATGGGCGCGCTGATCGTCCTGCTCCTGGCCTTCGGCCAGACCCCCACGGCGCGCTGGCTGCTCGTCTTGCCGACCCTCCTGCTGCTGGCCGGCTTCTGCGCCGGCTGCGCCATGATCATGGCGCGGGTCGGCGCGAAGAGCCCGGACGTCAGCCAGCTGATGCCCTTCGTCCTGCGGACCTGGATGTACGCCTCGGGCGTCATGTGGTCCATCGACTCGATGCTCAGGGCGGACCACCTTCCGGACTGGGTCTCGATGGCCCTCAAGCTCAATCCCGCGGCCGTGTTCATCGACCTGATGCGCTTCGCCCTCATCGACACGTACGAGGCGAGCCGGCTCCCCCACCACGTATGGCTGATCGCGCTCGGCTGGGCCCTCATCGTCGGCGTGGGCGGGTTCGTTTTCTTCTGGAAGGCTGAGGAGGAGTACGGCCGTGGCTGACACCGCAACCACATCCGCATCCGCACACGCACCGGCACCCGCACCCGTGTCCGCATCGGCGCCGGGGACCGCGACCGCCGCCGGCACCGCGCCACCGGTCCCCCAAGTCCTGGACGCCCCGCAGGCCCCGGACACCCGCGTCCCGACCGTCATCGCGGACGACGTCCACGTGATCTACAAGGTGCACGGCACCGGCGGGCGCAAGGGCGGCGCCACCGCCGCCCTGAGCCGGATCTTCTCCCGGAGGCCCGCCCCCGGCATCCGCGAGGTGCACGCCGTGAGGGGCGTCAGCTTCACCGCGTACAAGGGCGAGGCCATCGGCCTGATCGGCAGCAACGGATCCGGCAAGTCCACCCTGCTCTCCGCCATCGCCGGCCTCCAGCCCGTGGCCCGCGGCCGGATCTTCTCGCACGGCCAGCCGTCCCTGCTCGGTGTGAACGCCGCCCTGATGAACGACCTGACCGGCGAGCGCAACGTGGTCCTCGGCGGCCTCGCGATGGGCATGACCAAGCAGCGGATCCGCGAGCGCTACCAGGACATCGTCGACTTCTCGGGGATCAACGAGAAGGACGACTTCATCTCGCTCCCCATGCGCACGTACTCCTCCGGCATGGGCGCCCGGCTCCGCTTCTCCATCGCCGCCGCGAAGGACCACGACGTCCTGATGATCGACGAGGCCCTGGCCACCGGCGACGCGGCCTTCCAGCGGCGCAGCCAGGCCCGCATCGAGGAGCTGCGCGAACAGGCCGGCACGGTCTTCCTCGTCTCCCACGGCATCCGCACGGTCCGCGAGACCTGCGACCGGGCGATCTGGCTGGAGTCGGGCGTCCTGCGCATGGACGGCCCCTCCGAGGAAGTCTGCGCCGCGTACGAGGAATTCACCCGGGCCCGCTGAGTTCACCCCCGCGGGCACACACGCCCGGCGGGCACACACGCCCCGCAGGCACACACGCCCCGCAGGCACATACACCCAGTCGGCGCACACACCCGCCGGCACATACATCCCGTCGGCACATCCAGCCCCGCCGGCGTTTGAGGCGCGGGGGTCCGGGGGCGGGCCCCCGGCCACGGCGCCGCACGGCGACCACGGCCGGCCGCCACCCGAACGGGCCGGGCCCCGCAGGGCTACGCGTGGGTTCGCAGCAGCGACCTCATCGTCCGCATCGCGACCGACAGGTTCGCCAGGTCGAAGTCGTCCGACCCCCGGATCTCGTCCAGGGTCGTCCGTGCCCGACTGATGATCGCCGCGTTCTTCTCCTCCCACGCCTTGAAGCGCTCCTCGGGAGTCGAGGCGCCGTTGCCGACCGCCAGTACGTCGGCGGTCAGGGCCGCGTGCGCCGAGAACAGGTCCTCGCGGATGGAGGCGCGGGCCATCGACTGCCAGCGGTCGGCCCGCGGCAGCTCGATGATCCGGTCCATGAGCTGGGTGATGTCCAGCCGGTCGGCGAGGTCGTAGTACACCTCGGCGACGGCCAGCGGATCCACACCCGTACGGTCCGAGATCGCGACGATGTCGAGCGTCGGGAAGGCGGACGAGAAGCCGGCCACCTTGGCCGCCAGCTCCTGCGGCACGCCCTCGCCGATCAGCTCGGCCATGACCGCCTCGTACCACTCGAGGTCCGCGCCGCGCACCAGCTTCGCCAGGTCCGACCAGACCCGCTCCACGCGCTCGGCGAAGAACTCGATGGTCTCGGTGATCTGGAGCGGCTGCGGCCGGTTGTTCAGCAGCCAGCGCGTACCGCGCTCGACCAGGCGCCGCGAGTGCAGCCGCACCCGGGTCTGGACGTCGGCGGCGACCTTGTTGTCGAGGGCCTCCACGGCGTCCCACACCGCGGCCAGCCCGAAGATCTCGCGGGCCGCGAGCTGCGCCCGGACGATCTCCTCCAGGGAGGCCCCGGTCTCCTCGCGCAGGCGGTGCAGGAAGGTCGAGCCACCGCTGTTGACGGTGTCGTTGACCAGCACGGTGGTGATGATCTCGCGGCGCAGCGCGTGCCCGTCGATCTGCTCGGGGAACTTCGCGCGGAGCGCGCCCGGGAAGTAGGCGTGCAGCAGGCGGGCGAAGTACGGGTCGTCCGGCAGCTCGGTGTGGATGAGCTCGTCCGCCACCGTGATCTTGGTGTAGGCGAACAGGACGGCCAGCTCCGGCTGGGTCAGGCCCTTGCCGTTGTTCAGCAGCTCGCGGATCTGCCGGTCGTTGGGCAGGAACTCCAGCCCCCGGTCCAGCAGTCCGTCCCGGACGAGGCGCCGCATGAAGCGCTGCTGGGCGTGGAGCAGGCTGGGGGCCTGGGCCGCGCCGTTGGCCAGCGCCACGTTCTGCGCGTAGTTGTTGCGCAGGACGAGCCGGCCGACCTCGTCGGTCATCTGGGCCAGGAACTTGTTGCGCTGCTTGACGGTCAGGTCCCCGTCGGCGACGACCGCGTTCAGCAGGATCTTGATGTTCACCTCGTGGTCGGAGGTGTCCACGCCCGCGCTGTTGTCGATGGCGTCGGTGTTGATCTTGCCGCCCTCGCCGCCGGCGCCGATCCGGGCGAACTCGATGCGGCCGAGCTGGGTCAGGCCCAAGTTGCCGCCCTCGCCGATGACCTTGGCCCGCACGTCGGCGCCGTTGACGCGGATGGCGTCATTGGCCTTGTCGCCGACGTCCGCGTGCGTCTCGGCCGTCGCCTTGACGTACGTACCGATGCCGCCGTTCCACAGCAGGTCCACCGGCGAGTGAAGGATCGCCTTCATCAGGTCGGCCGGGGTCATCTTCGTGACGCCCGCCTCGATGCCCAGGGCCTCGCGGACGTGCGCGTTGACCGGGATGGCCTTCGCGCTGCGCGGGTGGATGCCGCCGCCCGCCGAGAGCAGCGAGGTGTCGTAGTCGGCCCACGAGGAACGCGGCAGCTCGAACAGGCGCCGGCGCTCCGCGTACGAGAGCGCCGCGTTCGGGTCCGGGTCGATGAAGATGTGCCGGTGGTCGAAGGCGGCGACCAGGCGGATGTGCTCCGAGAGCAGCATGCCGTTGCCGAAGACGTCGCCCGACATGTCGCCGACGCCGACGACGGTGAAGTCCTGCGTCTGGGTGTCGTGCCCGAGCTCGCGGAAGTGCCGCTTGACGGACTCCCAGGCGCCGCGGGCGGTGATGCCCATGCCCTTGTGGTCGTAGCCGGCCGAGCCGCCGGAGGCGAAGGCGTCGCCGAGCCAGAACCCGTACGACTCCGCGACGCCGTTGGCGATGTCGGAGAAGGTCGCGGTGCCCTTGTCGGCGGCGACGACGAGGTAGGTGTCGTCCTCGTCGTGGCGGACCACGGCCTTGGGGTGGACGACCTCGCCGCCGACCATGTTGTCGGTGATGTCGAGCAGCGCCGAGATGAAGATCTTGTACGAGGCGATGCCCTCGGCGAGCCAGGCGTCGCGGTCCACCGACGGGTCGGGGAGGTTCTTCGCGACGAAGCCGCCCTTGGCGCCGACGGGCACGATGACGGTGTTCTTCACCATCTGCGCCTTGACCAGGCCGAGGATCTCCGTACGGAAGTCCTCGCGCCGGTCGGACCAGCGCAGACCGCCTCGGGCGACCTTGCCGAAGCGCAGGTGGACGCCCTCGACGCGCGGGGAGTACACCCAGATCTCGAACGCGGGGCGCGGGGCCGGCAGCTCCGGGATGGCCTGCGGGTCGAACTTCATCGACACGTAGGAGTGCTGCTCGCCCGCGTCGTTCAGCTGGAAGAAGTTGGTCCGCAGCGTCGCCTTGATCAGGGTGAGGAAGGACCGCAGGATCCGGTCCTCGTCCAGCGAGGCGACCTGGTCCAGGGCCCCGTCCAGCTCCTCCAGCATCGCGTCCACGAGCTCGCTGCCCGCCGCCTGGCGGCCCGGCGACATCCGCGCCTCGAAGAGCGAGATCAGCAGCCGGGTGGTGTGGACGTTGTTGCGGAGGGTGTCCTCCATGTAGTCCTGGCTGAAGGTGGCACCGGCCTGGCGCAGGTACTTGGCGTACGCGCGCAGGACGACGGACTGGCGCCAGGTCAGCCCGGCGCTGAGCACCAGGGTGTTGAAGTTGTCGTTCTCCGCGTCGCCCTGCCAGACCGCCGCGAAGGCTTCCTGGAACCGCTCGCGGGCGTCGTCGCCGAGGTAGCCGGCGGCGCTGTCGCCGTTGGCGGCGACCGGCATCCGCAGGCCGAAGTCGTAGATCCACGCATTGCTGCGGTCGCTGCACCGCAGCTCGTACGGCCGCTCGTCGGTGACCTCGACGCCCAGGCGCTGCAGGACCGGCAGGACGGCGGACAGGGAGACCTGCTCGCCCGTGCGGTAGATCTTGAACCGGCGCTCGCCGGGGCCCGCGCCGACCGGCTCGTACAGCGACAGCGCGAACCGGCGGTCGCTGGCGGACAGCCGCTCCAGGTGGCACAGGTCGGCCACGGCCGCGCGCGGCGAGTGGTCCGCCTTGTAGCCCTCGGGGAAGGAGGTCCCGTACTTGCGCAGCAGCTCGGCGGCGCGCTCCTCGCCCAGCTCGGCGACCAGTGCCTCGCCGAAGCCGTCGGCCCAGGAGCGGGCGGCCTCCACCAGCCGGGCCTCGATGCGCTCGACGTCGGCGTCGGTCAGCTTGGGCAGCTCGGTGCCCTGCGGGACGCGGACGACGAAGTGGATGCGGGAGAGGATCGACTCGGTGTTCCAGGCGGTGAAGTCGACGCTGATGCCGTCGAGCTCCTCCTGCAGGATCGCGATCAGGCGCAGCCGCACGCCGGTGGTGTAGCGGTCGCGCGGCAGGTAGACCAGCGCGGAGTAGTAGCGCCCGTACTCGTCCTGGCGCAGGTACAGCCGCAGCCGGCGGCGCTCCTGCAGGTACAGGACGGAGGTGGCGATGGCCTGGAGCTGGTCGACCGGGGTCTGGAACAGCTCGTCTCGCGGGTAGGTCTCCAGGATCTGCAGCAGGTCGCGGCCGTCGTGGCTGGACGGCGCGAAGCCGGCGCCTTCGAGGACCTCGACGACCTTGCGGCGGATGACCGGGACGCGGCGCACCGACTCGGTGTACGCGGCGGAGGAGAACAGGCCGAGGAAGCGGCGCTCGCCGACGACGTTGCCGTCGGCGTCGAACTTCTTGACGCCCACGTAGTCGAGGTACGAGGGGCGGTGCACGGTGGAGCGGCTGTTGGCCTTGGTCAGCACGAGCAGGCGGTGCTCGCGGGCCTTGGCGCGGGCGTCGGCCGGCAGCCGGTTGAAGGACGGCGAGACGGGGTGGCCGTCGTCCTTGCCGCTGTGGTGGGGGTCGGAGCGCAGGATGCCGAGGCCGGTGCCGGGCACGGCGGCCAGGGAGTCGCCGTCGACGAGGTTGTACTCGCGGTAGCCGAGGAAGGTGAAGTGGTCGTCGGCGAGCCAGCGCAGCAGCTCGCGGGCCTCTTCGAGCTCGTACTCGCGAAGGTCGGGCGCGGTCGGCTCCTTCGGCAGGACCTCCGCGATGCGCAGCGCCGCGTCGCGCATCTTCTCCCAGTCCTCGACGGACTCCCGTACGTCGGACAGGACGCGCTGCAGGTCGGCGGTGATCTGCTTGAGGTCGGCCTTGTCGGTCTCGCGGTCGATCTCGACGTGGATCCAGGACTCCACGAGGGAGTCGTGGGGGCGCGCGGTGGCGGGGCCGTGCGCGTCGCAGTCGGGGCCGAGGATCTCGATCAGCCTGCCGGTGATGTCACGGCGGACGACGACCTGCGGGTGGATCACGACGTGGATGCCCCGCCCGTGGCGGGACAGCTCGTTGGTGACGCTGTCGACGAGGAACGGCATGTCGTCCGTGACCATCTCGACGACGGAGTGACTGGAGGTCCAGCCGTTCTCCTCCACCGTGGGGGTGTGCACGCGGACGTTCGCGGTGCCCTGCGGGCGGATCTCCGCGATCCGGTAGTGCGAGAGCGCTGCCCCGAACACGTCGACCGGATCCCGGTCGAGGAGGTCCTCGGGGGCGGTGTGCAGGTAGTAGCGCTGGAGGTAGGCGAGCATCGCGTCCTGATCGGGGCGGTCGGGACGCTCCGCTCGCTCTGACCCAGTCGGAAGTAGCCCCCCGGCCGGGCTGTTCTCAGCTACCCGGGCCGCCCGCGCGAGCAGCTCGGTCTTTGCTTCGTCCAGCTTGGTCTGCATGTCCTCTGGCTCCTGTCGCGCGCCATTGCGTGACGTAGGTGAAGGAAGGAATGGCGTAGCGCCGCGAGGCGGGGTGTCGCGATCCGTTCGGGATCGACGCTATGCCGTCGAGAGCGCCGCCTGGGAGAAAATTGGCCATGATCGGCAAGAGGTCCCGGCAGCGGGGATCAGCGATGGCCCGGGCACGGTCGTGCGCCGGGCGCCGGCCGGAGGCTTCAGTGCCTCCGAGAACTATCGCGCTGATCACGGGTACCAGGCTATCTCGCCCCACCCCCGACTCGTCATGAGCTGTATGTGTACAAAACCGGGGGCGGAACTTTGACACTCTGGACAGAGACGCGCCCGCGCGGTCGTGCACGTCGCCGCGTCCGCCGTTATCCGGCCAGCTCGCGAGCAGCGCGTACGGCCTCCGCCAGGGTGTCCACGACGGGCACACCGGCCGATTCCAGACTGCTGCGGCTGTGCGAACCGCCCGTGTAGAGAACGGCCCGCGCGCCGACGTGCGCGGCGGCCAGCGCGTCGTCCACCGCGTCTCCGATGAGTACCGTACGGCCGGCCGTCACCCCCGTCTCCTCCAGGGCCCGCAGGTGGCGTACGAGATGTCCCGCCTTGGTGGTGTGCGAGGGTCCCGTGCGGCCGTCGACGCGCAGGAAGTGCCCGTCGATGCCGTGCGCCCGGACGAGCGGGACCAGCTTGTCGTGGGGTGCGAGGGACAGCAGGGACTGCGTGAGTCCGGCCGCCTGCCAGTCGCGCAGCAGCTCCAGGGCTCCTTCGGCGAGTCCGGCGTCGGCGGCGGCGTCCCAGTAGTGGCGGTGGAACGCTTCGTCCATGACGAGCCACTCCGCGTCCGTGGGGAGCCGGCCCATGAGGCGCTCGTAGAACTTCGGCACCGGTACGACGTACAGATCGCGGTACGTCTCCAGCGTGATCGGCGCGAAGCCGAGCTCGGCGAACGAGGCGTTGGTCGCGGCCATCACGGCGTCGATGTCGTGGAGCAGCGTGCCGTTCCAGTCCCAGACGATGTGGGAGCCGACCGGCGTCACGAGCGTCACTTCGGGGAAGTCCCCTTCGGCAAGAGTCACTTCAGCAGCCCCGGGATCTCCTGCACGCCGAACCACAGCAGCTCGTGTTCCTCGGCTCCGTCGACGGTCGACCGCGCGTCCTCATCACCCCGGTCGGCGGCCGGGACGGCCCGCACGGCGGCTTCCACGTCTTCCAGGGCGTCCTCGGCGTCCACGTGCACGGCGGCGGCCACAACGAGCCGTACGGCCTCGGCGAGGGCCACCCGGCCCAGCGCGGCCTCCTCGGCCCCGGGGAGCGCGGTGGCGGCCTCGTCGTCCACGTCCACGGCGACGACGACCCGCTTGCGGGGCGCGGCCCCGTCCTCGGCGAGCATCCGCAGCGAGGCGGCGGCGGCCCGGCTCAGGGCGGCGTACTCCAGCTCCTCCATGTCGTCCGACACGAACCACTCGCGCAGGCCGGGCGTGACGGCGTACGCCGTCAACGGAGCCGGTCCCAGCTCCCCCGCCTCGTGCGCCTCGGCGAGCCCGGGAAGGGTCAGGGGGACGTACACACGCATGGCCGGCTGCTTTCGGTAGTCGGAAACGCCCTCAGGATACGGCCACCCCCGGATCGGGGTGCGGGCTCCCGAGGAGGGACGCCGACTCCGTCCGGTGACGCTTCCCGTCCCCCTTCGGGGTGCCGGGGCCGGGCGGCGCGGCGTCCACCCCGCTCCCGGCGGGAGGGCGGCGACGGCCTTGGGGCACCGGGCATCCGACCCGGATAGGTGAAGGCGTTCCGGCTCGCGGCGGCGGTCCGGGTCCGTTGCGGAGCGTGTGCGCGGGCCGTAGAAGTTCCCCTACCAAGTTACCGCCCGGTACCGCTCCGGGCCCGGACTTCTCGGGGGCAGCCGCCATGACCGCCAGGACCACCAGGACCACCGGGGCCAAGAACGCGACCCGGCCCGCCGGACGCCGCGACCAGCGCCGCCCGCCCGCCGTCATCCACCGCGGCCCGCACCACTGGTTCGCCGACCGGCTGCTCGCCGTACTCAGCGGCCGCCGCCCCGTCCACTCCCTGATGGGCCACACCGTCGGCCCCGCCTACGACCAGCTGATCAGCCTGGCCCCCACGGCCCCCACGGGCCCCGCCGCCGCCCCCGCCGACCCGCCGGCCCGCGCGGACCTGTCCCTGCGCCCGGCGCCGGAGCCGGGCCCGGCAGGACCCGTACGCGACCGCCCGCGCCCCGTCATCCGCCAGTGCGGCCGCTTCACCCCCGGGCCGGGAGTCATCGAAGCCTTCGCCCGCATCGCGACGGGCGACCGCCTGACCGCGCTGGCCTTCCGCCTCGAACAGGGCCCCGACCTCCGCTGGCGCTGCGCCGCCGTCGAACTGCGCGGACCCCGCCCGTGACGGGCGGGGTCCGTACGACGCCGCCGGGGCCGGACCCCACGCAGTCACGTGGTGTCCGGCCCCGGCGGGGACGCTGCGAGCAGCCGTGGTTACTTCTTGCGGCGGCGGCCGCCCGTGGCCTTCGCGGCCTTGCGGCGCTCCGCCCGCGTCATCCCGGCATCGTCCCCGGAGTCCGCGTCGAAGTCGCCCTCGATGATCCCGCCCTCGCCGTCGACCGTCGGCGCGGAGAAGTGCAGCCGGTCCGGGCGCTGCGGAGCGTCCAGGCCCTTCGCACGGATCTCCGGCTTGGTCAGCGACGGGCCCGCGTCCTGCACCGGGACCTCCTCGACCTGCTGCTCGACCTGGACCTCCAGGTTGAACAGGTAGCCGACGGACTCCTCCTTGATGCCCTCCTGCATGGCGTTGAACATGTCGAAGCCCTCGCGCTGGTACTCGACCAGCGGGTCCTTCTGGGCCATCGCCCGCAGGCCGATGCCCTCCTGCAGGTAGTCCATCTCGTACAGGTGCTCGCGCCACTTGCGGTCCAGGACCGACAGGACCACGCGGCGCTCCAGCTCGCGCATGATCTCGGAGCCGAGCGTCGCCTCGCGCGCCTCGTACTGCTCGTGGATGTCGTCCTTGACGGACTCGGCGATGAACTCGGCGGTGATGCCGGCGCGGTCGCCCGCGGCCTCCTCCAGCTCCTCGACGGTGACCTTGATCGGGTAGAGCTGCCCGAAGGCGCTCCACAGCCGGTCCAGGTCCCACTCCTCCGCGAAGCCCTCGACCGTCTCGGCCGCGATGTACGCGTCGATCGTGTCGTCCATCATGTGCCGGATCTGCTCCTGGAGGTCTTCGCCCTCCAGGACCCGCCGCCGCTCGGCGTAGATGACCGTGCGCTGGTTGTTGAGGACCTCGTCGTACTTCAGGACGTTCTTGCGCGTCTCGAAGTTCTGGGTCTCGACCTGCGACTGGGCCGACGCGATCGCCCGCGTGACCATCTTGTTCTCGATCGGCACGTCGTCCGGCACGTTCGCCATCGACATGACGCGCTCGACCATCTGCGCCTTGAACAGGCGCATCAGGTCATCACCCAGCGACAGGTAGAAACGGGACTCACCCGGGTCGCCCTGTCGGCCGGAGCGACCGCGCAGCTGGTTGTCGATGCGGCGCGACTCGTGGCGCTCGGTGCCCAGCACGTACAGCCCGCCGAGCTCCTTGACCTCCTCGAACTCGGCCTTCACGGCCGCCTCGGCCCGCGTGAGCGCCTCGGGAAGGGCGTGCGCCCACTCCTCGATGTGCTCCTCCGGGTCCAGGCCGCGCTGGCGCAGCTCGGCCTCGGCGAGGTCGTCCGGGTTGCCGCCGAGCTTGATGTCGGTACCGCGGCCGGCCATGTTCGTGGCGACCGTGACGGCGCCGCGGCGGCCGGCCTGGGCGACGATCGAGGCCTCGCGCTCGTGCTGCTTCGCGTTCAGCACCTCGTGCGGGATGCCGCGCTTGGAAAGCTGCTGCGAGAGGTACTCGGACTTCTCGACCGACGTCGTACCGACGAGGATCGGCTGGCCCTTCTCGTGCTTCTCCGCGATGTCGTCGACGACGGCGGCGAACTTCGCGACCTCGGTGCGGTAGATCAGGTCCGCCTGGTCCTTGCGGACCATGTCCCGGTTGGTCGGGATCGGGACGACACCGAGCTTGTAGATCTGGTGGAACTCGGCGGCCTCGGTCATGGCCGTACCGGTCATGCCCGACAGCTTCGAGTACAGGCGGAAGAAGTTCTGGAGGGTGATCGTGGCGAGGGTCTGGTTCTCGTCCTTGATGTCCACCCCTTCCTTCGCCTCGATCGCCTGGTGCATGCCCTCGTTGTAGCGGCGGCCGGCGAGGATGCGGCCGGTGTGCTCGTCGACGATCATGACCTCGCCGTCGATGACGACGTAGTCCTTGTCGGCCTTGAACAGTTCCTTCGCCTTGATGGCGTTGTTCAGGTAGCCGACGAGCGGGGTGTTCACCGACTCGTAGAGGTTCTCGATGCCGAGCCAGTCCTCGACCTTCGCGACACCCGTCTCGTGGATGGCGACGGTGCGCTTCTTCTCGTCGACCTCGTAGTCGCCGGTCTCCTCGATGCCCTTGAGCGGCTGGCCGGGCTCGCCCTTGGTGAGCCGGGTGACCAGCTTCGCGAAGTCCGCGTACCACTTGGTGGCCTGGTCGGCCGGGCCCGAGATGATCAGCGGGGTGCGGGCCTCGTCGACGAGGATCGAGTCGACCTCGTCGACCACCGCGAAGTTGTGGCCGCGCTGGACGAGCTCGTCCTGGGACCACGCCATGTTGTCGCGCAGGTAGTCGAAGCCGAACTCGTTGTTCGTTCCGTACGTGATGTCGTAGGAGTACTGCTCACGGCGCTGGGCCGGAGACATGTTCGCCAGGATGCACCCGACCTCCAGGCCGAGGAACTTGTGCACCCGGCCCATCATCTCGGAGTCGCGCTCGGCGAGGTAGTCGTTCACCGTGATCAGGTGGACGCCCTTGCCGGACAGCGCGTTGAGGTACGCCGGGAGCGTGCCGACGAGGGTCTTGCCCTCACCGGTCTTCATCTCGGCCACGTAGCCGAGGTGCAGGGCGGCACCGCCCATGATCTGGACGTCGTAGTGACGCTGGCCGAGGACGCGCTTGGCGGCCTCGCGGACGGTCGCGAAGGCCTCGGGCAGCAGGTCGTCCAGGCTCTCGCCGTCCTGGAAGCGCTGCTTGTACTCGTCCGTGAGCGCACGCAAGTCGGCGTCGGAGAGGTTGACGAAGTCCTCTTCGATGGAGTTGACCTGGTCCGCGATGCGGTGCAGTTTTTTGAGGATCTTGCCTTCGCCTGCACGCATGAGCTTGTTGAAGACGGACACCGAGGTTTGTCTCCTTGCCGGTCGGGCCTGGCACTGGTTCGTACACGGGCACGGAGGGTGGGCCCCACCGCAACGGCCATCGTAAGCGAGGACGCGGTCGCGCCGGGAGGCCCGCACCATCCGCGGGGCACGACTGCCCGGAAAAGAGAACGTGCGGGGGGCACCGAAGGTGCCGGGGTGACGGAAAACTGTTCGCCCCCGGCGCAGCGCCGAACAAGAATCCCTCCATGGAGCCCACCACCCTGAAAACCACCCGCCTGGCACTGCGACCCTTCGGCCCGGCCGACGAGGACGAGGTCTTCGCGGCCTGCCAGGACCCCGACATCCAGCGCTGGACCATGGTCCCCTCCCCCTACGAACGCGCACACGCCCGCGCCTTCGTCACCGAGCTGGTCCCGAACGGCTGGCGCGACGACACCGCCTACTCCTTCGCCGTCCGCCTCGGCACGGACGGTCCGCTGGTCGCGGCCATCGGCGTCCACGTCCACGAGTCGTTCGGGACGAACGGGTACGAGATCGGCTACTGGGCGGCCAAGGAACACCGCGGGCAGGGCTTCATGACCGAGGCCGTGACCGGCGTCGCCCGCTGGGCCTTCACCGAGCTGGGCGCCGTACGCCTGGAATGGCGCGCCGAGGTCGGCAACACCGGCTCCCGGGCCGTCGCCGAGAAGGCCGGCTTCCGCGTCGAGGGCCTCCTGCGCGCCTCCCTGCACCGCGCCGACACCGTACGGGACTCCTGGGTGGGCGCACTGCTCCCCTCGGACCTCGCCCTGCCCTCCGCCCTGCCGTACCTGCCGTACCTGCCGTACCTGCCGTACCTGCCGTACCTGCCGTCGGCCGCCGACTAGCGGGCCCGGAGAATCCAAGCGGCCCGCTCGTCGCCACGCTCGCCGTGCACCGGACGGGCTCGCACACCCACGAGATCGGCTACTGGACCGTCGCCGGGCACCGGGGCCGCGGTCACATGACCGAAGCCCTGCGGGCCGCCGTCCGCCGGGCGTTGACCGACGCGGGCGTCGTACGGCTGGTCTGGCGCGCGGCAGTCGGCAACGACGGCTCCCGCACCGTCGCCGAGCGGGCGGGCTTCCTGATCGAGGGCGTCCAGCGCGCCGGCATGGAACACGACGGCGTGCTGATGGACTGCTGGGCCGGCGCACTGCTCCCCTCCGACCCCGGCCTGCCCTCCCGGCTCCCGTACGGGCCCGCTGTCAGAGGCGCCGCCTAGGCTGCGGCCATGACCTTGATCTCGCTGTCCGCCGACGAGGCCCGCCGGATCGCCCTGCGCGCGCAGGGCTTCCTCGGGGCGCCCGATCGCCGGGGCGGGGTGCGCGGGGTCCTGCGGCACCTGGGCGCCGTCCAGCTCGACACGATCTCGGTCCTGGCCCGCTCCCACGAGCTCATCCCGTACGCGCGCCTGGGCGCGGTCGGCCGCCCCGCCGTCGAAGCCGCGTACTGGTCGGGGCAGCACGCCTTCGAGTACTGGTCGCACGCCGCCTGCATCCTGCCCATCGAGGAATGGCCGCACTTCGCGTTCCGCCGCCGGGCCCGCAAGGCACGCGGTCACCGCTGGCACGTCCTCCAGGACAAGGAGCGCTCGACGAAGGCGGTCCTCGACCGGCTCCGGGCCGACGGACCGCTGACCTCCACCGAGCTGGGCGGCGCCAAGAACGGCGGCGAGTGGTTCGAGTGGTCCGAGACGAAGATCGCGGTGGAGTGGCTCCTCGACATCGGCGAGGTCGTCTGCACCGAGCGGCGGGGCTGGAAGCGCGTCTACGACCTCGCCGAGCGGGCGGTCCCCGACGCGCTCCTCCACGACGACCTGGACGACCGCGAGTGCCTGCGCCGCCTGGTCGCCCTCGCCGGCCAGTCCCTGGGCGTGGGCACCCGCGCCGACATCGCGGACTACCACCGCCTCAAGGGCGATCAGTTCGACGCCGTGGCCGAGGACTCCGGGCTGGTCCCGGTCGAGGTCGAGGGCTGGACCAAGCCGGCCTGGGCCGACCCCCGCGCCCTGGCGTCCGCCCCGCGCGGCCGCCACCGCACCACGCTCCTGTCCCCGTTCGACTCCCTGGTCTGGGACCGGCCGCGCACGGAGCGGCTCTTCGGCTTCACCCACCGGCTGGAGGCGTACGTCCCCAAGCCCCAGCGGATCCACGGCTACTTCGCCATGCCGCTGCTGGCCGGGGGCCGGCTCCAGGGCCGCGTCGACCCGGCCCGCGAGGGCACCACCCTGGTGGCCCGCCAGCTGTCCCTGACCACCCCGAAGGCGGCCCGCCCGATGGCGCAGGCCCTGCGGGAGGCGGCGCAGTGGGTCGGCTGCGACACGGTCCGCATCGACCGGGCCGCCTCCGAGGCCGAGGCCTCGGCGGTGTCGGCGGAGCTCGCCGCCTTGTGAGCCCCCGGGCCCGCTAGCGGATCTCCAGGATCTTCTCGCGCATCGCGTAGACCACCGCCTCCATCCTGGAGTGCAGCTGCAGCTTCTCCAGGATGTTGCGGACGTGGTTCTTCACCGTGTTCTCGGAGATGAACAACTCCTTCGCGATGTCGCGGTTGTTCATGCCGGTGGCGACCAGCTTCAGGACCTCGAGCTCCCGGTCCGTCAGCCTCGGCGCCGGTACCAGCCGCCGCTCGTCCGTCCGCTGGATCATCGACTTGAACTCCGTCAGGAGTTTCGACGCCATCGACGGACTGATCTGCGACTGCCCGTCCGCCACCGCACGGATCGCCGTGGCGACCTCGTCCGTGGAGATCTCCTTCAAGAGGTACCCGGTGGCACCCGCCTTGATCGCGTCGTAGAGGTCGGCCTCCTCGTCGCTGATCGTCAGCATGATGATCTTCGCGGAGGGCGCCACCTCCTTGATCGAGGTGCATGCCTCGATCCCGCCCCGCCGGGGCATCCGCACGTCCATCAGCACGATGTCCGGAAGCAGGTCGGCCGCCTTTTCCACGGCCTCCGCACCGTCCCCGGCCTCGCCGACGACCTGGATGTCCTCCTCCTGCGCGAGCACGATCTCCAGTCCGCGCCGGAAGAGCGCGTGGTCGTCGACCACGAGCACCCGGATGGGCTCGGCGACCCGGCCTCCCTCACGGAAGCCCGCACCGTCGTCATCACGCACCGGCCCGAAGCTGTCCGCCATCGTTCCTCCCCCTGCACCGCATGAGCTGCTGGGTCAATCCGGCGGGAGCGGCCGCCGGCTGACTGCCCGACATGATTCCATGCCCGCGTGACCGGGCGGGTGCAGACGATTACAGGCCGATCACTACCGGCCACCGATCACCTCATGCGGACGCCCCCGCGTCCGCCGGAGCGAACGCGGGGGCACCCCACGGACATTACGGATGGCCGGCGTCAGCCGCCGAGCGCGCCGCCCGCTCCCGCACCGTCGAACTCACCGGTGCTCGAAGCGCCGTCGGCATTGAGGTGGATCACGCCGTAGTCGTAGCCGTGACGCCGGTAGACGACGCTCGGCATCTTGGTGTCGGAGTCGACGAACAGATAGAAGTCGTGGCCGACCAGCTCCATTTCGTAAAGAGCCTGGTCGAGCGACATGGGTGCGGCCGAGTGGGTCTTCTCGCGGACGATGAGCGGGCCTTCGCCCTGCACTTCCAGCGATCCGATCCTGGTCGTCGGGATCGCGTCCGCCTTTTCGGCGTCGACCGGTTCGCCGTTTCCGTTCAGCGTCGCCGCGTTCGGCACGGCGTCGGCGACCTCGGCCGCCGAGAGCCGTCCGTTGCCGCGACGGGTGTGGCGCTTGTCGTGCTGCTTGCGCAGCCGGGCCTCCAGCTTGTCCTGAGCGAGGTCGAGCGCCGCGTACGGGTCGGCGGCGGCGGCCTCGGCACGGATCACCGGGCCCCGCGAACGCAGGGTGATCTCCACGCGGTCGGAACGGTCGGCCTGGCGCGGGTTGTGCTCCTTGGACACCTCGACGTCCAAGCTGATCACCTTGGCGTCGAGCTTCTGGATCCGCTCCGGATTCAGCTTCTCGGCCACGTGCTTGCGGAACCGGTCGGGCACCTCGGTCTTACGGCCCTTGACGACGATGTCCACGCAGAACTCCGTTCCCGGATAGCCCCGCCCCAGGGGCGAAGCGTCTCCCTTTCGCACCAGACCCCGGTGAACACCGGAGCCTCGGACTTGGCGACTTTCACCTCCTCCTCCCCCATCGGCAAGGTCTACACCCCACCGACTTCGGAGTCGAGAGACAGCCTCTGACACGAAGATCCCGAACCGTGTGTAAAAACGCTCGAAAATGCGATCCGATGCGTGGGGCCACAAGGCTCGCCAATTCCTTACAACCGAACATATCCCTCTAAGCCGGTTGTCGGCACCCGCTACCGGAACGTACCTCCGTTCAGGTGGCTGTTCACTCTTACTACCTGCAACGATGCGACTTCCCCACCAGTTCCAAATCTATTCACAAGTTTTGCTCCGTACGCGTGGCCGACCGGATCCGGCGGCGACCCGCCACCCGGGTCCCCGGGCTCAGTCCCGCCCCGGGAACGCGTCCGCGCGCGCGGCCACCACGGCCGCCACCACCACGGCCACGACCGCGCGGCCGGTCCCGGGGCCGAGCCCGGAGCCGATCCCGGCCGCACGCAGCGCCCTCGCCGCCTCCGCCAGCGTGGATCCCGTGGTCATGACGTCGTCCACCAGCACGATCCGGGCCGCCCCGGCCGTCAGCCGTCCGGCGCCGGGACGGGCCTCCAGTGCCCCCGCCAGGTTCTCCCGGCGCTCCGGCGCTCCCAGGCCCGCCTGGTCGGCCACCGCCCGTCGCAGCCGCAGTACGGGCGCCAGGCGCGCGGGCACCCCCGACCGCCGCAGCGACGCCGAGGCGGCCAGCGCGATC
>NZ_JAGGOW010000204.1 GCF_018614135.1 Streptomyces sp. ISL-66
GCCCTCGTTCCCGTGGCCCGCGCGCAGGAGCGGCGATCCGGTCCCGCCGGTGCGTGGCCTGCTCCTCGGGCACCGGCCGCCGCGGCCGCGGGATGAAGGCCTGGGTGTCCTCGTCCGTCGGGTACGCCACCGCCCGCAGCTCGGCGATCAGCGCGTCCGCGCTGGGCCGCTCGGCCGGGTCCTTGGCCAGGCAGCGCGCGACGAGCGGGGCGAGCCGCCGCGGCACCCCGGCGAGGTCCGGCTCGCTGTGCACCACCTGGTACGCCACGAGGTAGTGGCTGTCGGAGTCGAAGGGCCCCCGCCCGGTCGCCGCGTGTACCAGCACCGCCCCCAGGGCGAACACGTCGGCCGCGGTCCCCACCTCCCGGGGCCGCTGGAACTGCTCGGGCGCCATGAAGGGCGGGGTCCCGATCAGCTTCCCGGTCTCGGTCCGCAGGTCGCTGTCGGCCGGCCGCGAGATCCCGAAGTCGATGACGCGCACCCCGTCCGGGGCCATCAGTACGTTGCTGGGCTTCAGGTCCCGGTGCACGACCCCGGCCCGGTGGATGTCCCGGAGCGCCTCCGCGAGTCCGGCGGCGAGCCGCGCCAGTTCCCTGGGCTCGAGCACCCGCTCCCGTACCCGCTCGGCGAGCGTCGGGGCGTCGATGAACAGCGTGGCCATCCAGGGCCGCTCGGCATCCGGGTCCGCGTCCACGACGGGCGCGGTGAAGGCTCCGCTCACCCGCCGGGCGGCCGTGACCTCCTGGCGGAACCGGGCCCGGAACTCGGGATCCACCGCGTGCTCGGCGTGCACGATCTTGACGGCGAGTTTCAGCCCCGACTCGGAGGTGGCCAGGTGGACGACACCCATGCCGCCGGAACCGAGCACGGATTCGAGCCGGTACTGCCCGGCATACTCCGGAAACCCCGCGTAGTCCGCGCGCAGCGAATGCACCGCTCACCACCCCCGCCGGAGCCTAGTCGATCGCCCTGGCGAATCCCCAAGGTCCTGCTACCCTGCGCGAGTTGCGCAGTGCAACGACCAAGGGGGAGATTTCGCATGTCCGTTGAGAGTGATTCCAGCCAAGTCCAGAGCCTTGCCTCGGGGTCGGGATTCCCGCAGTTTCCGGTCGCGCCCGGCTACCGCGTGAACGTCCGCAGCGGCCCCGGCACCAACTACTCGATCACCCGGGTCCTGCCGCTCGGTGCCTACGTCTCGATCCGCTGCCAGTGCGAGGGCACGAACGTCTCCGGCCCGTACGGCACCTCGAACATCTGGGATTGCATCGGCAACGGCGAGTTCGTCGCCGACGCCTACGTGAAGACGGGCAGCGACGGCTACGTCGCCACCCGCTGCGCCTGACGCCCGTCCCGCACGGCGGCGCGTCCGCGCGGTCTGGCCCGTGAGACGCCCCGGGCAGGTCCCGGCCGGCGGGGGATAATCGCTGGTGTGAACGACGACCAGCGAGACCAGACCCCCGCCGAGCCGGCCGCCGAGGCCCCGGCGCCCGCACCCACGGGCCCCCAGCCCGAGCCGATCCGGTTCTTCGGCACCACCTGGGTGAACCACGACGGCGGCTACGCCCTGCGCCGCGTCGGCATGGCCGTCGCCGCCCTGGTCGTCGCCGTCGCCGGCGCCTTGCTGCTCCGCCTCTCCTACGAGGGCCTGGAGATCGGGAACGTCGGCGCGTTCCTCAGCATCTCGGTCGTCGTCCTCTTCGCGATCGCCAGCTCCATCGCCTTCGCCAAGACCTGGGACTCCTTCAGCCGCCGCCAAGCCCCGTCCTCCGACGAGGCCGCCCTCAAGGGCCTCAAGGCGATCGGTTTCATCGGCAGCCTCATCGCGTACTTCCTGCGCTGCTTCATCGAGGCCCCCGGCGAGAAGCTGCACCGCGCCGAGTACGAGCGCGCCACGGCCGAATCCGCCCGCCGCCGCGGCTCCCGCACGGGCAACCCGGCCGCCCGCCGCCCCAAGCGCAAGAAGTAGCCACCTCCGCGCTTCCGCGCCCTCGGCCACCGAGCCCCCGGGCGATCCACCCGTCCGGGCGCGGCCGCGTGCTCCCGAGGCTTGCGCCCGAGCACAGCCAGGAGCAATATTCATCACATGACGAATAACCAAGTCGCCGCCGTCCAAGCACGCGGCCTCACCGTCCGCCGCGGCACCGGCCGCAGCCCCCGCACCGTCCTCGACGACCTCGCCTTCGACGTCCCCCGCGGCCGGATCACCGGCCTCCTCGGCCCCTCCGGCTGCGGCAAGTCCACCCTGATGCGCGCCGTCGTCGGCACGCAGGCCCACGTCACCGGCACCCTCGACGTCCTCGGCCGCCCCGCCGGCCACCCCGAGCTCCGCTCCCGCATCGGCTACGTCACCCAGGCGCCCTCCGTCTACGACGACCTCACCGTCCGGCAGAACCTCGACTACTTCGCCTCCGTCCTCGACCCGGGCCGAGCCGCCGCCGACCGCCGCCACGAGGCCGTCACCCGGGCCATCGCCGACGTCGACCTCACGACCCACACCACCGCCCTCGCCGGCAACCTCTCCGGCGGACAGCGCAGCCGCGTCTCCCTGGCCGTCGCCCTCCTCGGCAGCCCCGAACTCCTCGTCCTCGACGAGCCGACCGTGGGCCTCGACCCCGTCCTGCGCCGCGACCTGTGGAGCCTCTTCCACGACATCGCCGCCACCCGCGGCGCCACCCTCCTCGTCTCCTCCCACGTCATGGACGAAGCCGAGCGCTGCCACGACCTGCTCCTCATGCGCGAGGGCCGCCTCCTCGCGCAGGGCACCCCGGACGCACTGCGCACCCGTACCCACGCCGACACCGTGGAAGAGGGCTTCCTCCGCCTCGTCGACGAAGCCAACGCCCAGGCCGCCGCCGTCACCCGCACCGGCGCCGAAACCGCCCACGGGAGCACCCGATGACCGCCGCCCGCACCACCGCGACCGCCGCCCGCGTCCTGCGCCAGCTCCGCCACGACCCCCGCTCCATCGCACTGATGCTGCTGGTCCCGGTCCTGATGCTGATCCTGCTGCGCTACGTGTTCGACGGCAGCCCGCGGACCTTCGACAGCATCGGCGCCAGCCTCCTCGGCATCTTCCCGCTGATCACGATGTTCCTGGTCACCTCGATCGCCACCCTGCGCGAGCGCACCTCCGGCACCCTGGAACGCCTCCTCGCCATGCCGCTCGGCAAGGGCGACCTCATCGCCGGCTACGCCCTCGCCTTCGGCGCCGTGGCCGTCGTCCAGTCCCTGCTCGCCACCGGCGTGGCCCTCTGGGTCCTCGGCCTCGACGTCGTCGGCTCCCCCTGGCTGCTCCTGCTCGTCGCCCTGCTCGACGCGCTCCTCGGCACCGCGCTGGGCCTCTTCGTCTCCGCCTTCGCGGCGTCCGAGTTCCAGGCCGTCCAGTTCATGCCGGCCGTGATCTTCCCCCAGCTCCTGCTGTGCGGCCTCTTCGCGGCCCGCGCCACCATGCAGCCGGTCCTGGAAGGGATCTCCAACGTCCTGCCCATGTCCTACGCCGTCGACGGCATGACCCAGGTCCTCACCCACACCGACATGACCGCCGACTTCGTCCGCGACGCCGTCATCGTCGCGGGCTGCGCCCTCGTCGTCCTCGCCCTCGGCGCCGCCACCCTCCGCCGCCGCACCCCCTGACCGCACTCCGGACACGACGTCCCCGGTCGCCGCCCGGGTGCGAGGATGACCACGCGGACACCGCACACGCGGCGCGCGTACACGCACCAACAGTTCGGCGAGGTGAATCGGGCATGACCCAGACAGTCGCAGTCCTCGGTACCGGCAAGATCGGCGAGGCCCTGCTCAGCGGAATGATCCGCGGCGGCTGGCCCGCCTCGAAGCTCCTCGTCACCGCCCGCCGCCCGGAGCGCGCCCAGGAGCTCGTCGCCCGCTACGGCGTCGAGGCGGTCTCCAACGCCGAAGCCGCCAAGCGTGCCGACACCCTCATCCTCACCGTGAAGCCGCAGGACATGGGCAAGCTCCTCGACGAGCTCGCCCCGCACGTCCCCGCCGACCGCCTGGTCGTCAGCGGCGCGGCCGGCGTCCCGACCTCCTTCTTCGAGGAGCGGCTCGCCGCCGGCACCCCCGTCGTCCGCGTCATGACGAACACACCGGCCCTCGTCGACGAGGCCATGTCCGTCATCTCGGCCGGCAGCCACGCCACCGCCGCGCACCTCCTGCACACCGAGGAGATCTTCGGCAGCGTCGGCAAGACCCTGCGCGTCCCGGAATCCCAGCAGGACGCGGCGACCGCCCTCTCCGGCTCGGGCCCCGCCTACTTCTACTTCCTCGTCGAGGCCATGACCGACGCGGGCATCCTCCTCGGCCTGCCCCGCGCCCAGGCGCACGACCTCATCGTCCAGGCCGCCATCGGAGCCGCCGTCATGCTCCGCGACAGCGGCGAACACCCGGTCAAGCTCCGCGAGGCCGTCACCTCTCCGGCCGGCACCACCATCAACGCGATCGTCGAGCTCGAGAAGCACGGCGTACGGGCGGCCCTGATCGCCGCCCTCGAAGCGGCCCGCGACCGCAGCCGCGAACTCGCCTCCGGCAACAGCTGACGGCCGATCGTCCCCCGGAGCGTCCCGGTACGGGGCCGCGCGCGCAGCCCCGTACGGATCCCTCCGCCCCTCAGGGCTCCAGCAGGCCGATGGCCCGGTAGGCCCGGTCGACGACGGGTCGGGCGATCGCCCGGGCCCGTCCGGCGCCCTCGCGCAGCACCGCCTCCACCGCCCCGGGATCGGCCGCGAGCTCCGCGTGCCGCTCCCGCACCGGCCGCAGCAGCTCCACCACGGCGTCGGCGACGTCCCGCTTCAGCGCCCCGTAGCCGCTGTACCCGTCGGCGAGCTCGGCCGGCTCGCCCCCGGTGCACGCCGCGAGCACGTCCAGCAGGTTCGCGACCCCGGGCCGCGACGCCCGGTCGTAGACCACTGGGCCGTCCCCGCTGTCGGTGACGGCCCGCATCACCTTCTTACGGACGACCTCCGGCTCGTCGAGGATGAACACCACCCCCGGCCCGGCGCCCCCGGACTTCCCCATCTTCGCCGTCGGCTCCTGCAGGTCCATGACCCGCGCGCCCACCACCGGATGCGTCGCCTTCGGCACGGTGAAGGTGTGCCCGTACCGCTGGTTGAACCGCACGGCCAGATCCCGGGTCAGCTCCACGTGCTGGCGCTGGTCCTCGCCGACCGGCACCTCGTCCGTCCGGTAGGCCAGGATGTCCGCGGCCATCAGCGCGGGATAGGTGAGCAGCGACAGTCGCACGCCGTCCCCGGCCGCCTGCGCCTTCGCGGTCTTCTCCTTGTACTGGACCATGCGCCGCAGCTCCCCGTCGGAGGCGGTGCACTCCATCAGGTAGGCCAACCGCGCGTGCTCGTCGACATGGCTCTGCACGAACAGCGTGCACCTGTCGGGCGTCAGGCCGGCGGCGAGCAGCAGCGACGCCGCCTGCCGACTGAGCCGGCGCGCCCGCGCCGGATCGTGCTCGACGGTGAGGGCGTGCAGATCGACCACGCAGAACAGCGCGTCGTCGGGCCGCTGCTCGGCCGCGACCCACTGCCGTACGGCCCCCAGGTAGTTCCCCAGCGTCAGATGCCCGGTCGGCTTGACCCCGCTGAAGATCCTCGTCATGTCGTTGCTCCCTGCTCGTGTCGGTGTGGGTGTCGACGTCACCGCGTGGGGCGACCGAGCCACTCCCGGGAGGGGAGAAACAAAAACGGCCGCCGTGGGCGGCGGCCGTCGAGCGCATGCGTGCTCGTGTGGATGGTCGGCCGCCGTCAGGCGGCCCACCAGCGAAGGTCGAGCAAGAGCGCATGCGTAGTCATGGACCCAGGCTAGACCGTGGGGGACGAAGAGGGCACGAGGTTTGACCAACCGGCGCGGCCGGTCAGCCTGGGGTTGACACTGATGTGCCGCATCCGTATGGTTCTTCGAGTTGTCCGAAGTGAGCGCCGACCCCCGGTCGGTCCCCGGACGGCCATCCCGCACTACACATTCGAACGAACGACGCACTTTGTCGTCCCGTTTTTCATGCGTATTTGCGAATGAGGAATCCGCGTTCTCGAACGCGGCCCCCGATTAGGTTCGGGGCAAGGAATCCGCTACTGTCTCACTCGCCGCAAGGGCCTAACAGCCCAAACGGCAAGCCCGCTGACCGGGAGTCAGGCCCGAAAGGATCTGATAGAGTCGGACTCGCCGGAAAGGGAAAACGCGAAAGCGAATGACCTGGAAGGCGGAAAACAAGCGGGACTGGCTCTGATAGAGTCGGAAACGCAAGAACGAAGGAAGCGCCCGG
>NZ_JAGGOW010000205.1 GCF_018614135.1 Streptomyces sp. ISL-66
GCGGGCAGCCCCGCGAGCGCGCGCACGGGATCGGACACCCCGGCGGTCGCCCCTTCCGGGGTGGGTGCGGTGGTGCGGTGGCCGCCCGTCCCGGGCGCGGTGGTGCCCTTCCCGGCCCTCCCGGGTGCGCCGGTGTCGTGCCCGCCCGCCCCGGGTGCGGTGCTGCCCGGTCCGCCCGCCCGGGGTGCGGTGCTGCCCGGGCCGGTGGCCCCGGGTGCGCCGGTGCCCGGTCCGCTGGTCCCGCGGGGCATCAGTCGGGAGATCGCCGTCATGGCCGGAGCCAGCGGGTCCGTACCGCGCATGCGGATCAGGACCGCCAGGGACCGGCGCCCCGCGCCGGCCGGTACCCCCGGGCCGCGGGAGCCGGAGGCGGGCTCTTCCTCGCCGCCCCCGGGCCAGGGGACCACGCACACGGCCGCCGCTCCCGGGACCGACGCCGGAGCGTCCCCCGCCCACGGGCTCACGCACACCGCCGCGTGCGGTGCCTCGGCGCCCGGACCGAGCGCCACCCGTAGCGCGGCCACCGCCATGTCCTGCTGCCAGCCCCGTCCGGCGGTGAGCACCGCGAGGAACTCCCGGGACAGGTCGGCTCCCGCGCGCGCCTCCTCCGCGAGGAGGATGCCGATCCGCTGGGCCACCTCCATGGCCGCCGCCAGCGCCCCCGCGTCGGGGCTGGGCTCCTGGTCGAGGAGCCACACGTAGCCCTGGACGATCCCGCGGTAGCGCACCGGCAGGCAGATCCTGCCGCGGAACACCCCGGCGTCCGGAGCCGCCGGGATCCGTACCGGACCGGAGGCGCGGGCGATGCCGAAGCCCTCGAACCAGGAGCGGACGGCCGCCGTCGACTGGCGGGTGAGGATGGAGCGGGTCCGGACCGGGTCCAGGACGAGTTCGCTGCCGTCGCTGTCGCTGTCGTGCGCGCCGAAGGCGATGAGGCGGAAGTCCCGGTCCTCCAGCGTCGCCGGAGCGCCGAGCAGCGCCGAGATCTCGTCCACCAGGTCCTGGTAATCGCCCTTCACCCGCACATTCTCCCACCCCCGGACCGGCTCCTCAGACAGATGTATGAGATCCCGGCCACGGATGCGTGACAGCTGTCGATGGCAGAGGATCGGGAAGATCCCTAGGTTTCACGGTGGTTTCACTCGCGTTTTCCTCATGGCCAACGTCGTCCCAGGCGCGGGTCGTACGCCCTGCTTCAGCTCCAGTCAGCCACCCGTTGGAGGTACCCCGTGCTGGGTCCCGCGATCCTCGCCGCCTCGCGCAGCGACAAGATGCGCCGAATCGTCTCTGCCGCCCCGGTGACCAAGCCCGTGGTGAACCGGTTCATCCCGGGTGAGACGGTCGACCAGGTGATCCCGATCGTCGAGGACCTCACGGCCAAGGGCCTGGAGGTGACCCTCGACGTCGTCGGCGAGGACATCACGACGGTGGAGCAGTCGCACGCCGCGCGGGACGCCTACCTCCAGCTCATCGAGCGGCTCGCCCGCCTGGGCCTCGGCGAGACCGTCGAGATGTCGGTGAAGCTCTCGATGTTCGGCCAGGCGCTGGAAGGCGGCCACGAGCTGGCCCTCGCCAACGTGCGCCCGGTGGTCGAGGCCGCCGCCGCGATCGGCACCACGGTCACCCTGGACGCCGAGGACCACACCACCCTCGACTCGATGTTCGCCATCCACGAGGAACTGCGCCGCGACTTCCCGCAGACCGGCTGCGTGATCCAGGCGTACCTCTTCCGCACCGAGGCCGACGCCCGGCGCCTGGCCGCCGCCGGCAGCCGCGTACGCATCGTGAAGGGCGCCTACAAGGAGCCCGCCGAGGTCGCCTACCAGGACAAGGCCGAGATCGACAAGGCGTACGTCCGCATCCTGAAGATCCTCATGGACGGTGACGGCTACCCGATGATCGGGTCCCACGACCCGCGCCTGATCGCCATCGGCCAGGAGCTCGCCCGCAAGGCGGGGCGCAAGCTGGACGAGTACGAGTTCCAGATGCTGTACGGCATCCGCGGCGAGGAGCACCTGCGGCTGGCCGCCGAGGGACACCGGATGCGCGTCTACACGGCGTACGGGACCGACTGGTACGGCTACTTCATGCGGCGCCTCGCGGAGAAGCCCGCCAACCTCCTCTTCTTCCTCCGCTCGATGATCACCAAGAACTAGGCACCCCACTAGCTCAAGGAGTTAACAGTTCCATGGATGCTGTGACCCAGGTCCCCGCGCCGGTCAACGAGCCGGTCCACTCCTACGCCCCCGGCAGCCCGGAGCGCGCGCGTCTCGAGATCCAGCTCAAGCAGCTGTCCGAGAACCCGATCGACCTCCCGATGACCATCAACGGCGTCAAGCGGATGGGCGGCGGCGAGCGCTTCGACGTCGTGCAGCCGCACGACCACAAGTCGGTCATCGGTACCTACGCGAACGCCACCGCGGCCGACGCGCAGGAGGCCGTCGACGCCGCCCTGGCCGCCGCCCCGGCCTGGCGCTCGATGTCCTTCGACGACCGCGCCGCGATCATCCTGCGCGCCGCCGAGCTGCTCGCCGGACCGTGGCGCGAGAAGCTCGCCGCCTCCACGATGCTGGGCCAGTCGAAGACCGCGCAGCAGGCCGAGATCGACTGCCCGTGCGAGCTCGTCGACTTCTGGCGCTTCAACGTCCACTTCGCCCGCCAGATCCTCGCCGAGCAGCCCGGCGCGAACTCGGCCGGCGTGTGGAACCGCAGCGACCACCGCCCGCTCGAGGGCTTCGTCTACGCGATCACGCCGTTCAACTTCACGGCCATCGCGGGCAACCTGCCGACCGCCCCCGCCCTGATGGGCAACGTGGTCGTGTGGAAGCCGTCCCCCACGCAGACCCACTCCGCGGTCCTCCTCATGGAGCTCCTGGAGGAGGCGGGCATGCCGAAGGGCGTCATCAACCTGGTGACCGGCGACGGCATCGCGGTCTCCGAGGTGGCGCTGACGCACCCGGAGCTCGCGGGCATCCACTTCACCGGTTCGACCAAGACCTTCCAGTACCTGTGGAAGACGGTCGGCACCAACATCGAGAAGTACAAGTCGTACCCGCGCCTGGTCGGCGAGACCGGCGGCAAGGACTTCGTCGTCGCTCACCCGTCCGCGGACCGCGCCGTCCTGAAGACCGCCCTGACCCGCGGCTCCTTCGAGTACCAGGGCCAGAAGTGCTCGGCGTCCTCGCGCGCCTACGTCCCGGCCTCGATCTGGAACGACGGCTTCAAGGAGGCCTTCGCGGCCGAGGTCGACGGCATCACCATGGGTGACGTCCGCGACCTGACCAACTTCATCGGCGCCGTCATCGACGAGCGGTCCTTCGCCAAGAACAAGGCCGCCATCGACCGGGCCATCGCCGATCCGACCTGCGAGATCGTCGCGGGCGGCACGTACGACGACTCGGAGGGCTACTTCGTCCGCCCGACCGTCATCGCGTGCACGGACCCTTCGAGCGAGGTCTTCACGACCGAGTACTTCGGCCCGATCCTCGCCGTCCACGTCTACGAGGACGCCGACTTCGACGCGATGCTGGCCCAGATGGAGTCCGTCTCGGCGTACGCCCTGACCGGCTCGATCATCGCCGCCGACCGCTACGCGGCCGCCGACGCGATGGAGAAGCTCCGCTTCGCGGCGGGCAACTTCTACATCAACGACAAGTCGACCGGCGCCGTCGTCGGCCAGCAGCCCTTCGGCGGCGGCCGCGCCTCCGGCACGAACGACAAGGCCGGCGCGGCGACGAACCTCCAGCGCTGGACCTCGGCCCGCTCCATCAAGGAGACCCTGGTCGCCCCGACCGAGTACGGCTACCCCCACATGGGCTGACCCTGCCCACAGAACCCCGCCCCCGCCCCGGTACCCCCAAGTCCGGAGCGGGGGCGGTTTCCATTTCGCCTCCGGGCTCGGCCAACCGCTGCTAGCCTGAAGCTAGTTGTCGGTACGGCGACCTGCCTCCACGACCTCGGGCCCCGGCTCGCCCGAGGGGAGCCAAGCTCTCTCACGAGACCCCGTACGAGCAGTGCCGACCGAGGCTGTACGTCGGATCCTCATGCCACCGGGCCGGGCGGGGCGCAAGGGGAGACGCATGCCTGGGACCACCCGAAACAGGGACCGAGTGGCGGAGCTGTGCAGCGAGGCCACCGGTGTGCCGTACCGGACCACACGGGCGTGGGCGGCCGAGGGGTGGATCACGCGGCGTCAGCCGGTGCCGGATGCCGTATCCCCGGAACAGCGGGCCTTCGAGGCCGGGATGGTGACCGCTCTCGCCGGTACCGGCCGGGAGCGGTTCGACGGGACACCGCTCGGGTTCACCGCCGCGCTTCCGTGGGGCGACGACCTCCTCCTCCGCCTGGATGCGCACACGGCCGACCAGGTCCTGGCAAGGCTCCTTCCGCGGATCGACGGGCGCCGCGGAGCGCTTCACGGCGTACCCGGCTTGCGCCTGACGCCCCAGGGCGGCCAATGGGTGCTCTCCCCGCTCCAAGGCGGCGCCCGGGTCCGGCTGGCCCACCCCTGTCCGGACTGGCAGCCGCAGCTTCCCGAGCACGGCGACGGGGTGATCCAGTTGTGGCGCCGCAACCGACACCGGCTCCATGCCGTCGAGGCGGCGAACACCGGTGAGCAGGGCCGAGGGGGAGCCCCCGGATCCCTTGCCCAGGACTGGCTGTTCAGCCGCATGCTGCGGCGCCCCGCGATCATGGGCGCGGGGGTCTGCGGACACGACTCGGTGTCCACCTACACCTACACGGACAGGTCGCGGGACCTGTGCATCGACTGGTGTTGTGCCTGGAGGCACTCCGAAGTGGAGCGTCAGCTGCGTCGGAGCGGACTGACCGCGCCACCGCCGGATCTCGCCGAAGAGGAGAACCCCTCGCGGGCTTCGGGCCTGATCGCCATGGGCGGAGCCAGTGTCCGCCTCCAGGGCGGCTGCTGTGGGCACACGCGGGACCCGCGCCGGGGGTGCAGCTGATGCTGACCGCGGCATGCGTGACGGCGGCGGTGCTCGGCGTCGCCAAGGTCCTGCGGGACTGGCTCATCCTGCGGCAGGTGCGGGCCGCCATGGACGCGTGCTCGCCCGCGGACCGGGTGCGGATCGGGATGCGGCTGGCCGGGGCGCTCGGCGGGCGGGCGGCCGAAGGGGAGGAGCCGCCCGCCCGGCCGGACGCGGCGGCCTAGACCTCCACCAGGACCTGGTCCAGGGACTTGCGGACCAGGTCCGGGACCTCGCAGTCGTCGGCGGGGTAGCCGACCGGGATGACCGCGAAGGCCTTCTCGTTCGCCGGGCGGTTCAGCACGTGGGACAGGAAGCGCATCGGGCTCGGCGTGTGGATCAGGGCGGCCAGGCCGCTGAGGTGGAGGGCGGACAGGAGCATGCCGACCGCGATGCCGACCGACTCGTCGACGTAGTAGTGCTTGTGCTTCGTACCGTCCTCGCCGAGCCAGTAGCGCTGCTGGAAGACCACGATCAGCGCCGGGGCGTCGGTGAGGTGGGTCTTGACGGCGTCCGTGCCGATGGGGCGCAGGGCCGCGAGCCACTCGTCGCCGAGGCGGCCGTCGTAGGACAGCTGCTCCTCCTGCTCGGCGGCCGCGCGGATCTGCTCCCGTACGGCCGGGTCCTTGACCAGGACGAAGGTCCACGGCTGCTGGTGTGCTCCCGAGGGCGCGGTCGCGGCGCAGGCGACGGCGTCCCGGACCACCTGCTCGGGCACCGGGTCGGGGGAGAAGTGGCGTACGGTCCTGCGCTCGTCCATCCGCGTGCGCAACTCGGCGGCCCGCGCGAGGGATTCCCGGCTCGGCATCCGCTCGGGCCGGTAGGCGGCGGGCCGGTACGGCTGGCCGTGGATCGGGGTCCACTGCTGGGTATCGGGAGACATGGGGCGAGTGTGCCGATCCAATGGTCCGGACCGCCAGACCCGCGTCGGCCGAATCCGGCCGGTGAGCGCCTTCCCGCGTCCGCATAGTGGGGACCGCACCGGGGGAGGCCGCTTGGTACGGTCCCGGCATGGGTCACCGGGGTCACTGGGTCACGGCATGAGCGACACGCGGTCGGCGCTCCTGAGGCACACGTCGCAGCTCGCCGAGGCGGAGCTGCTCCAGGTGCGGGAGCTGCTCGACGAGGCCTTCGAGGGGGACTTCGGGGCCGAGGACTTCGAGCACGCGCTCGGCGGGATGCACGCGCTGGTGTACGAGGGCGGGGAGCTCCTCGCGCACGGGAGCGTCGTCCAGCGCCGGGTGCTGCACCGCGGGCGGGCGCTGCGCGCCGGGTACGTCGAGGCCGTGGCCGTGCGGGCGGGCCGGCGGCGGGGCGGGCTCGGCGGGCGGGTGATGGAGGCGCTCGAGGGGGTGGTCTCGCGGGCCTACCTGCTCGGCGCGCTCAGCGCCTCCGACACCGGGGCCCCGATGTATGCCGGCCGGGGCTGGCGGGTGTGGGGCGGGGAGATCGGGGTGCTCGGACCCGGGGGACCCGAGCGGCTCGCCGGGGAGGAGGGGTCCACGTACGTGTGGGCGCCGCACGGTGGGGTCCTGCCGGACCCCACCGCCGGGCCGCTGTACTTCGACTGGCGCAACGGGGACGTACTCTAGGGGCTCCGCCGCATGCCTAGCCGCAGGCCCCGCCGCGTGCACGTGCACCCGTGTGCCGCTAGGACCCCGAGACGCTCGGCGCGCCCGACTCGATGTGGCCCGTGTAGCGGCGCGACCAGGTGCCGTCGGAGTCGGCCAGGATCGTGAAGTCGTACCAGCCGTCGTGGTAGGCGACCGCGTTGAAGTAGTCCTCGCGCGAGGAGCTCGCCGGGACGGTGTACGTCCACGGGCCGTCCGCGCGGTAGGCGTTCGCGCGGATCGTGAAGGTGACCGGCGCGGCCGAGGAGTTGGTCATCTTGAAGTAGAGCGCCGTCTTGCCGGTGCCCGGCTCCACCGCGAAGCGCGCCGCGACCTCGATCGACTTGCCCGCCTTCGACGCGTCGCCGATGAACCGCCGCAGGAAGCGGTTCGGTCCGTGCATCGAGATGTCGTACTTGCCGGAGCCGCTGCCGGTGCCGATGTTGAAGTAGTCCGTGGAGGTGGCGCCGGCGTCTACCGTGTACTGCCAGGCCGCCGTGTCCCGGTACTGGTGCGGGTGGATCGAGAAGTGCGCCGCCTGCTTCGCCTGCGCGCCGGCGTTCGTCATCGAGAACCAGGCGAGGATCTTGCCCGCCGCCCCGAACTCGAAGCGGTCCAGGTTCCCGTTCACCTGGTACGGAAGGGCCCGCGCGGGCCGGGTCCCGGGCTCCTGCACCGGCTGCGCGTTGTCCTGCGGCACCGGGTTGGAGAGCGGGCCGCAGGTCGCCTGGCCGATGACCTTGGCCGTCGAGGGGAGACCGGAGGGGACCCCGTGGACCGGGTGCGCGAAGTCGAAGACGCCCGTCAGGTCGCCGGTGACCTTGCGGCGCCACGCGCTGATGTTCGGACAGGTGGCCGGGGTCCCGAGCGCCGCCGTCCACTTCTCCATGAAGCGCAGCACGGAGGTGTGGTCGAAGACCTCGGAGCTCACCCAGCCACCGCGCGTCCAGGGGGACATCACGATCATCGGGACGCGGAAGCCGAGCCCGATCGGGGTGCCGTCGATGTACTCGCCGGGCGTGCCGGGCGGGGCCACCGGCGGCGGGACGTGGTCGAAGAAGCCGTCGTTCTCGTCGTAGTTGAGGAAGAGGACGGTGGAGTCGAAGACCTCCGGGTTCGCCGAGAGGGCGCGGTAGACCAGGTCCACGAAGTGCGCGCCGTCGCCGGGCGGGGCGTACGGGTGCTCGGAGAAGGCCTCGTTCGCGACGACCCAGGAGACCTGGGGGAGGGTGCCGGCGACGACGTCCGCGCGGATGGCGGCGGCGATGTCGTCGGGCGTGGAACCGGTGACCTTGGGGACGGAGCCCATGCCCCGGTCCCACAGCGGGTTTCCGGGAGCGGCGTCCGTGAACTTCTTGAAGTAGGCGAGGCCGTTGTCCCCGTAGTTGTCCTGGGCGTTCTGGTAGACCTTCCAGCTCATCCCGGCGCGCTGGAGCGCCTCCGCGTACGTCTCCCAGGTCAGGCCGGACTCGTCGCCGCCGTCCTTGCTGCCCGCGTCGACCTTGCCGCTCCACAGGAAGGTGCGGTTGGGGCCGGTGGCGCTGAGGGTGGAGCTGAAGTAGGCGTCGCAGACGGTGTAGTGGTCGGCGAGGGCGTAGTGGAAGGGGATGTCGCCTCGGTCGAGGTAGCCGAGGGTGCGGGTGTTGCCGACGCCGGTGACGAAGTTGTCCATGCGGCCCTTGTTCCAGGCCGCGTGCTGCGAGCTCCAGCTGTGCGGGAGGTCGCCGTTGCACTGGGCGAGGGTCTCGCCGTCGACACCGCCGACGGGCGGGGTGGAGCTGAGCTTCCACGGGTACTGGCGGCCGCCCCAGTTGGGCTGGTTGAACATGCCCCAGCCGCCCGGGATGTTGCCGGCGGCGCGGTCGCCGAAGCCGCGGACACCCTTCAGCTTGCCGAAGTAGTGGTCGAAGCTGCGGTTCTCCTGCATCAGGATCACCACGTGCTTCACGTCGGTGATCGTCCCGGACGCGGCGGCGGCGGCCGCCGACGTCGGTGCGATCGCGGGGACGGCCGCCCCTGCCATCAGCCCGGCCCCGATGCCCACGAACCCTCTGCGGCTGATCGGTGTCACTGGCTTCTCGCCTCCAACTCAAGTGCCCCGCTGGCACATTGACGGCAAGAGTGGCGGCAGCCGCGCCAAAGGTCTACATCCGTGCGGTAAGAACTCGGTGAACATCCGATCGGCTGGATTCAGCGGTCGATCCGTACGGCATCCTGCCCAGGCTCTCCCCGCGCGGCGTGGATCGGGAGGCCTCTCCGCGGATTGGTGTGACGGCGAACCAATACCCCTCTCAGGCGCAGCGATGTCTGTACGACCTGATCCGGGCATCCGCCCCCGGGGTCCGGGTGGTGCGCGAGCTGGGCGCCGGCGCGGCCGGGGAGGTCGCCGCGGGAGGCGCGAACCTCGACCTCACCGCTCTGGGCCCTTCGGGGCCCGTGTGGCAGGTGGGGTACGTCACTACTTCGGAATCGGTGGTCACCCCCGCCGCAAGGGCTCTGATCAGGGAACTCCGTCCGTACAGAGCCTGAAATGGAATCCCGCTCGAGGCCCTCCCGGGGGGGTTTCGCGTCTCAGATAGTAGGAAGTCCGAGTAATTGCCGAGACATACAGCGGGAGCTGGCTTACTTTGTAGGAGCCGAACGTCTCGCCGATCCGGCGAATGGCGGTCGAGAGCGTGCGCCCCGTTGCAGGCAACCCCTGCCGCGCACCGCTCCCCGCCTCTTCCGGCGCCTTGAAGGAACCCCTCATCCGTGGCCCCGCCACGCCGTGATCTCAAGGAGTCGATCACCATGACGCACGCCCCTGCCACCGCCAGCCGCCGGGTCCGCCGCTCCGCCTCCGCCGAGGCCGACCGCAAGAACGCCGCCGCAGCCCTCCAGCGGGCGCTGGATCGCCGCGACAACGGCGGCTCGACCGGTCACTGAGCGCGTCTCCGCACCCCGGCAGTCCGCTCCCTCAGACGGATCGCGTCCACATTCTGGACTGCCTATGTCTGAGGGATGGGACACGGAGTACGCTTTCCACCATGTCGACCAGCATCAATCTCGCAGTGATCCCCGGTGATGGCATCGGCCAGGAAGTCGTGGCTCAGGGCCTCAAGGTCCTTACCGCGGTCCTGCCCCAGGATGTGAAGCTGGAGACCAAGGAATACGACCTCGGCGCCCAGCGCTGGCACCGCACCGGTGAAACCCTCCCGGACGCGGAGCTCGAAGCCCTCAAGCACCACGACGCGATCCTGCTGGGCGCCATCGGCGACCCCTCGGTCCCGTCCGGCGTCCTCGAGCGCGGTCTGCTGCTGAAGCTCCGCTTCGCCTTCGACCACTTCATCAACCTGCGCCCGTCGAAGCTCTTCCCGAACACGGCCAGCCCGCTGGCCGGCAGCCCGGAGATCGACTTCGTCGTGGTCCGCGAGGGCACCGAAGGCCCGTACACGGGCAACGGCGGCAGCCTGCGCACCGGTACCCCGGCCGAGGTGGCCACCGAGGTCAGCGTCAACACGGCGTACGGCGTCGAGCGCGTGGTCCGCGATGCCTTCGAGCGGGCCAACGCCCGCCCGCGCAAGAAGCTGACGCTGGTCCACAAGAACAACGTCCTCGTCTACGCGGGCCACCTGTGGAAGAACACCTTCGACAAGGTCGGCCAGGAGTACCCCGAGGTCACCACCGACTACCTGCACGTCGACGCCGCGACGATCTTCTTCGTCACGCAGCCCGAGCGCTTCGACGTCATCGTCACGGACAATCTCTTCGGTGACATCCTCACCGACCTGGCCGCCGCCGTGACCGGCGGAATCGGCCTGGCCGCCTCCGGGAACATCAACCCGACCGGCGCCTTCCCGTCCATGTTCGAGCCCGTCCACGGCTCGGCCCCGGACATCGCCGGCACCGGCAAGGCCGACCCGACCGCGACGATCCTCTCGGTCGCCCTCCTGCTGCGCCACCTGGGCTACGAGGCCCAGGCCGTCCGCATCGAGGACGCGGTCACCGCCGACCTGGCCGAGCGCGACGGCACCTTCCGCTCCACCGACGCGATCGGCGACGCCCTCGCCGCGCGAGTAGCCGGCTGACCCGGCCGCTCCACCTCCAGGAAGCCGTCGGGTCGCGATCACCGCACCCGGCGGCTTTTCCTGTGCGGCCCCGGGTGCCACCATCTCCCCCGGGCCGCATCACCCCCGTTTCACCGAACCCCCCTCCCGCGCGATAATCGAACGCGAAGCCGCGGATTACGGGGAAGCTCGGACGTCCTAGTACTCGGGAGCGCGGTCCGCCATACACAACCGGTGAAGGACAAGCACTCATGACGACGCCCACGATCGAGCTGAAGCCCTCCTCGAACCCCCTGTCCGCCGCGGAGCGCGAAGCGATCCTGGCGAACCCCGGTTTCGGCCGCCACTTCACCGACCACATGGTCACGGTCAAGTGGACCGAGGGCCGCGGCTGGCACGACGCCGAGCTGGTCCCCTACGCGCCGCTGTCGATGGACCCGGCGAACATGACCCTGCACTACGCGCAGACGATCTTCGAGGGCCTCAAGGCGTACAGGCAGCCCGACGGCACCGTCGCCACCTTCCGCCCGCAGGCCAACGCCGAGCGCTTCCGCTCCTCCGCCCGCCGCATGGCGATGCCGGAGCTCCCGACCGAGCTGTTCATCGACGCCTGTGACGCGCTGATCAAGCAGGACCGCGCCTGGGTGCCGGACTCGGGCGAAGCCTCCCTGTACCTGCGGCCGTTCATGTTCGCCACCGAGGTCGGTCTGGGCGTCCGCCCGGCCAACGAGTTCCTCTTCATCGTCATCGCCTCGCCCGCCGGCGCGTACTTCCCCGGCGGGGTCAAGCCCGTCTCCGTGTGGCTCTCCGAGGAGTACGTCCGCGCCGCCAAGGGCGGCACCGGCGCCGCCAAGACCGGCGGCAACTACGCGGCCTCGCTCGTCGCGCAGGCCCAGGCCGCCGCGCACGGCTGCGACCAGGTGGTCTGGCTCGACGCCGTCGAGCGCCGCTGGATCGAGGAGATGGGCGGGATGAACCTGTACTTCGTGTACGGGCAGGAGGACGGGACCAAGCGGATCGTCACCCCCGAGCTCACCGGCTCCCTCCTCGCCGGCATCACCCGCGACTCCCTCCTCACCATCGCCCGCGACCTCGGCTACACCGCCGAGGAGGGCCGCATCACCTCCGAGGACTGGAAGCGCGACAACGAGAACGGCAGCCTGACCGAGGTCTTCGCCTGCGGCACCGCCGCCGTGATCACCCCGGTCGGCTCGGTCAAGTCCGAGCGCGCCAACTGGATCCAGGGCAACGGCGAGCCCGGCGAGGTCACCATGGAGCTCCGCAAGGCGCTCCTGGACCTCCAGACCGGCCGGGCGGCCGACACCCACGGCTGGATGCACCAGCTCGGCTGACACCCGCGAACCCGTACGTACGAAGGCCCGCGCCCCTGGTTCCACAGGGCGCGGGCCTTCGTACGTACGGGTTCGCGGGGGAGCCCTACGCGGAGACCGGCTCCTCGCCGGACGCCGGGGCCGGGGCGGCGGCGGAGCCCGGGGCGGCCGTGGCCGCGGCGGGTGACCTCAGGGCGGTCAGGGCCGCGTAGACCAGGCCGCCGGCCAGGCCGGAGAGGACGAAGGAGCAGTCCACGCCTCCGGTGAGGGCCAGCAGCGGGCCTTCGTAGAAGGGGGTGGTCACGGCGAGCAGGCCGACGCCGGCGCCGATCGCCCAGGAGGCGGTGGCGTGCAGGTTCCAGCCGGCGCGGTACCAGTAGATCCCGCCCGCCGAGCGGCGGTTGAACACCTGGAGGGCGTCGGGGTCGTAGACCCCGCGGCAGCGGACGTAGCCGATGAGGGTGATCACGGCCCAGGGAGTGCCGATCGCGGTCAGCAGCAGGACGAACGAGGTCATCGCCGACTGCACGTCCCACGAGAACGAGCCGAAGAAGACGAACGCGGTGGCGACGGCCGCGGCGATCACGGTGGCCGTGGTGCGGGTGGCCCTCGGGACGATGGCGTCGAGGTCGAGGCCCATGGAGTAGAGCATCAGACCGGCGTTGCCGACCGAGCCGGCCGCGGCGGCGGCGAGCAGCGGGACCAGGTACCAGAACGGCGCGGCCTCCACCAGCGGACCGGCGTACTCGGCTCCGGCGCGGGCCGCCAGCGCGGTGTAGGTGCCGAAGAGCTGCGGGACCAGCAGGCCGAGGAGCAGGCCGAGACCGGTGGACCAGAGCACCTTGCGGGGGGTGTGCTTGCGGGGGGAGATGTAGCGGGTGTAGTCGCCGAGCAGGGTGATGAAGGCGACGGGCCCGCTGAGTCCGGCGGCGACGGCGGCGAGCAGCCAGGTCGGCCAGAAGGAGCCGAGCAGGTACGCGGTGTCCGGCGGGGCGGCGCTGGTGAAGTCGGGGGCGTAGGCGAAGACGCCGACGGCCAGCAGGACCACCATGCCGATAGAGAGGATCTTGCTCATGCGCAGCAGCAGCCGGTAGCCGAAGACGGCCCCGACGACCGTGCACGCGGCGAGCACGCCGTACATCACGGCTCGCGACACGCCCGTGTCCGGCAGTCCGGTGAGCCGGGACAGGGCGCCGACCATGACGTCGCCGCCGATCCACAGGGTCAGCGCGGTGTAGCCGAGCGAGAGCAGCAGGCCGACCACGGAGCCGACCAGGCGGCCGCGGACGCCGAACTGGGCGCCGCTGGAGGTGGAGAGGTTGGTCGCCGTGCGCAGGGACACCAGCGCCAGCGGCGCGGTGAAGGCGATGCCGACGAGGGTGCCGGTCACGATGGCGGTGACGGACGGCCACAGCCCCAGTCCGAAGGACGGGGGCAGCCAGCCGAAGATGATCACGCCGAGGCAGAGGTTGGAGCCGAGGAGGATCGAGATCAGGTCACGGGGACCGCTCGTCCGCTCCTCTTCCGGGATGGTGTCGACTCCGCGCTGTTCGATGGGCATGGGGGGACTCCCTTGGCAGGGCGGGGGGTGGCAACGCATTGAGCGCACTCTTTGAGCGACACTCAATGTGACTCAAGCCCTGGCCTCCGGTCAATGCTTCGTGGAATGGAAATGAAGAGTTAGAGTGATGCTCTAACCCATCGACTCAAGAGGTGGTGGATCGGCGTGCGGCTGACCCCTACGGAGCGCGACCGGCTGCTGCTCCGCAGCGCTGCGGAACTGGCCAGGGCCCGGCGGGCCCGCGGACTCAAGCTCAACGTCCCGGAGGCGACCGCGCTCATCGCGGACACCGTCTGCGAGGCCGCGCGCGACGGCAAGCGGCTGGCGGAGGCCATCGAGGAGGCCCGCTCCGTGCTGGGTCACGACGACGTCCTGCCGGGCGTGGCCGACGTGGTCACCGAGGTGCACGTGGAGGCCGTCTTCGACGACGGATCCCGCCTCGCCGTGGTCTCGTCCCCGATCCGGGACGCCGTGAGCCTGGGCGAGCACGCCCCCGGCGCGGTCGTACCCGGCCCCGGCGCCCCCCAGCCGGAGCCCACCGTCCACCTGCACGTGCGCAACACCGCCACCGTGCCGGTCAGCGTCACCTCGCACTTCCACTTCTTCGAGGCCAATCCCCGCCTCGCGTTCGACCGCGCGGCGGCCTACGGCATGCGCCTGTGCGTGCCCGCGGGCTCCTCGGTCCGCTTCGACCCCGGCGGCGAGGCCGAGGTCGGTCTGGTGCCGATCGGCGGGGAGCGCATCGCCATCGGCTTCGCCGGCCTGGTGGACGGCCCGCTGGACGCGCCCGGCGCGAAGCGGGAGGCCCTGGCCCGAGCCGCGGCCTGCGGCTACCTGGGTACGGGCATCGCCGACACGACGGGCGGAGAGCGGGCATGAGCAAGCAGACCAAGCACAGTGACCACTGCGCACCCGGCAGCCGGCACATCGACCCGCACGAGTACGCCTCCGTCTTCGGCCCCCGCGCCGGGGACCGGGTCCGGCTCGGCGACTCCGGGCTGACCGTCCGCGTCGAGTCGGACTCGCAGAAGCCCGGGGACGAGTTCCTGGCCGGTTTCGGCAAGACCGCCCGCGACGGACTGCACCTCAAGGCCGCCGCCGTCCGCGACACCTGCGACGTGGTGATCAGCAACGTCCTGGTCATCGACGCCGTCCTCGGCATCCGCAAGGTCTCCATCGGCATCCGCGAGGGCCGCATCCACGCGATCGGCCGGGCCGGCAACCCCGACACCCTCGACGGCGTGGACGTCGTCGTCGGCACGGGTACCTCGATCGTCTCCGGCGAGGGGATGATCGCCACCGCGGGCGCCGTGGACACCCACGTGCACCTGCTCTCCCCGCGCATCATGGAGGCCTCCCTCGCCGCGGGCGTCACCACGATCATCGGCCAGGAGTTCGGCCCGGTCTGGGGCGTCGGCGTCAACTCCCCGTGGGCGCTGAAGCACGCCTTCAACGCCTTCGACGCCTGGCCCGTCAACATCGGCTTCCTCGCCCGCGGTTCCTCCTCGGACCCGGCCCCGCTGATCGAGGCCCTCGCCGAGGGCGGCGCCAGCGGGTTCAAGGTCCACGAGGACATGGGCGCCCACACCCGCGCCCTGGACACCGCGCTGCGGGTGGCCGAGGAGTACGACGTACAGGTAGCCCTGCACAGCGACGGCCTCAACGAGTGCCTCTCCGTCGAGGACACCCTGCGCGTCCTGGACGGCCGCACCATCCACGCCTTCCACATCGAGGGCTGCGGCGGCGGACACGTGCCCAACGTCCTGAAGATGGCGGGCGTGCCGAACGTCATCGGCTCCTCCACCAACCCCACCCTGCCCTTCGGCCGGGACGCCGTCGCCGAGCACTACGGCATGATCGTCTCGGTCCACGACCTCAAGCCCGACCTCCCGGGCGACGCCGCCATGGCCCGCGACCGGATCCGCGCCGGCACGATGGGCGCCGAGGACGTGCTGCACGACCTCGGTGCGATCGGCATCACCTCCTCCGACGCCCAGGGCATGGGCCGCGCGGGCGAGACCATCCGGCGCACCTTCGCCATGGCCGCCAAGATGAAGGGCGAACTCGGCCCGCTGGCCGGTGACGGCGAGGGCGACGACAACGCCCGCGTCCTGCGCTACATGGCCAAGCTGACCATCAACCCGGCCATCGCCCACGGCCTGGCCCACGAGATCGGCTCCATCGAGGTCGGCAAGCTCGCCGACATCGTGCTGTGGCGCCCGCAGTTCTTCGGCGCCAAACCGCAGCTGGTCCTCAAGTCCGGCTTCCCGGCCTACGGGGTCACCGGCGACCCCAACGCCGCCACCGACACCTGCGAACCGCTGGTCCTCGGCCCGCAGTTCGGCTCGTACGGGGCCACGGCCGCCGACATCTCCGTCGCCTTCGTCTCGGCGGCCGCGGCGGCCCTCGGCAGCGACGAGATGCCGACCCGCAGGCGCCGCGTCGCCGTCCGCGGCACCCGCGGCATCGGCCCCGGCGACCTCCTCCTGAACTCCCGGGTGGGTGCGGTCGATGTGGACGCGCGTAGCGGCCTCGTCTCCCTCGACGGGGAACCGCTGCGCTCCGAAGCGGCCGATTCGGTCTCCCTCAACCGCCTGTACTTCCTGTAAGCCAGCCCTCTAAGGACTCCCTGCCATGACTGCACAGCCCGTGAACGACGGATTCCGGATGCCCGCCGAGTGGACGCCCCACGAGCGCACCTGGATGGCCTGGCCCAGCCCCAACCCCACCTTCACCAACGAGCAGGAGCTCGCCGAGGCCCGCGAGGCCTGGGGCGCCGTCGCCCGCGCGGTCCGCACGTACGAGCCCGTGACCCTGGTCGTCTCGCCCGGTGACTCCGAGAGCGCCCGCGCGATCGTCGGGGACGACATCGAGCTGGTCGAGCGGGAGCTCGACGACGCGTGGATGCGCGACATCGGCCCGACCTTCGTCACCAACGACGCCGGCGAGCTGGCCGCCGTCGACTGGACCTTCAACGGCTGGGGCGCCCAGGAGTGGGCCCGCTGGGACCACGACTCGAAGATCGCACGGCACGTCTCGGACCTCGTGGGCACCCGTACGTACAGCACCACGCTGGTCAACGAGGGCGGCGCCATCCACGTGGACGGCGAGGGCACCGTGCTCCTCACCGACACCGTGCAGCTGGGCAAGGGCCGCAACCCCGACTGGTCCCGCGAGCAGGTGGAGGCCGAGATCCACGCCCACCTGGGCACCACCAAGGCGATCTGGCTCCCGTACGGCCTGGCCGGCGACTACGGCACCTACGGCACCCAGGGCCACGTGGACATCGTCGCCGCCTTCGCCCGCCCCGGCGTGGTCATGGTCCACAGCCAGCCCGACCCGGCCCACCCGGACCACGAGCGCGGCAAGGCCATCGCCGCCCTCCTGCGCGCGTCCACCGACGCCCGCGGCCGGCGGCTGGAGGTCGTGGAGATTCCCGCGCCCACCGTGCTGGAGGAGGACGGCGAGTGGGTCGACTACTCCTACATCAACCACTACCTCTGCAACGGCGGCGTGGTCCTGTGCGCCTTCGACGACCCGCGCGACGAGGAGGCGGCGGAGATCTTCCGCGGTCTGTTCCCCGAGCGGACCGTGACGCTCGTCGACGCACGTACGATTTTCGCCGGGGGTGGCGGTATCCACTGCATCACCCAGCAGCAGCCGAAGGTCTGACCGCGAGGACGGACCGGAACGAGGAGTGGGCCATGGTGGCGGGTGAGGCGAGAGCCGCGCGCAAGAACGCACCGCCGCGCGAGGACGTACTGGTCGCCGCCATGGCCACCATCGCCGAACGCGGCCTCGACGGCCTCACCATGGCCGGACTCGGCCGACAGGTCGGCATGAGCAGCGGCCACATCCTCTACTACTTCCGCACCAAGGACGAGCTCCTGCTGCAGACCCTGGAGTGGAGCGAGGCGGCCCTCGGCGCGGAACGCCGCGCCCTGCTGTCCCGCCCCGGCCCGGTGCGCGAGCGCCTCCAGGCGTACGTGGACCTCTACGTGCCCCGGGAGGCCCGGGACCCGCACTGGACGCTGTGGCTGGAGGTCTGGAACCGCTCGCAGAACGCCGGACCCGGTGAGCGGGACCGGCAGGCGGCCATCGAGGGCGCCTGGCACCGCGACCTGGTCGCGCTGCTCGCCGAGGGGATCTCGCGCGGGGAGTTCCGCGCGGTCGACCCGGACCGCTTCGCGGCCCGGCTGCGGGCCCTGCTCGACGGGTTCAGCATCCAGGTGGCGGTGGGCCTGCCCGGGATAGGGCGGGACGACATCCTGGCCCACGTCTCGGAATTCCTGGACGAGGCGCTCGTATCGTGAGACGTCCGTCCATGGGTGCGGACGCCTGTGACACACTGCGGGCGTGCCTGCTCAGCTCATGATTATCGACAGCAGCGCGCCGGTCCGCAGTGACCGCTGAACCGTGAACGACCTTCGCGGCGGCGGCATCGTGCCCCAGACCCGCGCGCAGACCTCTCGCACCCGCGAGAGGTTTTTTCGTTTTCCGGCACCAAACACGCCGGGAGCGGGCAGCGCGCGATGATGGGGGCAGTGGCGGCGGCCCCCCTAGGGCGGGCATCCGGAAACCACTCATCCGACAGGAGTCAGATCAGCATGACGACGACAGAGGCGACTGAGCCGACTGCGCCGAGTTCGGGCCCCGACGACGGCTTCCACGTCTTCGACACGACCCTGCGCGACGGCGCCCAGCGTGAGGGCATCAACCTCACCGTCGCGGACAAGCTGACGATCGCCCGGCACCTGGACGACTTCGGGGTGGGGTTCATCGAGGGCGGCTGGCCGGGCGCCAACCCCCGTGACACGGAGTTCTTCTCCCGCGCCCGCACGGAGATCGACTTCAAGCACGCGCAGCTCGTCGCCTTCGGCGCGACCCGCAGGGCGGGCGGCTCGGCCGCCACCGACCCGCAGGTCCGCGCCCTGCTGGAGTCCGGCGCCCCCGTGATCACCCTGGTGGCCAAGTCCCACGACCGGCACGTCGAGCTCGCCCTGCGCACCACCCTCGACGAGAACCTGGAGATGGTCCGCGACACCGTCTCCCACCTGGTCGCCCAGGGCCGCCGGGTCTTCGTCGACTGCGAGCACTTCTTCGACGGCTACCGCGCCAACCCCGAGTACGCGAAGTCCGTCGTACGGACCGCCCACGAGGCCGGCGCCGACGTCGTCGTCCTCTGCGACACCAACGGCGGCATGCTGCCCGCGCAGATCACCGCGACCGTGGCGACCGTGCTCGCCGACACCGGCGCGCGCCTGGGCATCCACGCCCAGGACGACACCGGCTGCGCCGTGGCCAACACCCTGGCCGCCGTGGACGCGGGTGCCACGCACGTCCAGTGCACCGCCAACGGCTACGGCGAGCGCGTCGGCAACGCCAACCTCTTCCCGGTCGTCGCCGCCCTGGAGATCAAGTACGGGCGCACCGTCCTCCCCGAGGGCGCGCTCGCCGAGATGACCCGGATCTCGCACGCCATCGCCGAGGTCGTGAACCTGACCCCGTCCACGCACCAGCCCTACGTCGGCGTCTCCGCCTTCGCGCACAAGGCGGGCCTGCACGCCTCCGCGATCAAGGTCGACCCGGACCTGTACCAGCACATCGACCCCGAGCGGGTCGGCAACACCATGCGGATGCTGGTCTCCGACATGGCCGGCCGGGCCTCCATCGAGCTCAAGGGCAAGGAGCTCGGCGTCGACCTCGGCGGGGACCGGGCGCTGGTCTCGCGGGTGGTGGAGCGGGTCAAGGAGCGGGAGCTCCAGGGCTACACGTACGAGGCCGCGGACGCCTCCTTCGAGCTGCTGCTGCGCGCGGAGGCGGAGGGCCGGGCCCGCAAGTACTTCCGTACGGAGTCCTGGCGGGCCATCGTCGAAGACCGCCCCGACGGCACGCACGCCAACGAGGCCACGGTGAAGCTGTGGGCCAAGGGCGAGCGGATCGTCGCCACGGCCGAGGGCAACGGCCCCGTCAACGCCATGGACCGGGCGCTGCGGGTGGCGCTGGAGCGGTTCTACCCCCAGCTGGCGAAGTTCGAGCTGATCGACTACAAGGTCCGCATCCTGGAGGGCAAGCACGGCACGGAGTCCACGACCCGCGTGCTGATCACCACCTCGGACGGCACCCGGGAGTGGAACACGGTCGGCGTCGCCCCGAACGTCATCGCGGCGTCCTGGCAGGCCCTGGAGGACGCCTTCACCTTCGGCCTCCTCCACGCGGGCGTGGAGCCGGCGGAGTAGGTCCCCGCCACGCGCACCCGCCACTCGCCGCCCGGGGGCCGAAGCCCCGGGCGGCTGGCTGGCGATGGCCCTTATGTCCTACTCACACGTGATTACACCTGTTCGGGTAGCGTCGTGACTATGAGGACCAGGCTTATATCCGCATGCTCCGTACGTTCCGTTCGGCTGCTGGCCGGTCTGCTGCTGGCCCTGTCCGCGAGCGCACTCGCGGCCGCCCCGCAGGCATCGGCGGCGACCGGGCCCACCACCGTGGCGGAGGCCCTCAAGAAGGGCCCCGTCTACGTCGACCCCCGCGCCGAGGCGCAGCTGCCGCCCGCGCAGGCGCAGGCCCTCGCGAAGAAGATCAAGGACGCCGGGAAGCCGGTGTTCGTCGCCGTGCTCCCGGCCACCGCCGAGTTCCCCGCCGCCACCGTGCTGAAGACGGTCCGTACCGAGACCGGCATCACCGGGCTCTACGCGATCCGGCTCGGGGAGGGCTTCAACGCCGGCGCCGACAGGGCGGTCATGCCGAACAACGCGGTCCGCAACCTGGTCGACGCCGTCAAGGCGGGCGGCCCGGCCGACGCGACGACCGAGCTCAACGACTTCGTCGACCAGGCGCTGGCCCAGGCCAAGGGCAAGGCCCCCGCCTCCTGGGGCGGCGCGGCAGCCGACAGCGGCGCCCCGGTCGGCGCCCTGATCGGCCTCGGCGCCGTGGCCGCGGTCGGCGGCGGCGGTGCGTACGCGCTGGTCAAGCGCAACCGAAAGAAGAAGGAAGAGGTCCGCCGCGAGGCCGTCGCACGACTGGGCGTGGTCGTCGACGAGGACATCACGGCCTTCGGCGAGGAGCTCGACCGCCTCGACTTCCACCCCGGCGAGCCCGGCGCGGACGACGCGATGCGGGCGGACTACGAGAAGGGCCTCGACTCGTACGAGAAGGCCAAGCAGATCATGGCCTCCGTGCAGTACCCCGAAGAGGTCAAGGGAGTCACCCAGGCGCTGGAGGACGGCCGGTACGCCCTGGCCCGCCTCGACGCGCGCCGGCAGGGGCGGCCGTTGCCCGAGCGCCGCGCGCCCTGCTTCTTCGACCCGCGCCACGGGCCGAGCACCGAGGACGCGGACTGGGCCCCGGCGGGCGGCGCCGTCCGCACCGTGCCGGTCTGCGCGGCGGACGCCGTACGGCTGCGCGACGGCCAGGACCCCGCGGTCCGCACCGTCGACACCGAGCACGGGCCGCGCCCCTACTACGACGCCGGCCCGGCGTACGGTCCCTGGGCCGGCGGCTACTTCGGCGGCGGCATCCTGCCCGGCCTGCTCATGGGCACGATGCTCGGTTCGATGATGTCCAGCCCGGCCTACGCCTCGGACTTCGGCGGCGGCAACGGGTTCGACGGCGGGGGCTTCGACGGCGGTGACGTCTCCGGCGCCGACTTCAACCCCTCCGACTTCGGCGGGGGCGGCTTCGGCGGCGGGGACTTCGGTGGCGGAGGCGGCTTCGACGGTGGCGGCGGCTTCGGCGGGGGCGACTTCTGAGCCGGCCCCGGGCCGCTGCCCGGGGCCGGGCGCCGGGCAGCGGCCGCCGGTAGCCGTTCGGCTCAGGCCTGCTTGATCGCCGAGATGTCGAAGGTCAGCTTGACCTTGTCGCTGACCATCACGCCACCGGTCTCCAGGGCCGCGTTCCAGGTCAGTCCCCAGTCGGAGCGCAGGATCTCGGCGGAACCCTCGAAGCCGACGCGCTCGTTGCCGTAGGGGTCGGTGGCCGAGCCGTTGAACTCCAGGTCGATGGAGAGCGGCCGGGTGACGTCCTTGATGGTCAGCTCGCCGGTCATGCGGTACTTGTCGCCGCCGAGCCGGGCGGCCGCGGCGGAGCGGAAGGTCATCAGCGGGAAGGCCTCGGCGTCGAAGAAGTCTCCGGAGCGCAGGTGGCCGTCGCGGTCGGCGATGCCGGTGTCGACGGAGGCGATCTTCACGTCCATGGAGGCGGTGGAGCGGGACGGGTCGGCGCCGTCCAGGTGCAGCGCGCCCTCGTGTTCCCCGAAGGTGCCGCGGACGTTGGTGACCATGGCGTGGCGGACGGTGAATCCGATGCTGCTGTGGGCGGCGTCGATGACGTAGTCGCCGGTGAGGGCGGCGAGGGCCGGGTCCACTTCGAGCGTGGCGATGGCGGCGGCGCTCGCGGCGGCACCGTCCTGGACCTGGGACTGCGGGGCGCGGCGGGTGAAGAGACCCATGGCTTCCTCCTCGGAAGGGTGCTGCTCGGTGTGGTTTAACTTTCAACAAGACCGACGCTAGACCCATTCCGTTCAAATTTCAACTTCTACGGCCGCATCGGCGATTCTCGGCGGTTTTGTCAGGTGTCCACAAAGGACGTAGGTCCCGACTGGTGATCTCCACTCGGCCCTCCCCGGTTCTGTCCGGGCCGGACAGCGGAACACACCCGACACTGTGTGGATTCGACGGAGGGTTTTGGGGGTCGCGCTTCGTAAGGTCGATACATGACCGTTGTGGACCAGATTCCGAGCGAGCCGACGGACGCCCGAGGGCGCGTGGCCGAGCTGCACGACCTGCGCGAGCAGGCGCGGCGCGGACCCAGCGACCGGGCGACCGAAGCGCAGCACGCCAAGGGCAAGCTCACCGCCCGCGAGCGCATCGCGCTGCTGCTCGACGAGGGTTCCTTCAAGGAGGTCGAACAGCTCCGCCGCCACCGCGCGACCGGGTTCGGCCTGGAGGCCAAGAAGCCCTACACCGATGGCGTCATCACGGGATGGGGCACGGTCGAGGGCCGCACGGTCTTCGTCTACGCGCACGACTTCCGCATCTTCGGCGGCGCCCTGGGTGAAGCCCACGCCACGAAGATCCACAAGATCATGGACATGGCCATCGCGGCCGGTGCCCCGCTGGTCTCCCTCAACGACGGCGCCGGCGCCCGCATCCAGGAGGGCGTCTCCGCCCTCGCCGGCTACGGCGGCATCTTCCAGCGCAACACCAGGGCCTCGGGCGTCATCCCGCAGATCTCGGTCATGCTGGGCCCCTGCGCCGGCGGCGCCGCGTACTCCCCGGCGCTCACCGACTTCGTGTTCATGGTGCGCGAGACCTCGCAGATGTTCATCACCGGGCCGGACGTGGTCCGCGCGGTGACCGGCGAGGAGATCACGCAGAACGGCCTCGGCGGCGCGGACGTGCACGCCGAGACCTCCGGCGTCGCGCACTTCGCGTACGACGACGAGGAGACCTGCATCTCCGAGGTCCGCTACCTCATCACGATGCTTCCCTCCAACAACCGCGAGAACCCCCCGGTCCACCAGACCGCCGACCCGGCCGACCGGCGCTCGGACGTCCTGCTGGATCTGGTCCCGGCGGACGGCAACCGCCCGTACGACATGCTCAAGGTCATCGAGGAGCTCGTCGACGAAGGCGACGTCCTGGAGATCCACGAGCGCTGGGCCCGCAACATCATCTGCGCCCTGGCGCGGATGGACGGCCAGGTCGTCGGCATCGTCGCCAACCAGCCCGGCCACCTCGCCGGCGTCCTGGACATCCACGCCTCCGAGAAGGCCGCGCGCTTCGTCCAGCTCTGCGACGCCTTCAACATCCCGATCATCACCCTCCTGGACGTCCCCGGCTTCCTCCCGGGCGTCGACCAGGAGCACGGCGGCATCATCCGCCACGGCGCCAAGCTGCTGTACGCGTACTGCAACGCGACGGTGCCGCGGATCTCGCTGATCCTGCGCAAGGCCTACGGCGGGGCGTACATCGTCATGGACTCCCAGTCCATCGGCGCCGACCTCACCTACGCCTGGCCGACCAACGAGATCGCCGTGATGGGCGCCGAGGGCGCCGCCAACGTCATCTTCCGCAAGCAGATCGCGGACGCCGAAGACCCCGAGGCGATGCGCGCGCGCATGGTCAAGGAGTACAAGGCCGAACTGATGCACCCGTACTACGCGGCCGAGCGCGGCCTCGTCGACGACGTCATCGACCCCGCCGAGACCCGCGAGGTGCTCATCGCGGCCCTCTCGATGCTCCGCAACAAGCACGCCGATCTGCCGTCCCGCAAGCACGGCAACCCGCCGCAGTAGAAGCGAAGGAGACCTGCCACCCATGAGCCCCAGCAACACCCTGCTGCGCGTCGAAAAGGGCAACGCCGAGCCCGAGGAGCTGGCCGCGATCACCGCGATCCTGCTGGCCCGCGCCGCCGCCACCCCCGAGTACACCGAGACCGCGGCCGGACGCTCCCAGGCCGGCTGGCGCCGCCTGGAGCGCACCCCCGGCTTCCGCGGTCCGCGCAGCTGGCAGGGCTAGTCACCGTACCGAGCCCCGTGCGCGAGGCTCCGTACGCGAAAGGCCCCCGCACTCTTCGGAGTGCGGGGGCCTTTCGCATGGAGCATGAAGATTGGAGCGTGGAGCCTGAAGCGTGCAGAACGGGGCGCGGGGCACGGACCGCGCGGAGGCGGTCCGTGCCCGCGGCCGGGCGCCGCTCCTACCGCAGGCGTGCCATGAGGGCGTGCTCGACGAGCGTGATGAGTGCGCTCTTGGCGTCTCCGCGGTGGCGGGCGTCGGTGGTGATGATCGGGGCGTCCGGGCCGATCTGCAGGGCTTCGCGGACTTCCTCCGGGGTGTACGGCTGGTGGCCGTCGAAGCCGTTGAGGGCGATGACGAACGGCAGGCCGCTGTTCT
>NZ_JAGGOW010000206.1:0-6988 GCF_018614135.1 Streptomyces sp. ISL-66
GGCGCCGGGCGTGGCGCCGCCGGTGGCGCCGGATCCGTCCGCCCGGACGTCGCCCGGGCCGGCCCCCGGGCGCTCCAGCCGGTCGGCGACGGTCCGCGGTTCCCAGGCGATGCCGGTGGCGGCGCAGACGCCGACCAGGAGGAAGGCGGACAGGAGGAGGGTCACGAGGGGTCTGCGGGCCCGGAAGCCCGGGCGGCGCCGGTGCGAAGGGGGGCGCTTCGCCCTCCCGGCCCGCCGCTGGTCCGCATGCATCGTGACGCCCTCCCCGAATGTGCCCGCGTGTCGGGCTGCACAGCAGTAGAGCCGATTCCCGGCCCCCGGACAACCGTTCGCCGGAGGTCGGGCCCGCCCCGGCCCCGGCACGTACGGCATGGGGCGCACGGGGACTACGCCCGCAGGAAACAGGGGACCTTTCAGTGGAATAGGGAATTCCCCTGGCCATCCGGCAGAACTGGCGGATAATCGGCTCCGTGCGGCCTGAAACAACCCTCCGGCCGCACAAGGTCACGCATGCACATGGGGGGCATCGTGCCGATGGGGAATTCCATGAGCGCCGGCACGTTTCCGGCCACGTCCGTCGAACTGTCCCGGCTGCTCACCGCCGTACGGCGGGGCAGGGTTCTCACCGTCACCGGACCGTTCCGGGAGCCCCCGAGCCTCCTCGTGCGGGAGATCGGGGAACGGCTCGCGTCCAACTTCTGCGACGGGGTGGCCGTGGTCCGCATGGACCACCGCTTCGGGATCCGCGATCTGACGGCCGCGCTGGGCTGCGTACCGGGCATGCCGTTCCTGCCGTGCGGCACGGCGGACGCCGCTTCGTGGCTGGCCGAGCGGGACGTGCTGCTCGTCCTCGACGGCTCGGACCACCTCGGGCCCGAGACCCTGGACTGGCTGCGCCGCCTGCTCTCCGTGGCCCCCGGGCTGCGGATCCTGGCCGCCGGGCAGCACCCGCTGGCCTTCGCGCAGGAGCGGGTGCACCGGCTCTGACCGGACCCGCCCGAGCCGCCCGGAGCCCGCGCCGCCCTGAGCCCGCGCTCCGGACGCGGGTCAGCCCCGGCCGGCGGCTGCCGGCCGGGGCTGACCCGTAGAACGGTGGTGCTGCGAAACGGTGGTGCTGCGGCCTCAGCCGAGGATCGCGAGCGCCTGGTTCAGCGTCGCGGACGGCCGCATGATCGCCGAGGCCTTGTCGGCGTCGGGCCGGTAGTACCCGCCGATGTCGGCCGGGGAGCCCTGGACGGCGATGAGCTCGCCGACGATCTTCTCCTCGGACTCGGCCAGCGTCTTGGCGAGCGGGTCGAACGCGGCGGCCAGCTTCGGGTCGTCGGTCTGGCGCGACAGCTCCTGCGCCCAGTACAGGGCGAGGTAGAAGTGGCTGCCGCGGTTGTCGATGCCGCCCAGCTTGCGGCTCGGCGACTTGTCTTCGTTGAGGAAGGTGCCGGTCGCACGGTCCAGGGTATCCGCGAGGACCTGGGCGCGGGCGTTGCCCGTGGTGGTGGCGAGGTGCTCGAAGGAGACCGCCAGCGCGAGGAACTCGCCGAGCGAGTCCCAGCGCAGGTAGTTCTCCTTGACGAGCTGCTGGACGTGCTTCGGGGCGGAGCCGCCGGCGCCGGTCTCGAAGAGGCCGCCGCCGTTCATCAGCGGGACGACCGACAGCATCTTGGCGCTGGTGCCCAGCTCCAGGATGGGGAAGAGGTCGGTCAGGTAGTCGCGCAGCACGTTGCCGGTCACCGAGATGGTGTCCTCGCCGCGGCGGATGCGCTCCAGGGAGTACTGCGTGGCCTCGACCGGGGAGAGGATCTTGATGGTCAGACCCTGGGTGTCGTGGTCCGCGAGGTACGTCTTGACCTTGGCGATGAGCTGCGCGTCGTGCGCGCGGCCCTCGTCGAGCCAGAAGACGGCCGGGACGCCGGTGGCGCGGGCGCGGGTGACGGCGAGCTTGACCCAGTCCTGGATCGGCGCGTCCTTGGTCTGGCAGGCGCGGAAGATGTCACCGGCGGCGACCTGCTGCTCCAGGACCGTGGCGCCCGAGGCGCCGACGACGCGGACGGTGCCCGCGGTGGCGAGCTCGAAGGTCTTGTCGTGGCTGCCGTACTCCTCGGCCTTCTGGGCCATGAGGCCGACGTTCGGCACCGAGCCCATCGTGGACGGGTCGTACGCGCCGTGCGCGCGGCAGTCGTCGATGACGACCTGGTAGACGCCGGCGTAGCTGCTGTCCGGGAGGACGGCGAGCGTGTCGGCCTCGGCGCCGTCCGGGCCCCACATGTGGCCGGAGGTGCGGATCATGGCCGGCATCGAGGCGTCGACGATGACGTCGGACGGGACGTGCAGGTTGGTGATGCCCTTGTCCGAGTCGACCATCGCGAGGGCCGGGCCCTCGGCGATCTCGGCATCGAACGAGGCCTTGATCGCGTCGCCGTCGGGCAGGGCGCCCAGGCCGTTCAGGATGGTGCCGAGGCCGTCGTTCGGGGAGAGGCCTGCGGCGGCGAGGGTCTCGCCGTAGCGGGCGAAGGTCTTCGGGAAGAAGGCGCGGACCACGTGGCCGAAGATGATCGGGTCGGAGACCTTCATCATCGTGGCCTTGAGGTGCACGGAGAACAGGACGTCCTCGGCCTTGGCCCGCTCGATCTGAGCGTTGAGGAAGGTGCGCAGCTCGTCGACGTGCAGGACGGACGCGTCCACGACCTCGCCGGCGAGCACCGGTACGGACTCCCGCAGCACGGTGACCGCGCCGTCGGCGGCGACGTGCTCGATGCGCAGGGTGTCGGCCTCGGCGATCACGGCGGACTTCTCGGTGGAGCGGAAGTCGTTGGCGCCCATGGTGGCGACGTTCGTCTTCGACTCGGGGACCCAGGCACCCATGCGGTGCGGGTGCGCCTTGGCGTAGTTCTTGACCGAGGCGGGGGCGCGGCGGTCGGAGTTGCCCTCGCGCAGGACCGGGTTGACGGCGCTGCCCTTGATCTTGTCGTAGCGGGCGCGGATATCGCGCTCCTCGTCGCTCTTCGGGTCGTCCGGGTAGTCCGGGAGCGCGTAGCCCTGGCCCTGGAGCTCGGCGACCGCGGCCTTGAGCTGCGGGATCGAGGCCGAGACGTTGGGCAGCTTGATGATGTTGGCGCCCGGGGTCTTCGCCAGTTCGCCGAGCTCGGCGAGGTCGTCCGCGATGCGCTGGCCCTCTTCCAGGTACTCGGGGAAGCTGGCGATGATCCGACCGGCCAGGGAGATGTCACGGGTCTCGACATTCACACCGGCCGTCGACGCGTATGCCTGGATCACAGGCAGGAACGAATACGTCGCGAGGGCCGGGGCCTCGTCAGTGTGCGTGTAGATGATGGTCGAGTCAGTCACCGGGTGCTCCGCTCCACAGTCTGCGTCTCTCGTCTGCAACATTGCTCGACATCAAGATATCTCGTGATCGGGCCGGTCTGGACAGCCCCCTGCGGAAGGGGGAAGGAGACGCGTGTCACGTTCGGTGACGAGGGGCCCCTGTCGGGGCCCGGAAACGGCGAGAGCGCCGCCACCGGCTGTTTCCAGCCAGGGGCGGCGCTCAAGCATTGCCGGTCACGTATTACCGGTGACGAACCGCCGGTCACGCACTACCGGTCACACGCCTGCTCAGGCGTGGACGGCCTTCGGGCTCGGGCCGTACTGGTTCGGGTTCGGCTGACCCTCGGTGGCCGTCAGGACGATGAGCCAGATGCCGCCGACGAGCGGCACGAAACCGATGAAGTACCACCAGCCGGACTTGCCGAGGTCGTGCAGCCGACGGACGGTGAGGGCGATGCAGGGAACGATGACCGCCAGGATGTAGAGCCCGTAGATCACCATGTTGGCGCCGATGACGGCATCGATGATCGCGACGACGATGGCGACGGCGATGTTGAAGAGGAAGAACATCCAGAACTCCTGGCGGCGCGCGCGGCCGGAGAAGTCGGCGTACTTCTTCAGAACGTCGGTGTAGTAGTGCATGGGCCCCCCAGAGGACGGTTCGTCGGCCCGTCCTGATGGAGCAAGCCGGGGCAGAACTTATGCCCCGCTTACGGCGTGGTCAAGCCAGTTGGCAAGGTGCCAGAAGGGTGACTTTTCGGCGCTCCGCACCCTAAACAGATTAGTAACGGGCGGAACTTGGAACCCAGCCGCCCTATAACCTCACCGACCGTGACGAAATGAACTGACGGAAGTCTTACGGAGGGGCGTGGGAGCCCCCGCCGGGCCGTCGCGGTCCGTAGCGTCCCCGCCATGCGCGTACTCGTCACCGGCGGAGCCGGGTTCATCGGCTCCCACATCGTTACCACTCTGCGTCTTCACGACCACGATCCGGTCGTCCTGGACCTCGTGCCCCCGGCGGGCGAGGGCGAGTTCGTACGGGCCGACGTGCGCGACCCCGAAGCCGTACGGGACGCGCTGCGCGGGGTGGACGCCGTCTGCCACCAGGCCGCGATGGTCGGCCTCGGCAAGGACTTCGCGGACGCCCCGGCCTACGTCTCCCACAACGACCTGGGCACGGCCGTACTGCTCGCCGCGATGGCGGACTCCGCGGTCCGCAAGCTGGTCCTGGCCGGCTCGATGGTGGTCTACGGCGAGGGCCGCTACGAGTGCCCCCGCCACGGGACCGTCCGCCCCGGCCCGCGCCGGGTGGCGGACTTGGCCGGCGGCCGCTTCGAACCCCGCTGCCCGCGCTGCGACGCGGAGCTGGCGCCGGGGCTGGTGGACGAGGACGCCCCGACGGACCCGCGCAACGTCTACGCGACGACGAAGCTCGCGCAGGAGCACCTGGCGGCGTCGTGGGCCCGGTGCGTGGACGGCCGGGCGGTGTCCTTGCGTTACCACAACGTCTACGGACCGGGGATGCCGCGCGACACCCCGTACGCGGGGGTGGCCTCCTTCTTCCGCTCCTCGCTGGCGCGGGGCGAGGCGCCGCAGGTGTACGAAGACGGCGGCCAGCAGCGGGACTTCGTCCACGTGCGGGACGTCGCGGAGGCCAACGCCCTGGCGCTGGAGGCCGCGACGCCGCTCGGGTTCTGCACCCCGTACAACACCGGCAGCGGCAGCCCCCGCACGGTCGGGGAGATGGCCACCGCCCTCGCCGAAGCCCACGGCGGCCCGCTCCCCGTGATCACCGGCGAGTTCCGCCTCGGCGACGTCCGCCACATCACAGCCGACTCCGGGCGCCTGCGTGCGGAGCTGGGCTGGCGCCCCCGGGTCGGCTTCACGCAGGGCATGACTGAGTTCGCCCACGCCCCCCAGCGCCCGCCCACTCCTGCGCCGCCGACACCTGAGCCGAACCCGGCCCTACCGGACCACCCCGGCCCCTCCCGCGCCTGAGGCGCGGGGGGGGCGGGGCCGACCCCCGTGGAGCCGACCGCACCCGCCCGGGGACCCGGCACGAACAGGTCAGGCGGGGCCGGTCAGGCCGGAGCCGGATCCGGAGCCGGCAAGGTCACCTCGAACCGGCAGCCCCCCGGCACGTTCCGCACCACCGCCCGCCCCGAGTGTGCCTCGACGATGCCCCGCACGATCGCCAACCCCAGCCCGGCCCCCGCCGGAGGCACCGGCGTTCTGGCCGACGACCCCCGCCACCCCGTGTCGAAGACCCTCGGCAGGTCCTCCGCCGGGATGCCCCCGCACCCGTCCGTCACCGACACCACCACCGCGCCCGCCCGCAGTGAGGCCGCGATCGCCACCGTCCCGTCCGCCGGCGTGTGCCGGATCGCGTTGATCAGCAGGTTCGCCAGGACCCGGGTCATCTCCTTGCCGTCCACCTCCACCGGCAGACGGTCGACCGCTTCGCCGACCAGCCGAACGCCCCGCTCCCGCGCGAGCGGGTCCACCCCTGACAGCGCGTCGCCCACCAGGTCGTACACGGACATCCGGCTCGGGCTCAGCGCCAGCGCCCCCGCGTGGATGCGGGAGAGTTCGAACAGGTCCCCGACCATGGAGTTCAGCCGGTCCACCTCGGTCCGGATCTGCCGGTGGTAGCGCTCGGGGTCCTCGGCCATGCCGTCCTCGAGCGCCTCCGACATGGCCCGCAGACCGGCCAGCGGGGTCCGCAGATCGTGGGAGATCCAGGCCACCAGCTCCCGCCGGGACTTCTCCAGGGCCCGCTCCCGCTCCCGGGACGCGGCCAGCTTCTCGCTCGTCGCCGCCAACTCGCGTGACAGCGAAGCCAGTTCCGCCGTCGCCGGTCGGGGCGGCGCCGCGAAGCTGCCTCCTTCGCCGAAGTCCCTCGCCGCCACCGACAGTTCGTGGCTCCGGGCCACCACCCACCGCCCCAGCAGCAGCGCGGTGGCCAGCGAGACCACCGCCGCCATCGCCACGACCAAGGTGACCACCCCGAGGTCGTGCCGGGAGAGGAACATCGCCCGGGCCACGGCGAGCGTCCCCGCCAGCATGGCCGTCACCGCCACCGCGGCGATCACCGTCAGGGACACCGCCACCGACCGGTGCCGCACCAGCCTCAGCACCACCGCGCCGACGGCCCCCGCGCACACCGCCCCGCCGAACGCGAACAGCGCGATGAGCAGTACGTCCTTCATGCCGGTGCCACCTCTCCCGCCCCGGCCGGCCGCGACCCGCCCGGTTCGAAGCGGTAGCCGACGCCCCACACGGTCTGGATCAGCCGCGGTCGCCCGGGGTCGTCCTCGACCTTGGCGCGCAGGCGGCGTACGTGCACGGTCACCGTCGACAGGTCCCCCAAGTCCCAGCCCCACACCTCGCGCATCAGCTCCTCGCGGCCGTGCGCCTGCCCGGGATGCCGAAGGAAGTGGGCCAGCAGATCGAACTCCCGGACCGTCAGGAAGAGTTCACGACCGTCCTTGGCGGCCCGGTGGGTGGCCGGGTCCAGGGTGATCCCGGCACCCGTCAGCCCGGCCTCCCGCCCGCCGGCGCCCCTGGCGGCCGCGGAGGCCCCGGCGGCCCCGCCGCGCCGCAGTACGGACGTGACCCGCAGGACCAGCTCCCGCGGACTGAACGGCTTCGTGACGTAGTCGTCGGC
>NZ_JAGGOW010000206.1:7162-7684 GCF_018614135.1 Streptomyces sp. ISL-66
GCCGGTCCTCGTGCCCATGCCGCTCATGGCACCCAGCCTCCCATCCGCCGCCGCGGACCGGCACCGGCGACGGGGCCGCAGGGGTCGACGTCCGCGTTTCGTAAGGAGTCCGCGGCCCTTTCGCGGGGCCGTGGTTCCTACGGTGAAACCGTGAGCGAAACCGTGACGGTAGACGTCGTACTCCCCTGTCTGAACGAGGCCGAGGCCCTGCCCTGGGTCCTCTCCCGCATCCCGGCCGGCTGGCGGGCCCTGGTCGTGGACAACGGTTCCACCGACGGGTCCGCCGACCTGGCGCGGTCCCTCGGCGCGAGCGTGGTGCGGGAACCCCGGCGGGGTTTCGGCGCCGCCTGCCACGCCGGGCTGCTCGCCTCCGAGGCGGACGTCGTCTGCTTCTGCGACTGCGACGCCTCCCTGGATCCCGGGCTGCTGGCCGGCCTCGTGGCCGCCGTCGCCGCCGGCGAGGCCGATCTGGTGCTCGGGCGGCGGCGCCCCCGGGGCCGCGGCGCCTGGCCGGCGCACGCG
>NZ_JAGGOW010000207.1 GCF_018614135.1 Streptomyces sp. ISL-66
GCCACGGCCGGGACCGGGGCGGGAGCTACGGCCAGGGCCGGGCCCGGGCCCGCGATCTGGACCGGAGCCATGACCGGGACCTGGGCCGGAGGCGGGTTCGTGGGCGCCGTCGGGTGGAAGGTGCCTGTGGTCGATGTCGTGCGCGTGGGGTACATCGTTGCCTCCCTCGTCATGCGAACAGCCGGCGCCAGGTTTCCGGGCCCGGGTAGCCGTCGGCCTCGGCTCCGCGCCAGCCCTGTGCGCGCTGGAAGGCCTCGACGTTGCGGCGGTCGACCTCGCCCCAGCGGGGGCCCGGGCCGGACGTGTAGTACTTGCCGAAGCCCTTCCTCACCAGCTGGCGGCCGAGGGCGGTGATGGACGGGTGGGACGCTCCCGGGCGGAACGCCGCCTTGCCCGGATAGGCGGGCTTGCCCGCCGGACCCGGAGCGCCGCCCGGCGTCGGCGGGCTCGGCACGCCGCCCGGCGTCGGCGGGATGGGAGCGCCGCCCGGCGTCGGCGGGATGGGAGCGCCTCCCGGCGTCGGCGGGGTGGGAGCGCCGTCCGGCGTCGGCGGGATGTCCTTGCCCTGGTGCCGGGCGAGCAGCCGCCAGGTGTGTGCGCCCGGGAGGCCGTCGGCGTCGGTGCCCGTCCAGCCCTGGGCCTTCTGGAAGGCCTGGGTCGCCAGCCGGTCGGAGTCGGTCCACTTCGTGCCGACGCCCTGCGGGTAGAAGCGGTAGCCGCCCCGGTCGGACAGCATCCGGCCGAGCTGGGCGACGTACGCGTTGTTCGCGCCCGGACCGAACTTCGACGCCCCGGGGAAGGCCGCCGGGACGGCCGGGGTGGCGCCCGGCGCCGGCGGGTCGGCGACCGGGGTCTGGGGAGCGACGACCGGGGTCTGGGGAGCGGCGGCGCCCGTCACCCCGTTGAACCGGTACGGGAGGTACTTCGTCGGGTTGTCCCAGTAGCCGTAGGGCGTGGCCTGGCGGCGCGTCGTGGGTTTCGTCTGCTCGTAGGCGACGTAGTGCGTCCGCGACTCGTCCACCCACCCGCCGAAGAGCACGACGTGCGAGCCCTTGGTGGGGTCGGCCGGGTTGTGGAAGAGCAGCATGTCTCCCGGCAGCAGCTCCTCCTTCGTGATCCGGGTGGCGAACTTGTCGAGGCTGCCGGTCCATTCGTTCGTGCCGAGGTTCCAGGCCATCGAGATGTAGCCCGAGCAGTCCTGCCGGTAGCCGTCCACCCAGTACTCGGACATGCTGTACGGGACCTTCGCGTCCAGCCACACCTTCGCCCGGTTGATGATCGTCGCCCGGTCGATCCGCTTCACCGCCGAGGGCGCTCCCGGCAGGCCCGTGGGCTTCGCGGGGGTGCCCTTCTTGCCGCCGTGCAGCGGCGACCGGCCGCCCTGGGGCTGTCCCGGGTCGTCCAGCGACACCGTGCCGCCGGGGCCCGGCGTGGTCACCGCGACCGCCGCTCCCCCGCCGCCGAAGACCACTCCCGCGGCGGTGGCCAGGACCAGCGCCCGACGGGCTCCGCGCGCGGCCGGGTGGCCGCCGTCGCGCAGCGGTATGGCCCGGGCGCGGGCGAGCGCGCGGCGGCGGTGGGCGCAGCCCCGGCACGGGCAGTCACCGGCGGGCTGGTACTCCTCGAAGGCGGGCATCGGCATGGCCGTCGGTGCCGGCGTCACTTCGCGCACATGCGTCGGAGGCTGCGTCGTCATGCGGTTGCGTCACTCCCCTGTTCGTCCGCTGGTCAGCCGGGACCGCATCGGGCGGGGCGTCAGATCCGGCCTGACCCAGACATATGGTGCACGACAAACCAACCAAACATGGGTTAATCGGACAACGCGGGCGCGGCTTGTCACGAGCACCCCCGCAGGTGGGGTAGAGTTTTGCCTGTCACCAAGCGCCGCTAGCTCAGTTGGTTAGAGCAGCTGACTCTTAATCAGCGGGTCCGGGGTTCGAGTCCCTGGCGGCGCACAGACGGAAGAAGCCCTCCGCAGCGAAAGCTGCGGAGGGCTTCTTCGTTTTCCGCCGTGCGACACGTGGGCCCGCATCGGTCCGCGCCGGTCCTTGCCGGTCCGCGCCGGTCCTTGCCGGTCCGCGCCGGTCCGCGGCGTCCTACGCCGCCGTCCCCGGGCGGATCCCGGCGCCGGTCAGGTACGCCGACACCACCACGTTCGCCGAGTACTGCTTGGCCGCCTTGTCGTACGAGCCGCCGCAGGTCACCAGCCGCAGCTCCGACCGGCCCTTGACCCGCGGACCGTACGCCTCGGCCGGGTCGAAGCCCGCGCGCTCGTGGACCCGTACGTCCTCGATCGTGAACTCGGCGACCGAGCCGTCCGCCCGCACCACGCGGATCTTGTCGCCCGGCTTCGCCGAGCTCAGGCCGAAGAACACCGCCGGCTTCGACTGCGTGTCCACGTGCCCAACCATCAGCGCGGTCCCGGCCGTGCCGGGCTGCGCGCCGCCGCGCCACCAGCCCACCACGCCCGGGTTCCCGTACGGCGGCGGCTCGATCGCCCCCTGTGCGTCCAGGTCCCGGGTGATCACCGGGGCCTGGATGCCTATGGACGGTACGTCGACCCGTGCGGGCGGGGCCGGCCCCAGCGGGACGTGCGCCGCGGGCAGCCCCGGGGCCGCCGGCCCTCCGGCCCGGCCGGGGAGCGGACTCGGCACCCCGGTGATCTCGCGGCCCCACAGCCACAGCCCGAGCACCAGCACCGACCAGGCGGCGAAGGTCAGCAGCCGGGAACCGCCGGAGCCCTTCGGCTCCGCGCTCACCCTCCGCTCACTCGCCGCTGCGGCGACGGCGCAGGCTCAGCGCCCGGCCGGCGACCGCGAGGGTGGCCACGGCGGCGAGGACGGCTCCGATCACTGTGTGCGGCAGGCCGGGGCCGTCGCCACCGTGGCTCTTCTTCGTCGCCGCGGCCAGCTGCGCCGCGTCGGCGGCCTTCGCCACCTCGGCGACCTTCGCCTGCTCCGCCGCGTTCGCCTTCGACTTCGCGGCGATCTCCTCGGACATGCCGCCGCCGCCCGCGTGGACCGGCCAGACGGGCGAGTGGTGCGGCTTGGGGTGGTGCTCCCGGCGGTGCTCGATCTCGATCGAGCCCCACTCGCGGTCGTCGCGGCCGCCGCACTTGACCCGGATGTCGTGGCGGCCGGGCTCGGCCCACGAACGGATCATCGCGTCGCCCCACAGGGTGCGGCGGTCGTCGCGGCCCGTCGACAGCCGTACCTCGGAGACGAAGACGGGGGACTGGGCGATGGCCCAGTCGTCGTCACAGCCGCGGACGCGCAGTTTGACCTGCGCCCCCGGCTCGGCCGGATCGGGGTCGGCCGACACGCTGCCGCGGTGCGGCTCCTCGGCGAGGGCGAGGGGTGCGGTCACGGCGGACAGGGCCGTCAGGGCGACGGCCACCCCGGTGACACGGAGAGCGATCAGATCGGTGCGCATGGTGAACCTCCTCAACAACGAGATTCACGCGCGCCGCGCCGCTCCGCATCCGGAGCGGCGCCCTCTTGGCCCGTACGAGTCAGCCGTACGCCCTGATCGAAGGCATCAGACGAGGTCGACGAGGTCCGCGATGGAGTCGAACGTCATGGTCGGGCGGTAAGGGAACTTCTCGGTGTCCTCGGTGGACGTCAGGCCGGTCAGGACGAGGAAGGTCTGCATGCCCGCCTCCAGCCCGGCCAGGATGTCGGTGTCCATCCGGTCGCCGATCATCGCGCTGCTGTGCGAGTGCGCGCCGATGGCGTTGAGGCCGGTCCGCATCATCAGCGGGTTGGGCTTGCCGGCGAAGTACGGCTTCTTGCCCGTCGCCTTGGTGATCAGCGCGGCGACCGCGCCCGTGGCGGGCAGCGGGCCCTCGGCGGAGGGGCCGGTCTCGTCCGGGTTGGTGCAGATGAAGCGGGCACCCGCGTTGATCAGGCGGACCGCCTTGGTCATCGCCTCGAAGCTGTAGGTGCGGGTCTCGCCCAGCACCACGTAGTCCGGCTCGTGGTCGGTCAGGATGTAACCGATGTCGTGCAGGGCGGTGGTCAGGCCCGCCTCGCCGATGACGTACGCGGTGCCGCCTGGGCGCTGGTCGTCGAGGAACTTCGCGGTGGCCAGCGCCGAGGTCCAGATGTTCTCGACGGGGACTTCCAGACCCATCCGGCTGAGGCGGGCCTGGAGGTCGCGCGGGGTGTAGATCGAGTTGTTGGTCAGGACCAGGAAGGGCTTGCCGGACTCGCGCAGCCGGTTGATGAAGGCGTCCGCGCCGGGGATCGGGATGCCCTCGTGGACGAGGACCCCGTCCATGTCGGTGAGCCAGGATTCGATCGGCTTGCGCTCTGCCACTGGACTGTTCTCCGCTCTCGGTGGCGTCTGACCTCTGTGACCTCTGGTCTCTACCACCCTATCGGGGCCGGGCCGCGAACGCGTTCGGTGTCCACGGCCCGGACCGGAGGGCCGGATCAGCCCAGACGGACGTTGTCCACGGTCCAGTACCAGTTGTTGTCGCCGCTGTAGCGGAAGCGGACTTGGACGTCGGTGGCGTCGGCCGGGACCTGGAGCGCGATCGACTCGGACCGGGCGACGGCGTCGGCGGTATAGCTCTTGACGACCGCCGGCGTACCGCCGTTGTAGGAGACCAGGACCTGGGCGCTCTGGCCTGCCTCGTGGCGGTAGTGCGTCTGGAAGGTGAGGCTCCTCGTCGAGCCGCCGGTGACCGGCCACTTGGGAGTGATCAGGGTGGAGTCGTAGGAGCCGGTGTGGCTCTTGTCGTCCCACTCGTCGGAGTCGGCGACGGCGAACACGTCACGGGAGCGGACGTTCAGCTCGCGCCACTGGTCGCGCTGCGACTGGCTCCAGAACTCGTCGGTCGCGAAGGCCCAGCCGGCCCACTCGGCGACACCGCCCGTGCCCATCTTCGAGTTGTCGACGGCCCAGCCGGCCGGCGGGGTGTGCGTGAACCCCTTGGTGGTGGCGGGGATGCCCGTCTCGTCCACCCGTGCCCGGAGGTTCGGGCGCAGCGTGTCGAACGAGTCGTCGTCCGGAGCGTCGAGCGGTACTCCGTCGACGGCGGAGCCGGACGCGACCCCGACCTGGGCGAGCGCGGTCGCCGCCACGTCGACGAGCTTCACGTCGCTGCGCACCGAACCGGCGGGAATGCCCGCGCCCTTGGCGATGACGAAGGTGCCGCGCTCCTGGAGGGTGGAGCCGCCGTGGCCGCCGGCGTCGGTGTGACCGTGGTCGGTGGTGACCAGGACCTTCCAGTTCTCCTGCCCGTAGGTGGGGCGGGCCTGGACGGCGGTGAGGAGCTGGCCGACCAGCTTGTCCACGCGGGCGATCGTGTTCAGGTACTCCTGGCTCGCGGCGCCGGAGGAGTGGCCGGCGTGGTCGATCTCGCCGAAGTAGACGAAGGCGGCGTCGGGGTTCTGGTCCCGCAGTTCGGCGGCGGCCGCCGCGGCGATCTTCGGGTCCTCGCCGCCGTAGCCGTCGCGGTCGCCCTTGAGGCTGAGCCGCTTGTCGACCTTGGCCGAGAAGATCGGGCCGTTCTGGTCGGTGGAGGTGATGGGCTCCCAGTCGGCGGCCGCGTACGTGTTGAGCGCCGGCTTGGCGTTCTCGATGCGGGTCAGGAAGTCCGGGTGGGCCGTGTAGTTCTTGCCGCTGAAGGAGTTGTCCCTCACCCCGTGCTTGTCGGGCCAGACGCCGGTGGCGATCGTGGACCAGCCGGGGCCCGAGGAGGTGGTGGCCATCGGGTTCGCGTACAGGGTGCTGCGGGCGGTGAGGCCTTGGGCCATCAGGCCGTTGAGATGGGGGGCGTTGGCGGCCTTGACGCGGTCCAGGACCGTGCCGTCGATGCCGATGACGAGGACTTTGCCGACGGTGGCGGCGGCCTCGTCCGCGGTGGCCGCGTGGGCGCCGAGGGTGGTGGCGAGCAGGGCCGTGGCGGTGGCGGCCACGGCGAGGGCGCGTCCGAACGGGACAGTGCGCACGTACTCCTCCGGGAGTGATCGTGGGAGAGGACTCAGGGGGACACGACATGCCTCGGGTCCGGGCCGAGGGCGCGGCCTTCGGTCCAGACCCGTTATGCGATCGTCACTATCGCGGACACGGGTGACCGGGAGGCGACCGATCAGCTTCCGGTGGCCGACTTCCACGCGTCGACGTAGCCGGTGAGATTCTCGTCGATGTCGCTCCAGTCCGGCTCGAAGATCTCGACACCGTTGAGGATCTTGGTGAGTTCGACGGCGTTGGCGTCGGTGGGCCTGACGTCCGTGCGCGCCGGGAAGCCGCCGCCGATCGCGCTGACCTGCTCCTGGGCCTCCTCGCTGAGCAGGAAGTCGAGGAGCTTCTTGCCGTTTTCGGTGTGCGGGGCCTTGTCGACCAGGCCGGCCGCGTACGGGAAGGCGAAGGTGGTGGGCCCGCCGCCGTCCTTTGCGGGGAACCAGATGCCCAGGTTCGGCATGGACTTGGACTGCTCGAAGTTCATCTGGACGTCGCCGTTGGCGACGAGCAGCTCGCCCTTGTCGGTCTTGGGCGCGAGCTTGCTGGTGGAGGAGGACGGGCCGACGTTGTTGGCCTGGAGCTTCTTCAGGTACGCCATCGCCTGCTCCTCGCCACCGAAGTCGCGCATCGCTTTGATGAGCACCGCCGTGCCGTCACCGGCCACGCCCGGGGTGGAGTACTGGACCTTGCCCTTGTACCGGGGATCCAGCAGCTCCTCCCAGGTCTTGGGGGCGGCCGCGAGCTCCTTCTTGTTGTAGACGAAGCCGAAGTAGTTGTTGACGACGGAGGTCCACTTGCCGTCGGCCCCCTTGTGGGCGCCGTTGACCTTGTCGGAGCCCTGCGGTTCGTACGCCTGGAGCAGGCCCTTGCCGTCCGCCTGCTGGATGGAAGGGGGGCAGGGTGATCAGCACGTCGGCCTGCGTGTTGGTCTTCTCGCGGACGGCCCGCTGCACCATCTCGCCCGAGCCGCCCTCGACGTACTTGACCTCGATGCCGGTCCTCTTCGTGAAGTCGGCGAAGACCTTGTCGTACCAGCCGTCGCCCTGTGCTCCCTTGAGGCCGTCGGCACTGTAGACGGTGACGGTCTTCTCGCCGCCGCCCCGGGAGCCGGCCGCGGTGGAGCCGCCACAGGCGGTGAGGCCCGCGGCCAGGGCGAGTCCGCCGGTGACGGCGGCGGTGACGCGCAGGGGCTTGATGCTGGGCATGGAACTTCCTCACGGGAGAAGGGAGTCGGGGGAGGCGTGACGGACGGGCGGGGGGCGGCGCACGGCACTGGCGCCCGGCCCTGGCGAACGGCACCGGCGCGCAGCAGCGGCGTACGGCTCTAGCGGTACGCGGCCTTGGTGCGGACGCGCGAGACGGCCAGCAGGACCAGCAGGGTGGTGGCCATCAGGACCACGGCGACGGCGGATCCGCTGAAGAGCGAACCGCGGTCGGTGGCGGTGAAGATGCGGACCGGCAGGGGCGTCCAGTCCGGCGGGTAGAGCATCATCGTGGCGCTCAGCTCGCCCATGGACAGGGCGAAGCACAGTCCGGCGGCTGCCGTGAGGGACGGCAGCAGGAGAGGCAGCCTGACCCGCCACACCACGTACGCGGGGCGGCCGCCCAGGGAGGCCGCCGCCTGCTCGTACGCGGGGTCGAGACGCACGATGGCAGCCGAAACCGACTGGTAGGCGAACGCCGTGACGAGGATCGTGTGCGCCAGGACCACGATCGAGCCGGTGCCGTTCAAGAGCAGCGGCGGCCTGCTGAAGGCGACGAGCACGGCGAGGCCGACGACCACGGACGGCACGGCGACCGGCAGCACGAACAGCGCGTCCATGGACCGCCTGCCGCGCTCGCCCAGCCGCGCCGCGGCGAGCGCGGCCCAGGTGCCGACGGTCAGCGCGAGCAGGCTGGCGGCCAGGGCGGTGACCAGGGAGGTCGTCAGCGCCTGGAGGGACTCGCCGCGCACGGCGGAGGCGTAGTTCCCGGTGGTCGGGCCGGAGGGGAGGGCCCCGGACCAGTGGGTGGAGAAGGACGCGGCCACCACCACGAGGAGCGGCAGGGCGAAGAGGGGCAGGAAGAGGAGGCCGAAGAGGCCCCAGGCAGCCCACCGGCCGGTCTTGCTATGCACCAGCACGCTTGCTCACCACCCGGTAGAGGCCGAACAGGCCGACGGAGATCGCGATGTTGACCACGGCGACCACGCAGGCGGCCGAGTAGTCGGATTCGAGGATCGCCTTGCCGTAGATGAGCATCGGGAGCGTGGTGACGTCCTTGGCTCCGGTGAACAGGACGATCCCGAACTCGTTGAGGCACATGACGAGGACGAGGCTGCCGCCGGCGGCGAGGGCCGGCAGGGACTCGGGGAGGATCACCCGCCGGACGATCCGGGCGGGCTTCGCGCCGAGCGAGGAGGCCACTTCCAGCTGGGCGGTGTCCAGTTGGGAGAAGGAGGCGAGCAGCGGGCGCACCACGAAGGGCGTGAAGTAGGTGACCTCCGCGAGGAGGACGCCCCACGGGGTGGTCAGGAAGTGGAACGGCCCGTCACCGGCCCCGGAGACATCGGTCCACAAGCCGTTGGCCATGCCGACCGTGCCGTAGACGAAGAGGAGGGCGAGGGTGATGAGGAAGGAGGGGAAGGAGACGAAGACGTCGATGAACTTGGCGACGGCGCGCGCCCCGGGGAACGGGACGAAGGCGATGACCAGCGCGAGCGCGAAGCCGAGGACCAGACAGCCGACGGTGGCCCCGACGGCCAGCCACACCGTCGTTCCGAGGGCTTCGCGGAAGGAGTGCGAGGCGAAGACGGAGGCGTAGGCGCCGAAGGCCCCGCCGCCGTTCTCGGGGCTGAGGGACTGCCGGACGACCAGGGCGAGCGGGTAGAGGAAGAGCGCGGCGAGCACGGCCACGGGAGGAACCGCCCACAGCAGGCCGGGCACGGTACGGGGCGCCCGTGCGGCCGGGGCCGCGAAGCCGCCCGGGGATCCGGCCGGGGATTCGGGCTCGCCCGGGGCGAGGCCCCGTACCGGCTGGTGGGGTACGGCCGGAGCTTCCGGGTCCGGCCGGGTCCCGGCCGCCTGCCGCGGTGTGCGGCGGTCCGTCAGCTCAGCCATCGGACACCCCCGCCGACAGCAGGACCGCGTCGCGCGGCTCGAAGTGCAGGGTGACGCGGTCGCCGAGCGCCGGGGTCTCGCGGAGCTCGGGCAGGTCCGCCTTGATCCGGTGTCCCTCGACGTCGACGTGGAGCCGGTGGGTCGAGCCGCGCCACTGGACCTCGGTGATCGTCCCGCTGAGCGCGTTGGGGCCGGCGCCGAGGCCGAGCAGGTGCGGCCGTACGCACAGGGTCGCGCTCGCGCCGACAGCCGCGCGGCCGGGGTCGAGCGCGAGGGCGTGACCGGCGAAGAGCGCGCCCTCGGCGGCCACGGTGACGGGCAGCAGGTTGGCGTTGCCGACGAAGGAGGCGGTGAACTCCGTGCGCGGCGCCCGGTACAGCTCCTGCGGGGTGCCGCAGTCCTGGAGGCGGGCCCGGTCCATGACGGCGATCCGGTCGGCCAGGGTCAGCGCCTCGACCTGGTCGTGGGTGACGTAGAGGATCGACACGTCGGGCAGTTCGCGGTGCAGCCGGGCCAGTTCGGCGAGCATCCCCGAGCGCAACTGCGCGTCGAGCGCGGACAGCGGCTCGTCCAGCAGCAGCACCCCGGGGCGGATGGCCAGCGCGCGGGCGATGGCCACGCGCTGCTGCTGTCCGCCGGAGAGCTCGCGCGGGTAGCGCCTGGCGTAGGCCGCCATCCCGGTCAACTCCAGGGCCTCGGCGACCCGGCCCGGGATCTCGCCCTTGGGCGTCTTGCGCGCCTTGAGGCCGAAGGCGACGTTGTCCGCGACGCGCATGTGCGGGAAGAGCGCGTACTGCTGGACGACCATGCCGATGCCGCGCTTGTGGGGCGGGAGCGCGGTGACGTCCCGGCCGCCGATCAGCACCCGGCCCGAGACGGGCCGGACGAAACCGGCGACGGCCCGCAGGGCGGTGGTCTTGCCGGAGCCGGAGGGGCCGAGCAGCGCCATGACCTCACCGGGCTCGACGGTCAGGTCGAGCCGGTCCAGGACGGTGTCGCCGCCGTAGGCGACGCAGACCGAGTCGAAGCGGATGCCGCTCACGCGCGGGGCTCCTGCTCGTGCTGCTCTCGCTCTCCCCGTTGCTCGTGCTGTTCCTGCTGGTCCAGTAGCGCCGGGAGTTCGGCGATGGAGCCGAGCACGTGGGTGGCTCCGTGGGTGTGCAGGGCCTCGCGGTCGTGGGCGCCGGTGAGGACGCCCGCGACGATGCCGGCGCCGGAGCGGACGCCGCTGAGCATGTCGTACGCCGTGTCGCCGGCGACGACCGTCTCGCGTACGTCGGCCACGGCGCCGGTGCGCAGGAAGGCGGCCAGGACCATGTCCGGGTAGGGCCGGCCGCGGCCGCCCGCGTCGGCGGGGCACAGGGTGAGGTCGGCCAGGCCCTGCCAGCCGAGGGCGTCGAGGATGGCGTCCTGGGTGACTCGGGCGAAGCCGGTGGTCAGGACGACGGTGCGGCCCTCCGCGCGGAGCTCCTCGATGGCCTCGCGGGCGCCGGGGACCGGCGCGATGAGGCCGCCGTCCACGAGCTCCCCGTAGGCCTCCTCGAAGGCGGAGTTGGCGCGCTGGGCGAGTTCCTCGGTGCCGAAGAGGTGGCGGAAGACGGCGATCTTCGACTCGCCCATGGTGTCGCGGACGTACTGGAGCTTGACGGCGTGGTCGGCGCTGCCGGGCTCGACGCCCAGGCGCTCCGCGGCACGCGCGAAGGCGCGCTCGACGAGGCCGCCGTCGGCGACGGTGGTGCCGGCCATGTCGAGGACGACCAGCTTGCCGGGGGTGACGGGGGTGATGGGGGTGGAGGTGGCTGAGGTGTGGGGGGTCTTGTCGGTCATCGTGCTTACCAGCCCAGTTCGTTCGCGGTGGTCTCGGCTATGGCGGGCGAGCAGGTCATGCCCCGGCCGCCGGGTCCGGTCACCAGCCAGACGCCGTCGCTCACCTGCTGGCGGTGGACGACGCGGGTGGTGTCGGTGCACTGCGCGTACACGCCCGCCCAGCGGTGCCTGATCTTCGGCAGCGGGCGGCCCAGGAAGGACTCGACGACCTCGGTGAGGTGCTCGTAGGGGTCTTCGAGGGTGTCGAACGCGAAGGGGTGCTCGTACGCGTGGGTGTCACCGATGGTCAGTCCGCCGTCCCGGCGCTGGACCATCAGCAGCTGCATCTTGTGCGCGGCGGCGATCGGCGCCTGCGCCTGCTCGGCGTTGAGTTCGTCCAGGGCGTCTCCCTGGTACGCGGGGTAGTAGCGGAAGCTGTCGGCGTCGGCGACCGAGGTCGTCAGGACCTCACCGAGCGGTGCGGTCTGCATCATCTGCAGCCGGACGCGGCGCACGGGCAGGTCGGGGACCAGCTCGCGGACGAGTCCGGACAGCCAGGCACCGGTGGCGAGGACGACGGCGTCGCCCTGGTGGACGTCACCGTGGTCGTCGCGGACCGAGGCGGGGCCCAGGCGGGAGGCGGAGGCGGAGCTGGAGGCGGAGGCGGAGCTGGAGGTGGAGGCGGAGGTGCCCGTCGTGCCGGTGGTGCCCGTGATGCCGGAGCCGGTGACCTCGCGGACCTCGCGGCCGGGGAGGAAGGTGTAGCGGCCGGAGGCCTTGAGGGCCTCCCGCAGGTGGAGTTGGGCGGTGCGCGGCTCGACCGCCGCGTCCCGCTCGCACCACAGGGCGCCCTCGAAGACGCCGCGCAGGGCCGGGTTGATCCGCCGGGCCTCGTCCGCGGTGATCAGCTCGTAGCCGCGGGCCGCTGCGTCGGGCCGGGCCGCGGCCGCCTCGGCGACGGCGTACTCGCGGGCGTTGCGGACGGGGGTGAGGGAACCGATGGCACGGAACCCCAGGCCGGGCACCCGTGCACCGATCTCCTCCCAGAGTTCGCGGGCCCGCAGGGCGGTGTCGAGCTCCTCGCCCCCGGCCCGTCCGCTGACCCAGATCTGGCCGAAATTGCGCAGGGACGCGCCGCGGGCCTCGGCCTCTCGCTCGATCTGGACGACCTCGTGGCCGCGTTCGACTGCTTGCCAGGCGTGCATGGTGCCTACCACGCCGCCTCCGACGACTATGACTCTCACCCGCTCCACGTTGGGGGCGATCCGTGGCCCGGGCGGATCACGTGGGCGACGTTCCGGTGAACAGCCTCCGACACTTGGACTAGACCCGTTACGTTTTCGTGATCTGTAGCTGCCGGAGCTCGGCTTGGTAGGGCGATCTACTCGGGCGGAGAGGGCCGCAGGCGGGTCGTGAAGCTGAACCGGTCGCCACGGTAGAGCGAACGCACCCGCTCCAGCGGCCGGCCGTCCCGGTCCCGCGAAAAACGGTGGATGAGCAGCATCGGGAGCGCGGGCGGAGTGCCGATCAGCAGGGCCTCGCGGGGGGTGGCCAGGACCGTTTCCAGCTTCTCGTCGGCCTCCCCGAAGGAGATTCCGAGGCTGTCGTGGAGGTAGGCGTAGAAGGAGGAGTCCGGCTGGAAATCGACGTCGAGGCGGGGCGCGCGGGCGACGCGGATGTAGGTGCTCTCCAGTCCGACCCGTTCGTCGTCGGCGAGGAGCACGCGTTCCAGGTGCCATACGGGCTCCCCCGGGTCGGCGCCGATGCCGGTCGCCACGTCGGCCGGGCAGGGGAAGCGCTCCAGGCCGATGAGGTGGCGCCCGGGGGCGCGCCCTTGGCGGCGTACGCCCTCGGTGTAACTCGCCAGCGACAGCGGCTGCTCCAGCTTCGGCCCGGCGACGACGGTGCCGCGGCCGGAGCGGCGCAGTCGGCCCTCGAGCAGCAGCTCGCGCAGGGCCTGGCGGACGGTCTCCCGGGAGACCTCGCACTGCTCGGCGAGATCCCGCTCGGTGGGCAGCAGCCCACCCTCTCCGAGCTCGTCGAGCAGCCCGGCGATGCGTGCCTTGACGGCGTAGTACTTGGGGATGCGACCGTGCTCCGGGATCCCGGAGCGGACGGGCAGGCCGGGGTGGTGGTGGTGCGCGTACTGGGTCGGTTCGTCCACCCTCGGACTCTACGTGGGCTGCGCGCCGGGGCTGCGCCGCGGCGGGTCGGGCTCGGCTCGGCTCGGTGGGGCTCGGTGGGCTCGGCTCGGTCGGCGCGGCTCGGTGGGGCTCGGCTCGGTGGGCTCGGCTGGTCGGCGCGGCTCGGCCGGCGCGGCTCGGGGGGGCTCGGCTGGGTCGGC
>NZ_JAGGOW010000208.1 GCF_018614135.1 Streptomyces sp. ISL-66
TGAACGGCCTCGCTGCGCTCGGCCGGGGCCCTTCGGGCCCGGGCTCTGCGCTTCGCTCCGAGCCATGGCCGGCCTTCGGCCGGAGTCCTGCGCTTCGCTTCGGACTGGCTCTGGGCCCGCTGCGCTCCACCAGAGCGGGCCCGCTGCGCGGGCTCCAGGACTCCCGCGCTCCGCGCGGGAGGTGACCCCGTTTCACAGGGACTGGGGCTCTGGCCCCTTGGACGGGTCCGCTCCGCTCCTCCCCCACCCAAAATCCTTCCGGCTCCGGCCTCCAGGACCAGCCCGCTCCGCGGGCCGCCAGCAGCAGAGGAGGCTCGGTGCCGTCCCTGACTTCTGCTCACCCTCCGCATCAGCTACCCCCGTAGGACGCCGGCCTGTGCACTTCACCGGCTTGACGAACCTGTCAGCGGGATGTTCCGGGGAAGTGGGGGAAGGGACACGGCTGCAGGCTTGAGTCGAGACGGGTGAGCCCGTCTCGCCGAAGGTTCTGCGCGGTTTCGAATCGGGTCACTCGATCCAAGTCCTCCAACGCGCCGGCTCCTCACACACCCCCGACTCGAGGGCCTGCCGATACACCTCCTTCCAACTCGTCCCCCCTCCATGCAGCAAGACGCACCCCTGAGGGACCGGCTGAAGCCCATACCAGCAGGCAGATATCACAAAGACCATGAGGAACGCGGCAAGAGGATGCCTCCACGTAAGAGGCCCCGTAAGAGGCTGGATCATCCCAAGACCCTAAACACAGCACCGAACAGGCCACTCAGGGGGTGCACCCGACCCATCCGAGTGCACCCGCTCCACGGGCCAGCCGGCAGCAGTGAGGGGCCGAGCCCCATCAACCCGGTCGAGACCGCCCCCTTCGAAGCGGATACCTGAGCACTGCGCTCCACCAGAGCGGGCCTGCTGCGCAGGCTCCGGTGCTCCCCGCGCTCCGCGCCGAAGCCTCTGAGCAGACCCAGCAGAAACAGCCTTCCACACAGAATGCTTCAATCTGAGTTAGAGCTAGACTCTGGAAAGATCGCCTCGTACCAGATCCACTGACCCTCGACAGCACGTCGAAACCAATGAAACTGCGAAGTTGAGGATCCGCAGCGCCCCGTCCGGCTGGAACGTCATCGCTTGTCACCGTCAATGCCGCAACGACCTGTCACCAACCCCGCCACGTCGAGCCCGCCACCAGCACGAACAACATCCCATGGCTACAGGCAACCGACGACTCCCCCACTGACAACAGACTGCAGATTCGCTGGCTTTCAGCGCAGATGGCGAAGCTCGCGCAGTCCGTAGTCCGGTGGCAGCCATTCCTTCTTCCGCCTGTCGATGGTCTTCCGCGTGTGTGGAGGCGGGTACGGGCAGCCCTGCATCAGATCGGGTTCATCCCTGGCCCACGCAAGGCCGTAATGGGCGATACACACAGGCCAGATGGTCTTCGCAGGCTCCTTCGGAGTCGGCGCCGTCCCTCGCCGAGGCCGGCGTGGCTTGGGGCGCGGCGGCTGGAGCGGGCGCAGCCTGCAACCCTCGCCGAGGCCATCAAAGACGGCAGCTGCACCCGACGTGGGCCCGCGATCCCCGCCGTGAGGGCATGCTGGAGCACCCCATCCGATCGTCCGGAAGACCGCGGCCGAGTGGCTCCTCACCACCGGCACGCCGGCGGTCTGCGCCTGTCGCCGCCCACGTCCGCCCCCGGCAAACGATCCCTCTCCGCCGAGGTCCTGGAACAGATCACGACCGCCGAAGCCCAGTAGTCGCGCCATGCGGCCGTCGAGCGCTTCTTGCCTGCGACGGGTGCACCTTGGTGAGGGTGCAGACGCCGTCCGCACACTGGCGCTCCAGCCGGCCGCGGGAGATGGTCTGCGCCAGGCCCACCATCCAGCAGGTGGGGCAGCCACGGAAGGCGATCAGGGCCAACGGGGCCGCCAGCAGGGTAACCGGGCCGGCGACGGGCACCAGGGCGATCGAGCCGATGACCAGCCCGAAGCCGATTACGCCGCGCGCCAGATGGCGCAGGAGGGACCTGCTGGCGAAGTTTCTCTCGGGCGTAGCGGACGGTGCGGTGGCCCGGCCCGTCGCGCCCCGCGTGCTGCTCACGGTGTTCACTGTGGTGAGTCCCCTCCAGCTGATGGGTCGATGGATTGGTCGAACGCTGGGGCTGTCGTCCGGCCGGTCGCCGCCAGCGAGTGGCGCAGTGTCGCCCGTGCCCTGTGCAGCCGCGATTTCATCGCGGCGCTGCTCAGACCGAGCGCATGCGCGACGGTCCTGCCGGGCAGGCCCTGGATGTCTCGCATGATCAGGACCTGCCGCTGGTCGCGGGGGAGGGCGCTGACCGCGGCCGCGACTCTCTCCGCCTCCAGCCTGCGCAGGACAGCGTCCTCGGCGGACGGCTCCGCGGACGCCTCCGGTACGGCCGGCGCCTCGTCGCTCCGCGCCACGAGCAGCCGTACCTGCCGGAGGCATTCGTTGCGCACGATCCGGAACATCCACGAGGCGAGCGCGCCCGTGGCCCGCAGGGTGCCGATCTTCCGGTAGAGGATGATCAGCGCCTCCTGGGCCGCGTCCTCCGCGTCCTGCGGCGAGGCGCACAGCGACAGGGCGAACTTGCGCACGTGGGGCTGCGATTCCATGACGACGGTAGTGAGCGAGGTGACGTCACCGTCCTGAGCGGCCCTGATCAGCCGCTCGTCCGGCCAGGCATAGCGTTGGTTCATCTGCTCCTCACTCTCGGAAGACCCCCCGCGCCGCGGGCGCCAGTCACCTTTGGCTCTTGTAGCGCCGCATCAGGTGCCAACTGCACGCCCCCACGAGCAGGGCTCCGATCACTACGAGGCCAGTGACCATCATTCGCGTTTCCTCCTGGTCTGCCAGCCCGTTCGGCCGGTACACACACAAGAGGCGGGGAGGTCCGGAAAGGATTCACCCCGGCCGGAGTCTTCTGTCGCTGCCGGGCCGCCTGGCTCAACGGCAAGGGCCAGCCGCCGGTCATCGAGGGCACCCTACCGCCAGCTGCAGACCGGTCCCTGCACACATGAGAACTAGAGCTTGCGTCGCCGCCGGACCCGTCGGCACTCGCTCTGTTTGTTCTGCTCCTTCGGGTCGCCCCCTTTTGTCGCGCCTCTTCCTGCTCACGCGCAGCCTCCTCCAGGGCCTCCATGAGGCCCTTGACGCGCATCCCGGCGGCGTCGTGGTGGGCGCGGGCAGGGTTCCCGAGCGGGGGTTTTGGGTGGTTTGTGGGCTCCTCGCTTTGGTGTCATGCAGGTTGCTGAGGTGGTTTCGTCCTCGCCGGGTGCCCCGGGCTGACGCAGGGTGGGGGGTGTTCCGGGTGGGCCTGGTGGCTTGTCCGGGGACGCCGTCGATGAGGAGGAGCCAGCCATGCCGGACATTTTGAAGGCCGCCGTCTGCGAGCCTGCCCTGACGCCCCGTGAGCGCCAGGTGCTGGTTCTGCTCGCGGGGGGTGAGACGTACTGCGGGATCGGCCGGAGGCTGGGCATCAGTCCGCACACCGTCGACACGCACTTGCGCCGGCTGCGCGACAAGACCGGCACGGCCAACCGCACCCAGCTCGTGGTGCTCGCCCTCCAGCGCGGTTACGTCGCCTGAGGATAGATAGGACCGATAGGAGCTTCAGGGCCTTTGGTTTGCCTGGTTCTGGTGGTTGTGCGGGGGTTTGGGAACCCTTCACTTTGCGGTCAGGCACGTTGGTGAAGGGGACGCTCCCGTACGTACGCCAGCGGGCTGCGCCAGTGTTGTGCACGCACCGCACCCGCACTACACACCGCATCGGGCCCGCTCAGCGGGTGGGCCCGGCCATGTCCCCGGGGGAACCATGCCGAAGCGCCTCGTCCTGCTCCTCACCGCCGTCGCCACCGCCGTCCTGCTGGGCTTCCAGCCCGCTTCCCCCGCGTACGCCGACGAGATCGACTGCGGCCACATCGTGCTCCAGTCGACCGGCACGTCCGTCACCGGAACGGAGTTCGAGGCGGGCGGCGACGGCCGGATGGAGCCGTGCGACACCTCCTGGGGCGGCTGATCCCCGTCTCGAGAGCTAGAGCGGCACCAGGTCGGTGAGCACGTACCGTCCCCCGGGGCTCAGCTCCACCGACCAGGTCCAACGGGCCGGGACATACAGCACCTCTCCCGAGAGCAACCGGCACTGGAAGGCGTCCGCGCCCACGCCGCCCCGGTCGCCGGACAGGCGCCACGTCCCGGCCCCCTGGATCTGATGGACCACCCGGTGCGCGGCGGGATTCCCCGTCCCGCCGCACCGGGCCACCAGGTCCGCGCCGGGGCCTGGTTCGAGGGCGAGCCGGTCGAGCACCTGCGACCACTGGGGGGCGCCCAGGGGCGGGTGTTCGTATTCGGGCCACAGCACACCCGGGGCCCGGTCCAGATGGACCGACAGGAACAGCACCAGCTCCGTGAGTTGGACCGGGCTCCGCGCCGCCGCCCAGGGCGCCATGGTCCTGCCGCCGTCCATGCCCCGCCCCGCTCCTCGTTCCACACGCCGCCGCTCAGATGTCCTGCCCGGGCCGCAGAACCAGCATCAGGCACGTGGCAGCGCGCGACCAGCCGCGAAAGTCCGCTCCCGAGAACACGCGACGCGGCGGTCCCGGGAGCGGCCGACGGCGTCCTCAGCCGGCATTCGCTCCGGACGCCGGCTGCTCCTCGCAACCGCCGTCTGCCGCCAGCAGCCCCTGAGCCGCCGCGTGGGCACCCGCCTGGAAGCGGCTGGCGGCGCCCAGTTCTTCCATGATGTCGCCGATGTGGCGGCGTGCCGTACGCAGCGACATCCCGAGCCGGCGGGCGATGGCCTCGTCCTTGAGGCCGGCCGCGAGCAGCCGGACGATCGTCTCGTGGATCTCGCGGGAGACCTCTTCGAGCCCCTGGCCGGCGGCGTCGGCGAACGGTGTGGCCCGGTCCCAGCTCTGCTCGAAGATCTCGCAGAGGTAGGCGACCGTGGACGGCTCCCGTATGACGACGGCGCCCCAGCTGTCGTCCCTGACCGGGATGAAGGCCACCTCGCGGTCGAACACGATGAGCCGGCCGAACAGTTCGTGCGCGGTGCGGTACTGGCCGCCCAGCGCCGAGGCGGCGGCCACGTACGCCTGGCTGGGGCCGTTGAAGCGGGCCGTGTGGTGGTAGAGCGTACGCAGCCGGATCCCGCGTGCCAGCATCGCCCGGTCCCGCACCAGCGCCTCCTGCATCGCCTCCGGGACCCGCGCCCCGCCCCCGGGCTGGCTGGCCAGGACCTCCTTGCGGCAGCGGTCCGAGGCCTGGTTGAGGGTGTTGCGGACGTCCTGCACGTTTTCCAGGAGCTCCAGCCCCTCGCCGCGCGCGCGTCGCTGGTGGTAGCGGGCGGCGAACGGGCCGAGGTCCTCGCGCATCGCGGCGAGCCCGGCCTGCTGCTCCCGTATCCGCGCCTCCACGGGCGCGGCGAGCTGCGCCAGCGCCGTCTCGGGCGCCACCGCGAACACCGCCTGCGACCCGCCGGGACCGGTCTGCGCGTGCAGCAGCCGGGCTCGGCGCAGCCGCTCCAGGCTCGCCCCGGCCTCCTCGGCGGTGATCCCGAGACCCTCGGCGACGGCCTGTGCCGCGCCCGTCCGCTGCTCCAGCACCCAGCCGTACACGGCCAGGTCGCTCTCCCCCAGCCCGCGAGCCGCGTCGAACGGTCCCGATTGCGCCTGCACTGCCACCCCTTGCCCCTTCGCCGCCGGCCCGACGGGCCGTGCCGGCCGCCGGCGCATTGGATGCCCGGGCCAAGAATAGGCAGAAAGATCATCGGGCGGCAGAGGGAGAGACAGGCGGACGGACGGGCAGATGGGCAGACGGAGGGACAGACGGGCAGCCCCCGAGCGCGAGGCATCGGGGGCGGTCCGTATCCATGGTCAGGGGTGGTCAGGGGGTGGGCAGGGGGTACGAGCGGACGTCACACGCCACGCATGGCGTCGCGGGCGAGAGCGACCAGCGTCCGGGGGGTCAGGGCGTCCACCGCGCGGCGCTGGTGGTCGATCAGCGTCGCGGCGGCCTCGGTCAGCTCCCGGTCGTCCAGCGGCCGTCCCGGGATGTGCGCCCCGTCGGCGAGGATCGCCTGCAACAGGGCGTAGAGGTTCGCGGTGCCCGCCTCGCGCACGGTCAGCGACAGGTGCGCGGACGGCGCGTCGCCCACGGCGTCGGCGCGGTGCGCGAACCCCCGCGGTACGTACAGCACCTCACCCGGGCGCAGCACGGTCTCCAGGAGCACCTCACCTGGGTCGCCGTCCTCCCGGGCCGGCTCCCAGTTGCCGTCGCGCGGTCCGGCGTGAACGTGCCAGCGTTTCTCGCCGCTGATCTGGATCGCGAGGACGTCGGCGTCGTCGCGGTGCAGGGGGCGGCCCTGGGTGCCGGCCGGGGTGCGGAAGAAGAACGCCTCCACCTGCCGGCCGAGTTGCTCGCCCAGCCCCGCGCACAGTGCGCGCACGCCCTGGTGCCACTGGTCGACGTACCGCAGGAGTACGGTGGCCCGCTCCTCCTCGACCAGGCGGCGTACCAGGTCCCCGTCCGCGTAGTCCTCGACGAGCTCACCGAGCACCACCCGCGGGGTGCAGAACCGCTCGACGGGCACGTGGCTGTCCGCGTGGACCAGCCCGATGTACGGAACCTTGAGCAGTCCCGCATCCAGCAGGGCATCCGTGTCGGCGGCGCCGATCACGTCCACCGGGGGGCACTCGGGATGCAGCACAACCGGTTCGCGGCGCCAGTACGCGGCAAGGAACTCCTGCTCGTCGCCCACGCATCGCGTCAGCCAGTCCATGTCGCTCTCACTCTCGCTCAGGCCGTGGGGCGGCTGCTGTAGGCGTGCGAGCGGGCGCTGTGCACGAGGGAAGAGGCGTCGGCGGCGTCGAGCCGGCCGCTCACGTGGGCCAGCAGAGCGGCGGCCGTCGCCGTCAGGTCCGCCTCATCGAGGGGACGGGCGGGCAGGGCCAGGCCCTGCGCGAGGAAGGACCGCAGCTCCGTCCGCAGGTGATCGGCTCCGGCCTCGCGCAGCACGATCGTCAGGTGCAGCGAGGGGCCCTGTGCCGTGGCCTGGGCGGTATGGGCGTACCCGTTGGGCACGTACAGCACCTCGCCGGGTCGTACGACGGTGTCCAGCAACACCTCGCCCGGGTCGTCCTCCCGCACGGGCTGCCAGTGCCCGTCCGTCGGCCCGCCGTAGACCTTCCAGTGCTTGGCGCCACTCAGCTGGAGCACCAGGATGTCGCCGTCGTCGCGGTGCACCGCACCGAAGCGCCCGGGTTGCGAGTAGAAGAGGAACGCCTCGACGAGGCGGTCGAGTTCGCGTGCCAGTCCCGCCGTGAGCTCCCGCACCGGCGGATACCAGTGGTTGACGTAGCGCAGCTGCAAGGTGGCCTGCTCGTCGCGGATCAGAGCACGCACCCGCTCCGCGTCGAGCCATCCCTCCAGATGGCGGCCGGCCACCAGCCGGGGCGGACAGTAGGCCGCCTCGGGCACCGCGCCGGCCGTCGTGAACAGGCCGGCGTACGGCACCTTCAAGGTGCCCGAATCCAGCAGGTCGTCCAGGTCCGCGAGCCCGAGAACCTCGGTCGGCGGATTCGCCGGACGCAGCAGAGCGGGCCCTCGGCGCCACTGCGTGCGCAGGAAACGGTCCGCGTCGGTCACACAACGTTCGAGCCAGTCCACGGCTCACTCTCCTTGCTCCGGCCCGGCTGCGGGGCCCGCCGCCCCTCGGCGGGCGGGCCCAGATGACGTCGGGGTAGCACTCCGCGCACCCGGCCACGACGGCGCTGCCCGTGGGCGCCTCCGCCGCGAAGGCACTCGGCGCGAACAGCGCCCCGCCCACCACCGCGGCCGCCGCCACACCCAGCGCGGCCTTACGGGAAAGGCTCAGAGCAGACTTGCCGGCAACATCGGAATCCACCGAGAAGTTCATGTCATCTCCTATGAGTTCGTGTCCGGGGGCGTTTCCCCCTTCGACTGACACCATCCTCTCGGCGCCACCCCCCTCACCGACAGTGACGACTTCCCGCTCCCACACCCACGTGACCCGCATTCCCGTGACCCGCCGGCGGGGAGCGTCATGCGCCCGCGGCGGCGCCGAACCAGGTGGGGAGGTGGGTGAGGAGGTCTTCCTGGGAGTCGCCGACCCAGGCGATGTGGCCGTCCGGGCGGAGGAGGACCGCCGGAGCGGGCAGGGTGGTCAGGTCTTCGGTGACGTGCGCTACGTGGTCCACGCGGTCCGCCCAGCCTTCCGCCGAGAGGCGGCCCGTCCGGTCGAGGAGGAGGCCGCGGCCTTCGTGCATGAGGGAGTAGAGGCGGCCCTGCTTCAGTTCCACGTCCCGCATGCGGCGGCCGAGGAGGTCGTGGCCTTCACCGAAGTCGTAGCGGACCTCCACGGCGGTGATCAGGCCGGTGACGTAGCGGTTGACCTCCTCGAAGTCCATGAGCTTCGAGAAGAGGTCGCGCAGGGCGGTCGGGCCCGGGTCCGAGCCCATCAGGGCGATCTGGGCGCGGGTGTTGTCCAGTACGGCGGCGCCCACCGGGTGGCGTTCGGCGTGGTAGGTGTCGAGGAGGCCTTCCGGAGCCCAGCCGTCGACCGCGGCGGCCAGCTTCCAGCCGAGGTTGAAGGCGTCCTGGACGCCGAGGTTGAGGCCTTGGCCGCCGGTCGGCGGGTGGATGTGCGCCGCGTCGCCGGCCAGCAGGACGCGCCCGACGCGGTAGCGCTCGGCCTGGCGGGTGGCGTCGCCGAAGCGGGAGAGCCAGCGCGGCGAGTGCACGCCGAAATCGGTGCCCGCGAAGGCGCGCAGCCGCTGCTTGAACTCCTCCAGGGTCGGCTCGGCGCCACGGTCCTCGGACACGCCGTCGGCGGGGACGATGACCCGGCACAGCCGGCCCTCGGTGGGGACGACGCCGAAGCGGAGCTGGGTCTTGTTGACCTCCTTGACGAGGGTGGCGATCGTCTCCGGATCCGCCGTCACCTCCATCTCGCCGAGCAGCGTCTCGACCGTGGCCGGCTGGCCGGGGAAGTCGACGCCGAGCAGCTTGCGGACCGTACTGCGGCCGCCGTCGCAGCCGACGAGGTAGCGCGAGCGGAGGGTCGTGCCGTCCGCCAGGTCTACGCTCACCCCGTCCTCGTCCTGGGTCAGCCCCACCACTTCGCAGCCGCGTCGGATCTCGGTGCCGAGTTCCAGGGCGCGCTCGTTGAGGATCCGCTCGGTGACCGGCTGGGGGGTGGCGACGCCGTACGGGTGGGCCGTGTCGAGGCTCTCCGGCCACGGCTTCATGATGCCGCCGAAGAGGCCCCCGACCCGGAACTTCTCGCTGACCGCGAGGAAGCGGTCCAGGAGGCCTCGCTGGTCCATCACCTCGACGCTGCGCGCGTGCAGGCCCTGGCCGCGGGACTGCTTGGTCGGCTCGGTCAGCTTCTCCAGCACGACGACGCGCACATCGTGCAGCCGCAGTTCGGCGGCCAGCATCAGACCGGTCGGTCCGCCGCCGGCAACGATCACGTCGATCATCAGGGTTCTCATTTCCGCAGGTCGGGGCTTGAGCGAGCGATTCTGCGGTATGAGTGGGGCCTTGCCGCAAGCCCCCCGGTGCGCTATACCTTGAGAGTGGCAAGGAGTGGTTACCCCTCCTTGCCTTTTGTTGTTTCAGGCGCATCCAGTCGAAGCCGCCTGTCCCGGAGAGGTCATCCCTCCTGGGCGTCGACCTCGCGCAGGAAGGCCTCCAGGATCCGGGCGAAGGCTTCCGGGGCTTCCATGGTCGTGTAGTGGGCGACGCCGTCGAGGGTGACCGTGCGGCCGTTCGGGACGGCGCGGATCAGGGCGTCGGCGGTCGCGACCGTGCCGGGGGCGTCGAGGGCGCCGTTGACGGCCAGGACCGGGACCGTGATGCCCTTCGCGCGCCGCGGTGCGTCGGCCACCGGGACGGTGAAGTCCGGCTCGTCCGGGGTGTGCTTCATCAGCGTGCGCAGCGCCATCTCCCGCACGCGGCGCACGATCTCGGGATCGACGTCGGCGAGGGTGCGGCTCGGGCCGGGGACCCACCGGGCGAAGGCGTCGAGCCAGGCGGGGATGTCGCCGGTCGCGAGCGCGGTGGACTGGGCTTCCGCGACCGCGGCGGACCAGGGGTCGGTGAGGTCCGGTTCGCCGATGCCGCGGCCGCTGACGACCAGGGCACGCACCAGTTCGGGGTGGACCAGCGCGGTGTCGACGGCGATCAGGGCGCCCATCGAGACGCCGACCAGGACCGCCGGTCCGGTGAGGTCGAGGTGGCGCAGCAGCGCGGCGAGGTCGTCGGCCCGCCGGAACGGCTTGCTCGCGTTGGCGGAGGAGCCGTGGCCTCGGGCGTCCGGGGCGATGACCCGGTGGCGCAGGGCCAGTTCGGGGATCAGGTTGTCGAACTGGGTGTGGTCGGTGAAGCCGGTGTGCAGCAGGACCAGCGGGCGGGCGTCGCGGGGGCCCGCGTCGCGGTAGGCGAGGGGGCCGTCCGCCGACTCGAAGGTCGCGAAGGTCGCGGAGGTCGCGGAGGTCGCGGAGGTCGCGGACGTGGCGGAGGTCGCGGACGTGGCGGAGGTCGCGGACGTGGCGGAGGCGGGCGGGCGGCTGGCGGTCGCGTTCTCGGTCATGACAACCAAGGTGTCATGATTGTGGAGCGATGACAACTTGGGTGTCATCATGGTGGTGTGAACCAGACCCCGACCGATCGACCGCTCTCCCCCGACGACCTGCCCGAGCGGCTCATGGAGGTGTTCGGGCTCGTCGGGCCGCTCTACCGGCGCGTCCAGCGCAAGATCGAGCAGGACGCCCCGGAGCAGGACCTCTCGGTCGGCGTGCGCGCCGTGCTCGACCTGCTGCGCGAACACGGGCCGATGACGGTCCCGCAGATGGGCCAGGCCCAGTCGCTGAGCCGTCAGTTCGTGCAGCGCATGGTCAACGACGCCGCGGCGCGCGGCTTCACCGAGACGATCCCCAACCCGGCCCACCAGCGCTCCTCGCTGATCCGGCTCACGGACGCCGGCCTCGCCGCCATCACCGCCGTGACCGCCCGCGAGCACGCCCTGCTGCGGCGGGTCGGCGGCGGCCTGACCGACGCCGAGGTGACCGCCTGCGTACGGGTGTTGAGCCGGATGCTGGAGCTCTTCGACGACGTCGAAGTGACGGGCACGCCTCCGCGTTAGCGGGCGGAGGTTTTGGGTCATTCCGGCTGTCAGCGGACGGCGTTCTTCCGTTCTGCAGCGGCCGGGGGGTCCGCGTCCTGATCTCGCGTCCGGCTGTGGACCGGCTCATCGGTCCGGACGGGAGGGGCGCCTTTGTCGAGAGAGTGATCCGGCCACTCGGCACGGCGTCGGTGGTCCTAGCGCCGGGTCGGAGATTAGATTGCTGCCGGACGTGTGCACTAGCACCCGCAAAGGCATCACGTCCCATCCGTGGGACTGCCCTGTCCGCAGGGCTTCCCAGGGGTCCCGCAAACGAACGTCATTCGCTGTGGGGAAGCGTGGAGCACGCCTGGTGGCGCGCCACGCGACAGACCGACGGGGGTCGGCCGACGATGCGACCGGGTGGAGTGGGCGGGGCGGGGCGTCGGTCAGCTGGTGCCGACGCGCAGGATGCCCTTTTCGGTGAGCGGGGCGTAGTACTCGGTGAACAGCTTGCCGACCAGTTCGCCCCGGCTGGAGACTCCGACCTTCTCGAAGACCGCCTTGATGTGGTCGCGGACCGTGTGGGGCGAGAGGTGCAGTTGTTCGGCGATCTCCCCGGTGGGCAGGCCCCGGGCGATGCACTGGGTCACCTCCGTCTCCCGGTCCGTCAGCTCGAACGCGTCGACGATGAGGGGGACGATCTCGGAGGTCTTCGCGGGCTCGATCACCACGGCCGAGGCGCCGAGCGTCCCGTCGGCCTGGCGCAGGCAGGAGGCGTGGCACACCAGCCAGCGGCCCGTACGGGTACGGATGCGGACCCGGGCCTGGCCCCGGTCGCGCTCCTGGGCGATGGCCCGCGCCTGCATCGCGGTCGACTGGACCCACACGGGGATGCGCAGGCCCATGGGCGAGGGGACGGACGGCCCCTCGGGGAGGTCGTCGAGGTGGGCGCGGGCGTCGTCGTTGGCCGAGAGGAGGGCGCCCGACACGTCGAAGAGCAGCAGTCCCGGGCCGTGCAGGGCGTCCGGCAGCCGCTGCGGGGACGGCTCGGAGAACGAGCGCAGCTTCTTGGCGAGCGGGGTGAGCAGTCCGGCTATCAGCCCGGTCTCCGCCGTCCCGAAGGCCTCCCGGCCCTTCGCGCGGAACAGGCTGATGTGGCCCTGCGGGCGGCCGCCGACGCGCAGCACGGCGCGCAGCTCGTCCTGGAAGCCGCGCGGCCTCATGAAGTCCTGGTAGAGCGTGCTGCGGGCGGGCAGGTCCCCGGTGGTCTGGCGCAGGCCGGCGACCGGTACGGGAGCCTGGGCCAGATCGCGGAAGAGGTTCACGTTCTCGGTGAAGAGCTCGCTCTCCCAGTACACGGCGCAGCCCCCCTCGTCGAGGTTCTCCGCGCGGATGGGGGCGGTCATCATGCCGGTCACCGGGTCGGTGACGCGCCACACGGCGGCGTCGTACGGCATCAGTCGGCGCAGTTGGTGGGAGGCCTCGGCGAACATGCTCAGGGCGTCGGTGGCCTTCGCGGCCCGCGCGAGCAGTTCGGCGCGGCCGATCTCGGTGCGGGAAGCGGTCGAACCGGTCATTTCATGATCCTGACAGCCCGGGAGCGGAAGGCCAACCCCTCACTTGAGGGGGGTGGCCGTTCGTCCGCCTCCCCCTTGAATGCGGGATGGGAATCGACCGGCCGGTGCACAAGGCTGGCGATCATGTGGAGCGGGAGCACGGGGGCGGGCGGAACGGGCCGGGCGACCGCCGGCCCGGCGATGACCGGCCCGGCGGTTACCGGCCGGGTGCCGGGGCGATCGCCGCTCGTGGGAGCGGCAACCGATTGCCTGGCGCCGGTGTTTCACCTTTCCGCCCCGCTGCCGGCCCGGGGAGAACCACCGGTGCGGGGATGGCACCGCGCGGAAGGTACGCGGGCGTACTCGGACTGAGAGCTGATTCATGATGGGGGATTCATGTTGGGGCACCTTTCGTTCTTCGTACTCGGCGCGCTCACCGTGCACGGCGAGCGCGGAGAGATCGCGCTCGGCGGCAACCGGCAGCGCATCCTGCTGACCATGCTGCTCATCGAGGCCAACCGGGTCGTCGGGGTGGAGCGCCTGATCGACGCCATATGGGGCGAGGCTCCGCCGAGCTCGGCCCGCAGTCAGATCCGCATATGCGTGTCCGGGCTGCGCAGACTGCTCACCAAGGCGCGGGCCGCCGCGTCCATCGAGACCCATCCGTCCGGCGGCTACCAGTTACGGGTCTCACAGGACGCGGTGGACCTCTACCACTTCGAGAACCTCGTCGCCCAGGCGAGGACCGAGGCCCGCGAGGCGCCCAGCGAGGCGGTCGCCCTACAGCTCCAGGAGGCGCTGGGGCTGTGGCGCGGGCCGATCGGGGCGGGCCTGGACAGCGCGCTGCTGGAAACGGTGGCCCTGAAGTACCACGAGGACCGGCACGCCGCCATCGAGTGCCGCTTCGAGCTCGAACTCCAGTTGGGCCAGCACCGTCAGGTCCTGGGCGAGCTCGCGCGCAGCGTGGCGCAGCACCCGTTCCGCGAGACGCTGTGCGCCCAGCTGATGCTCGCCCTGCACCGGTCGGGCCGTACCGCGGAGGCGTTGGCGCTGTACCGCGACACGAGCCGGCGGTTCACCGAGGAGCTCGGCATCGAGCCGGGTGCGCGGCTGCGCGAGCTCGAGCAGCTCATCCTGGGCGGCGAGGCCGGGCAGGAGCCGCTGGTCGGCCTGCTCCGCCGCGAACCGATCCGCCCGGTCGTGCCCTGCCCGGAGACCGCCGTCACCTCGGACCTGGCTCCGGAGGACCGGATCGCGCTGCTGGAGGAGGAGCTCGCCGCGCTGCGCGAGGAGCACGCGCGGAGCCTGCGCGGGCTGTCCGGGCGGGCCTGAGCGGTCCGGTGCGGTGCGGTCGGGTGTGGTCCGGTGCGGAGCCCGCGGCCCCGCTGTCTCCCCCTCAGATGAGGGGGAGACAGCGGGGCCGGTCCCTTGGGGCGGGGGGATGGGAGCGCGCCGTCCGCGGGGAAAGACTGCTGGTCGTCGCCGGGCACAGCACGTGGCCGGCACAGGACGCGTAGCGGAAAGGACTTGGGACAGTGGCAGAGAACCTGTGGATCCCCTCGGTTTCGGACGAGCGGATCCCCTCCGCCTCGGACGAGGCGGTGGACTGGCTCGTGCCGAGGCTCCAGGGCGATTTGCTGTTTCCGGGTGAGCCGGCCTACGAGCGCGAGCTCGACGGCTTCAACGTCATCGCGCGGCACCGGCCCTCGCTGATCGTGGCGGCGGTCACGGCCGGTGACGTACGGGCCGCGGTGGAGTTCGCCGCCCGGCTGGACATGCCCATCGGGGTGCAGGCCACCGGCCACGGCATCGCGGCGCCGGCCCGGGGCGGCGTGCTCGTCAGCACCCGGCGGATGAACTCCGTGGCGGTGGACCCGATCGCGCGGATCGCACGGGTGGAGGCCGGCGCGCAGTGGCACCAGGTCGTCGCGAGCGCCGGCTTCCACGGGCTCGCCCCGCTCAACGGCTCCTCGCCGCTGGTGGGCGTGGTCGGCTACACGCTGGGCGGTGGCCTCGGTCCGCTGGGCCGGCTGTACGGCTACGCCGCCGACCACGTCACCCGGATCGAGATCGTCACCGCGGACGGTGTGCTGCGCACGGTCTCCGCCACCGAGCACGGCGATCTGTTCTGGGCGCTGCGCGGCGGGAAGGGGAGCTTCGGGATCGTCACGGCGCTGGAGTTCGAGCTGGTGCCCGTACGGCGGCTGTACGGCGGCGGGCTGTACTTCCCCGGTGAGCTCGCCCCCGAGGTCCTGCGCACCTGGCGGGCGTGGACCCTGGACCTGCCCGAGGCGATGACCTCCTCCCTCGCGCTGCTGCGCCTGCCGGACGTGCCGGCCGTCCCGGAGTTCCTGCGCGGCCGTCTCGCCGTGCACGTACGGATCGCCTTCGCGGGGTCAGAGGAGCACGGGGAGCGGCTGGTGCGTCCGCTGCGCGCCATTGGGCCGGCGCTGGTCGACTCGGTGCGCGACATGCCGTACACGGAGGTCGCGGAGATCCACGAGGATCCCACCGAGCCCATGCCTTACCACGAACGCAACATCGTGCTGCGGGACTTGGACCCGGTGGCGGTCGAGGAGATCCTCGCGCTGGCCGGGCCCGGGGCGGACTGCGCCGACCTGATGGTGGAGCTGCGGCAGCTGGGCGGTGCGCTGTCGCGTCCCGCGGACGTGCCCAACGCGGTCGGCAACCGGGACGGTGCCTTCACCTTGTCCACGCTCTCGCCGCCCGGTGCGCCCGGCCAGGTGGTGCGTGCGATGGCCCCGCGCGGGACCGGCCGCAGGTACCTCAACTTCCTTGCCGGGCCCGATACCGCCGAGGCCGCGGCGGAGTGTTTCGACGCGCCCACGTACGCCCGGCTGGCCCGGGTCAAGGCGGGCTACGACCCGCGGAACCTGTTCCGGGTCGGGCACACCGTCGTCCCGGGCAAATAGACCGGCGGGCCCGCGCGCCGTTCCCCCGCCGGGCGGGCCCGTCTTCCGCACCTCGCTCTTCCCCTTCGGCACCTCGCTCTTCCTTCGTCTTCCCTCACGCGTGACATTAAGGATTGCTCCCATGGCCACCGAACCAGCCGTATCGACCTCCAAGGCCGCGCCCGCCGGCGGGACCGGCGCCGCGGCGGATTCCGCCCGTTCCGCCGGACTGCGGTACGGGGCCCTGTTCGGGCCCGCCGTCTTCGGGGTGACCGCGGCCGGGGTCGCGCTGCCCGACGTCGCGGCCGCGCTGGACGCCACCCCCTCCGCCGCCGCGTGGGTGCTGACCGCCCACGCCCTCGCGCTCGGCGTCGGCACCGCCCTGTTCGGGCGGCTCGCGGACTCCAAGGGCATCCGCACCTCCCTGCTGGTCGGCTCGCTCGTCCTGGCCGTCGGCACCCTCATCTGCCTGTTCGCCCCGAACCTCGGGGTCCTGGTCGGGGGCCGGTTCGTGCTCGCGGCCGGCTCCGGCGCCATGACCTCCAGCGCGCTGGCCCTGACCGCTTCCTCGGCACCCGCCGACCGCCCGAAGGTACTGGCCGGCTTCGGCGGCACCATGGCAGTCTTCTCGGCCAGCGCCACCCTGGCCGGCGGCGTGTTCACCCAGTGGATGACCTGGCGCATCACGCTGGTCCTGCCCGCGCTGTCCCTGCTCGCCGTTCCGCTCTGCCTGAGCGCCGCCTCCGTGCGGCGCGGATCGGGCCGCTCGCTCGACCTGCCCGGGGCGGCGCTGCTGACCGTCGCGGCCACCTCGTTCCTGCTGCTGATCCAGGCGTCCGCCCTCGGCCTGTCCGCGGCGCTGGTGGTCGCTCTGGCCGCCGCGCTGATCGTGGCCCTCGCCGGTCTGACCTGGCGGGTGCGGACCGCGCAGGCCTCGTTCGTACCCCGCCCCCTGATCGGCGACAGCCTGTTCGTGCGCGCCGCGGTCACCGGGATCGGTGTCTACGCCGGGCTCTTCGCGGCCATGTACGCCGTCCCGCAGATCCTGGTCCGCGAGCACCACTGGAGCGTCCTGGCCATCGGTGCGTGGCTGCTGCCCGGCGCGGTGGTCGGAGCGGTGCTGTCCCGCGTCGCCGGCCGGCTGACCGCCGGCGCCGGAGGCAGCCGGCTGCTCGCCGCGACCGCCGCCGCCACCGCCGTCGCCCTCGCGTGCTCGCTGGCCGGATCCGTGCCCGCGCTGCTGATCGTCGGGGCCTCGCTGGGCTTCGCGGCCTTCGCCGTCACCCAGGTCGTCACCACCGCGCTGATGTCCGCGCGCGTCGAACCGGCCCTGCGCGGCGGTGCGATGGGGCTGCTCAACCTCACCTTCTTCGTCGGCGGCGGCGTGGGCAGCGCCACGGCCGGCGCCCTCGCCAAGTCGATGTCCCTGACCACCGCGCTCGGAGTGGTGGCGGCCTTCCCGCTGATCGCCTGCCTGGTCGCGCTGACGCTCACGCCCCGCGAGCGCTAGGGCGCGCCGCGTTCGCCCGGGCCGACGCCTTGCCGAGACCGCCGCGTTCGCCCGGGCCGACGCCTTGCCGAGACCGCCGCGTTCGCCCAGCCGGCGTCGCGTTTGGCCGGCCGCCGCCGCGTTTCCCGTCGGCCCGCGGGGGCCCCGGCCGATACGGCCTCGATGCACGCCGGCCGGACGATGATCCGGCCGGCGTACGCATGACACGAGGAGGGCACGAGACGCCATGACACCTTTCACCGAAGCCTCTGGCGCATCCGAAAGTGAGCGCAGCAGCGGATTCGACGGCCACGTACGCAAGCTGATGACCTGGCACTTCGGGCAGGACACCGGCTCCGCGTTCTGGCTCGGCAAGAAGGACCTGCTGGGCTTCGATCCGGTCACCGACATCGCCGGCCTGGCGGACCTGGTCCGCTTCCCGGACGTCAGCGACGAGCTGCGCACGGTGCCCGCCCAGGACCTCATCCCGCGCGGGCTGGCCGGGCGGCCCTTCCGGGTCTACGACTCGGGCGGCACGACGGGCGCGCCCAAGCGGATCGTGGACAGCGGCTACCGCGCGCGGATCCTGGTGTGGGCCAGGGAGCGCCTCATCGCCTCCGGCGTCCCCGCCGACGGCAACTGGTTGCACCTCGGTCCCAGCGGCCCGCACGTCATCGGTTTCGACGTGTCCCGCTACGCGGCGCTCGGCGGCGGCGTCTTCTACACCGTCGACCTGGACCCGCGCTGGGTCAAGCGGCTGCTCGCGGCGGGCCGCGAGGACGAGGCCGACGACTACGTGCAGCACCTGCTGGACCAGGCCGAGATCATCCTGGACTCGCAGGACATCGCGGTGCTGAACACCACGCCGCCGCTGCTGGAGGCCATCTGCGCCCGGCCGAAGCTCCTCGCGCGCGTCCGCGACGGGGTCCGGGCGATCGTCTGGGCCGGTACGTCGATCAGCGCCGAGAGCCTGCACCAGCTCGAGGAGGTGTTCTTCCCCGGTCAGGCCGTCGTGGGCATCTACGGGAACAGCCTCATGGGCGTGGCTCCGCAGCGTCCGGCGGCGCCGGGCGACGACGCGTACCCCGCCGTCTTCGAGCCCTTCCCCGAGACCACCCGCCTCGAACTCGTCGACGAGGAGGGCCGGCTGGTGGAGTACGGGCAGCGCGGGCGGGTCCGGCTGCACCTGGTGGCCGAGGAGATGTTCCTGCCCAACATCCTGGAACGGGACAGCGCGCTGCGCCTCGCGCCCGGTCCCGGCTCCACCGTCGACGGGCTCGCCGACATCCAGACGTACCGCGCCCTGGGCGACGTACGCATCATCGAGGGAGTCTACTGATGGGCACTGTGACGGCCCCGGTCACCATCGACCCGTACGTGTGCGGCCGCACCGTCCCCAGCGCCGACCGCACCCGGCTGCCCAGCGTGCTCGGCGGCGACCTCGCGGACGTCGGCAACGCGCCGCAGCTGCTCGCGCTGGCGGCCGTGAACGAGATCCGAGCGGACGCCGACGGCCGGGCGCCGGAACCCGCGCTGTTCACCGAGGCGGCCCGGCTGTTCGCCAGCGCCACCCTGGACGGCGAGAGCCCCGGGGAGTACGCGCGGCGCGTCTCGCACGCCACGGGGCTGACGGCGGCGGCGGTCGCCCAGGCGGTGCGGGACCTGGTCGCCGAGGTCGGGGAGCTTGCCGAGACGACGGCGGCGGAGCTGCCGGACACCCGGTTCGGCGAGGGCTTCGCCACCCGGTGGGTGCCACGGGGCAAGATGTTCGCCGCCGTGATGGCGAGCAACCACCCGGTGCCCAACGTCTCCTGGGTGCAGGCGCTGTTCCACGGCTACAGCGTGCTGGTCAAGCCGGGCAGCCGGGACCCGTTCACCGCCCGGCGCCTGCTCGCGGCGCTGCTGGCGGCCGGTCTGGACCCGGTCAAGGCGGCCTACCTCCCGTGCTCGCACCGGGTCGGCGACTTCCTGCTGCGCGAGGCGGACCGGGGGATCATCTACGGCGGCGACCGGGCGGTGGCCCAGTGGCAGGACCGGGAGTCCGTGGCGGTGCGCGGGCCCGGACGCACCAAGGCGCTCCTCGACCAGGACCTCGACGACGCGGTCGTCGACCACCTGGCGCTGTCCGCTTCCTTCGACGGCGGCACCCGTTGCACGAACCTGTCCGCGGTGCTGACGACGCGTCCGGTGGCCGAGGTCGCCGACCGGCTCGCGGAGCGCCTGGGCCGGCTCCCGTCCCTGCCGGCCACCGCGGACGCGGCCACGCTGCTGGTCGTCGACCGGGTGCGCGCCGAGCAGATCCGCGAACAGGTGGCGGGGCTGCGTGCCCGGCTCACCGACCACAGTGCCCGGTTCGACCCGGCCGACCCGGTCACGGAGCTCGACGACGGATCGTTCCTGCTGCGGCCCGTCGTCCTGTCGGCGGACCGCGCCGACCATCCGGCCGTCGGGACCGAACTGCCCTTCCCGTTCGTGATCGTCGCCCCGTGGACGGAAGCGGACGGGGTCGCGCCGCTGCGCGGGTCCCTGGTCCTCAACGTCTTCACCGACCGCGAGGGGCTGGTGGACGAGGCCGTGCGCGAACCGAGCGTGCGCAAGGTGACGCGCGGCGCCGTACTGCCGTGGACCGCCGTGCCCGGCATCCCGCACGACGACAACTACACCCAGTTCCTGCTGGAACCCAAGGGCCTGGTGGCCCAGCGCTGAGTCCCCCGCTGGTGGCAGCGCCCCGACCAGCACCCCGACCAGTGGCCCGGCCCGGCGCCGGACGGCGGACCCCCCTCCGCCGTCCGGCGCCGACTCGTGTGCGCGGCGCGCCGGGTACGCGGGAACGTACGGCCGGGGTCCGGGGGGCCGGGGC
>NZ_JAGGOW010000020.1 GCF_018614135.1 Streptomyces sp. ISL-66
CCCCCCGGCGCAGGGCCAGGGCCGCGGCCGCCCACACCGCCGCGACCACCGCGGCCCCCACCGGGCGGGTCAGCCCCGCCCCCGCCGCGAGCAGACCGGCGGTGAGCCAGCGGCCGCGCAGGGCCCCGTAGAGGCTCCAGGCGGCGAGCGCGGTGAACAACGACTCGCTGTACGCCATCGACTGCACGATCGCCACGGGCAGCGCGGCCCACAGCGCGACGGCGAGCACCCCGGCCCGGCGCCCGTACAGGAGGTCGGCGACGGCGAAGATCCCCCAGGCGGCGGCGAGCCCGGCCAGCGCCGACACCACCAGGCCGGCCGATCCGTGGCCGAGCCCGGTGGCGGCCGAGACCAGGCGCTCCAGCCAGGGCAGCAGCGGGAAGAAGGCGAGGTTGGAGTGGACGTCGCCGCTCGGCAGGACCACCTCGTACCCGTACCCCTCGGCTGCGATGCGGGCGTACCAGAGGGAGTCCCAGCGCGCCGAGAGCAGCGTGTGGGGACTGCTGCCGACCACCGCGCCCCACACCGCGAGCACCGCCAGCCCGAACAGCCGGACCGCCGCGAAGACGGCCAGGGCGGGCGCGGCCCGACGAAATCCAAGATCCTTCACGGGCATGATTATCGGTGGCGGGGCCGGGCGCGGGGGCGCGTGCCCGCGGGCGTGGGGCGCGGCGGAGGAGTTGGCGCGAATCGAGTGGCGCACACCACACTCCGGGCGGCGGCGGGATGAGAGCTTGACCACGTGTCGGACAGCCGAACTCGCGTACGCTGACCGTTCACTCGCGTGTCGACGCCGGACCCCGTAGGACGCCCGCCTGCCCCCTGTGGCTCCGAAAGACGCTGGTCCGCCGAGTGCGAGGGATCACCTGGGAGGTACATGCATGTCGGGGACGAACGTGGCCGGCGACAGGAACCCTTCCCCCTGGCAGCGACTGCGTCGGCTCGGCGGGGCCAACCGCTGGGCGGTCCTCGCGGTCCTCTGCGTCAGTCTGGTTCTCGTCGCGCTCGACGCGACGATCCTGCACGTCGCCGTCCCCTCCGTCACCGAAGACCTGCGGCCCGGCGCGATCGAGCTCCTGTGGATCGTCGACGCCTACCCGCTCGTCTGCGCCGCCCTCCTGATCCTCTTCGGCACCCTCGGCGACCGCGTCGGCCGCCGCCGCGTCCTGCTCCTCGGCTACGGGCTCTTCGGCGTGGCCTCGGCCGTCGCCGCCCTCGCCGACAACGCCCAGGTCCTCATCGGAGCCCGCGCCCTGCTCGGCGTCGGCGGCGCGATGATCATGCCGGCCACCCTTTCGATCCTGCGCCAGGTCTTCCCCGACCGGCGCGAGCGGGCACTGGCCATCGGCATCTGGACCGCCGTCGCCGCCATCGGCGCGGCGAGCGGACCGGTCCTCGGCGGATTCCTCGTCCAGCACTTCTGGTGGGGATCCGTCTTCCTCATCAACATCCCGCTGATGATCCTGCTCCTGCCGCTGGGCCGGTGGCTGCTGCCGGAGTCCCAGGGCAGTTCGGACGGGCCCTGGGACGTGCTCGGCGCGCTGATGGCCGCCACCGGCGTCCTCGGCGCCGTCCTCGGCGTCAAGCGCTTCGGCGCGGAGCGGCACCTCACCGACCTCGAGGCGCTGGTCCCGCTGGTGGCCGGGGTGGGGCTGCTGGTGCTCTTCGTGCGCCGCCAGAAGCGGCGCGCCCATCCCCTGATCGACATGCGGATGTTCTCCCGGCCGGCCTTCACGACCTCGGTGGGCTGCATCGTGCTGGCCATGCTGGCGCTGGTCGGGCTGGAGCTGATCGCCGTCCAGTACCTCCAGCTCGTGCTGCACCTGAGCCCGCTGCAGACCGGGCTGCGACTGCTGCCGCTCACCTTCGCCGCGATGGCGGCGGGCGCGACCGGCTCGTACACGCTGGCCCGGACCGGGCCGCGCCGGATGGTCTCGCTCGGCTTCGTGCTCACCGCGGGCGCGGTGCTGCTGCTGACCTTCATGGGGCAGCACGACCGGCCGGTGCTGCTGACCGTGGGCTTCGTCCTGCTCGGCTTCGGACTGCAGACCACGCTGTTCGCGGCCTACGAATCGATGCTCAGCGAGGTCCCGGCGGCCACCGCCGGCGGCGCCGCCTCGATCGGCGAGACCTCCTACCAGCTGGGCGCCGGCATGGGCATCGCGCTGCTCGGCAGCGTGATGAACGCGGCGTACGCCCCCGGGCTGACCGGGGTGCCCGGCGTCTCGGCGGCGCAGTCCGCCGACGCCGCGCACTCGCTCGGCGAGGCCTACCAGATCGCGGCGCAGCTCGGCGGACCGGCGGGGGACTCCCTGTACGCGGCCGCCCGGCACTCCTTCGTCCACGGCCTGCACGTCACGCTGGCGGTGAGCGCCGCGCTGCTCCTCGCGGGGGCGGTGATGGCCCTGAGGCTTCCGCGCGTGATGGACTGCACGGATCCCGAGGCGGAGCCGGTACGGGTCCCCGCGCAGCCGCTCCCCGAGGCGTCGGCCTCCGCGCCGGCCCGGTCCCCGCTCCACGCGCAAGCCCCCGGGACCCGCATCCCGGCGCAGTCCTCGGCCGACCCCGACCCGGCGTTCGGCCACCCGGCCTGACCCGGGGGCCGGGGGCCGGGGCGGAGGCTCGGGCCGGGCTCGGACCCGAGCTCAGGCCGGGGGCGCCGACGGGGCCGGAGTCGTGGCCGGAGCCACCGACGGGCTCGGAGCGGGCACGACCGGAGCCGGGACCGACGGGGACGGAACCGGAGGTGCCGTTGCGGCAGGGGACGGCGCCGGGAGCGACGGTGGCAGGGACAGGAGCATGCCGGCCTTGAGGGCGTCCGGGCTCGGGCCGATCACCGCCCGGTTCGCCGCGTACAGCGCCTGCCAGCCGCCGCGCACCCGGTGCAGCGCGGCGATCCCCACCAGGGTGTCCCCGCTGCGCACCACATGGGCCCGCCCCGCCAGCCCGTACCGCTTGGCGCACACCGGCCACGCCTCCCAGCCCTGGCTCCCGAGCAGGTCCTCCGCGATCCGGATCTGCTGCTCGCGCGTCGCCAGGTCCGCCCTCGGGGCGAACCGCAGCCCGCCGTGCTCCTCCCACGTCGGCTGCCAGAACTGCAGTCCCCCGTAGAAGCCGTTCCCCGTGTTCACCGCCCACCGGCCGCCGCTCTCGCAATCGGCCACGCAGTCCCACGGCCACTGACCACCCGGCCCGCAGTCCACCCCCCGGCCCGGAGACCCCGGTGCGGGCGGCGGGGGCGCCGCCACCGCCGACGCCGACGCCAGTACGAGCAGCAGCAGCGCCGCCGCGCCCACCCCGCCCGGAACCCCGAAGTTGCGCATCGCGTCACGCTACGCAGCCCCGTGGCGGCCCCCGGACCGCCACACCGGCGGGCACACCGGTGCTGCCGGAGCCCACCCGCTCGGCCCACCGGCCAAACGGCCAGCGCCGACCACCAACTGCGCACAAGCAAAAAAGAGTTGGCACCAAAACAACGCCCCGGTCGGACCGTTCACTCCTTCGGGGGTCCGGTTCGATTCCGTTCCCTCAAACGGCGTGACCCCGGCCGCCGCTCCCCCGTTGAGCCCGGCGAGCCGGGAACCCCCCGGCCCCGCACGCCTAGTCCGAGGAGCCACCCCGTGCCGCGCATGCTCGAAGTCAGTGATGAGGTACGTGCCGAGATCGGCGACGAGGAGGCCGAGCGGCTGCTCGCCGGCGACGGTTCCCCCGGCAGTTACGACTGCACGTCCTGCCGCACCCCCGGCGACTCCGAACGCGAGCAGACCAGCACCGTGCTGTTCGTCGGCGACGAAACGGCCGTCCTCGCCTTCGCCCACGCCGGCTGCATCCCCTCGCAGGTGGTCTCCGTCCCCGAGGCCGACCTCCAGGGCGCCGTCCGCTCCATCACCGGCGACAGCCCCGCCCCGGGCTCCTCCGCCGGTGACGTACCGCAGTCCGTGCCCGGCGGCCAGGCCGTCCTCGGCATCACCAGCGGCCTGATCCTGATCAACGGGGAGCTGCACCCCGCCCTGGTCGTGGAGCCGACCGCGCCCATCGCCCGGCCCGGCACCGACGGCCCCGGCGACGACTTCCTCCCGCTCCTCATCGAGCAGGGGTTCATCCCGGTCACCGACACCGACGAGCTCCCGACGGCGCTCAGCGGCTGGTCGATCCTGCTCGCCGCCGGCCAGCTGCACTCGGTGCTCCAGCCCGGCCAGATCGCCTGGTGGCAGGCGCACAAGCCGCTGTCGGTCACCGACGGCTGGCGGGCCGCCGTCAACAAGACGCAGCGCGTCCTGGTCTACGCCGCCCCGGTCGACTCCATCGGCCAGCAGCCCCGCGAGGACCTGCTCCGCGACGCCCTGGACAAGGCCGCCCGCAACGGCAAGCTGGTGGCCGCCTCCATGCCCCTGGCGGGCACCCCGGGCGCCTGAGCCCTCTCCCCCGAACCGCCGTCCCACCCCCTGCCGGGGGGCCGGGCGGCATGCGCCGGGGGTGCGCGGTCCGTCCCGCGCACCCCCGGCGATCTGCGTTTTCCGTCCGTTCACCCCGCATCCGTGGGGCGCCGGTTTCGTTGGCTGATACGTGCATTCCTACGATGTCTCCCGCGCCCCGTCCTATCCGAGCACCGTCCCCCCGATGCGCACCGCATGGGAGCTGGACAGCGCTCCGGCCGCCTCGCACACTCCGATCTACGACACGCTGTACTCGGAGTACCTGCGTGCCTTCCGGGCCCTTCCGGGCGACCGCACGGGCGAGGAGGACCTCGGCTTCACCGCGTTCTCGTACGGCGGCGCGCACACCGGATCCGCCTCGGGCGCGTACACCGGCCCGGCCACCCCCGCGTACGTCGGCGGCGTCGGCGGCGCGTACGGCGGCTCCCACGGCAGCGGCTTGAACGGTTCCTCGTGGCAGCGGGCGGACGCCTGGCAGCCCTCCTACGCCCCGCAGCCCCAGCCGCAGTACTCGTACGCGGGCGCCGGTGCCACCACGGGGACCGGATACGCGAACGGGCGGCAGCACCAGACCGGGATGCACCACATCCCGGCGGCCCTGCCGCCCGCTCCGCGCCGGGGCTACTAGCCCGGGCACACCGCCGACTACATCTTTCGCTTGTGCTGCGCGCCGCGCTTCTCGCGCACGCGGACCGAGATGTGGATCGGGGTCCCCTCGAAGCCGAACTCCTCGCGCAGGCGGCGCTCGATGAAGCGCCGGTAGCCGTGCTCCAGGAAGCCCGAGGCGAACAGCACGAACCGCGGCGGCTTGCTGCCCGCCTGCGTGCCGAACAGGATGCGCGGCTGCTTGCCGCCGCGGATCGGGTGCGGGTGACCGGCCACGACCTCGCCGAGGAAGGCGTTCAGCCGACCGGTCGGGATGCGCGTCTCCCAGCCGGCGAGCGCGGTCTCGATGGCCGGGACCAGCTTCTCCATGTGGCGGCCGGTGAGCGCCGAAACGTTCACCCGGGGTGCCCAGGCGACCTGCTGCATCTCGGTCTCGATCTCGCGCTCGAGGTAGTAGCGGCGCTCCTCGTCGAGGTCGTCCCACTTGTTGTACGCGATCACGATGGCACGCCCGGCCTCGACGGCCATGGTGATGATGCGCTGGTCCTGGACGCTGATGTTCTCGGTCGTGTCGATCAGGATGACCGCGACCTCGGCCTTCTCCACGGCCGCGGCCGTGCGCAGGGAGGCGTAGTAGTCGGCGCCCTGCTGGAGGTGGACCTTCTTGCGGATGCCCGCGGTGTCGATGAACTTCCAGGTGACGCCGCCGAGCTGGATCAGCTCGTCGACCGGGTCACGGGTGGTGCCGGCCATCTCGTTGACGACGACGCGGTCCGCCTTGGCGACCTTGTTCAGGAGGGAGGACTTGCCGACGTTCGGGCGGCCGATGAGCGCGATCCGGCGCGGTCCGCCGACGGCGGTGCCGAAGGTCTGCGCGGGCGCCTCGGGAAGGGCCTCGAGGACGGCGTCCAGCATGTCGCCGGTGCCGCGGCCGTGCAGCGAGGAGACCGGGTGCGGGTAGCCGAGGCCCAGCGACCACAGGGAGGCCGCGTCGGACTCCCCGCTCTGCCCGTCGACCTTGTTGGCGCACAGGACGACGGGCTTGCCGGCCTTGCGCAGCAGCCGCACGACGGCCTCGTCGGTGTCGGTGGCGCCGACCTTGGCGTCGACGACGAAGACGACCGCGTCGGCGGCCTCGATGGCGTACTCGGCCTGCGCGGCGACGGAGGCGTCGATGCCGAGGACGTCCTGCTCCCAGCCGCCGGTGTCGACGACCTTGAACCGGCGGCCGGCCCACTCGGCCTCGTAGGTCACGCGGTCGCGGGTGACGCCGGGCTTGTCCTCGACGACCGCCTCGCGGCGGCCGATGATCCTGTTCACCAAGGTCGACTTGCCGACGTTCGGCCGGCCTACGACGGCGAGGACGGGCAGGGGGCCGGCTCCGGCCTCCTCGAGCGCGCCTTCGACGTCCTCGATGTCGAAGCCCTCTTCCGCGGCGAGCTCCATGAACTCCGCGTACTCGGCATCGCCAAGTGCTCCGTGGTCGTGCTGGTCGTTCATGAAGTCCGTTCCTCGTCGTTCGTGGTGATCGGTGGGGCCCGCGCAGCGCGGTTCCACTACTAGGTCAAGTCTCGCTCAGCGCCCGGTGAGGCGCTTGGCATCGGCCAGGTGGGCGGTCAGCCGCTCCTGGATGCGTACGGTGGCCTGGTCCAGCGCGGTACGGGTACGGCGGCCACTGCCGTCCCCGGCGTCGAAGGCATCGCCGAAGACGATGTCGACCCTGCTCTTCAGCGGGGGCAGCGCCTTCACGACGCGGCCGCGGCGCTCGGTGCTGCCCAGTACGGCGACCGGCACGACCGGCGCCCCGGAGCGGACCGCGAAGTACGCGAGGCCCGCGCGGAGCGAGGCGAAGTCTCCTTCGCCCCGGGTGCCCTCGGGGAAGATCCCCAGGGCTCCGCCGTTCTCCAGCACGCCCAGCGCGCGGCCGATGGCGCCCCGGTCGGCGCCGGAGCGGTCCACCTTCACCTGCCCGATCCCTTCGAGGAAGGGACCGAGCGGTCCGACGTACGCCTCCTTCTTGATCAGGAAGTGCAGCGGCCGGGGGGCGGTGCCCATGACCATGGGGCCGTCTATGTTGTGCGAGTGGTTCACGGCCAGGATCACGGGGCCTGCGGCGGGGACCTTCCAGGCCCCCAGTACACGCGGCTTCCAGAGGCCGTACATGAGCCCGATGCCGATCCGCCGGCCGACCGCCGCACCCTTGAGGGAGGGCGTATCGCTCACTTGCGGCCCGCCCGCTTCTCCTCGACGAGGGTGACCACGCACTCGATGACCTGGTCCAGGCTGAGGTCGGTGGTGTCCACCTCCACCGCGTCCGCGGCCTTGGCCAGCGGGGAGGTCTTGCGGCCCGAGTCGGCGGCGTCCCGCTTGATCAGCGCTTCCTTGGTGGCCGCGAGGTCCGCGGCCTCCTTGCCCCGGAGCTCGCCGCTGCGGCGGGCCGCGCGGGCCTCGGGCGAGGCGGTGAGGAAGACCTTCAGGTCGGCGTCCGGCAGCACCGTGATGCCGATGTCGCGGCCCTCGACGAGGATCCCCTCGCCCCCGTCGGCCGCCTCGGCGGCGATCGAGCGCTGGAGCTCCGTGATGAGGACGCGCACCTCGGGCACGGCGCTCACGGCGCTGACCTTGGCGGTGACCTCCCGGGTCCGGATCGGGCCGGAGGCGTCCAGGCCGTCGACGGTGATGGTGGGGGCGAAGGGATCCGTGCCGGACACGATGACGGGCTTGCCCGCGGCGAGCGCGACGGCCTGCGGGTCATCGGTGTCGATGCCGTTGGTGATCATCCACCAGGTGATGGCCCGGTACTGGGCGCCGGTGTCCAGGTAGCGCAGCCCGAGCTTGGCGGCCACGGCCTTGGAAGTGCTGGACTTGCCCGTGCCGGAGGGACCGTCGATGGCGACGGTCACGGCGGTCGGAGCTGCGGTTTCCACGGTGCGGGCACCTTCCTGGTTGCGCGTACGTGTCCGGGCGCGCCAATAGCGCCCCCTCCTCCAGGTTACCGGGCTTTTCGCCGCCGCCCACCGGGCGAGCCGTCCGGCTACTGCTGACGCAGCGCCCAGCCCCGCTCCCGCAGCTCGGCCGCGAGGCTCGCGGCCGCCCTCGGTTCCACCATGAGCTGGACCAGGCCCGCCTGCTGCCCCGTCGCGTGCTCGATCCGGACGTCCTCGATGTTGACCCCGGCCCGGCCGGTGTCGGCGAAGATCCGCGCCAGCTCGCCCGGCTCGTCGGAGATGAACACGGCCACCGTCTCGTAGGCCGCCGGCGCCGCGCCGTGCTTGCCCGGCACCCGGATCCGGCCCGCGTTGCCGCGCCGCAGCACGTCCTCGATGCCGGCCGCCCCGCCCCGGCGCTTCTCCTCATCGGCCGACTGCAGGCCGCGCAGGGCCTCCACGGTCTCTTCGAGGTCGGCGGCGATGCCGGCCAGCACGTCGGCGACCGGTCCCGGGTTCGCCGAGAGGATCTCCACCCACATCCGGGGATCGGAGGCGGCGATCCGCGTCACGTCCCGGATGCCCTGCCCGCACAGCCGCACGGCCGTCTCGTCGGCCTCCTCCAGCCGGGCGGCGACCATGCTGGAGACCAGCTGCGGGGTGTGCGAGACGAGCGCGACCGCCCGGTCGTGCGCGTCGGCGTCCATGACCACGGGGACGGCCCGGCACAGGGCCACCAGCTCCAGCGCGAGGTTCAGCACCTCGTGGTCGGTCTCCCGGGTCGGTGTCAGCACCCAGGGCCGGCCCTCGAACAGGTCCGCCGTCGCCGCGAGCGGCCCGGACTGCTCCTTGCCCGCCATCGGGTGCGTGCCGATGTACGCCTTGGTGTCCACGCGGAGCGCGTCCAGCTCCCGCCGCGGTCCGCCCTTGACGCTGGCCACGTCCACGTAGGCGCGCGCCAGGTCCCGGCCGATCGCGTCGGCGAGCGTGGCGGCCACGTGGGCCGGCGGTACGGCGATGATCGCGAGGTCGACGCGGCCCCCTTCGTAGGCCTCGTCCGTGCCGGCGCCCAGGGCGGCGGCCGTACGGGCCTGCGCGGCATCGCGGTCGACCAGGTGGACGGTGATCCCGCGGGCGGCGAGGGCGAGCGCCGCGGAGGTGCCGATCAGTCCGGTTCCGATGACGACGGCGGTTCTCACGGGGTGCTCCAGGGGTATGTGACGGCGGTGCCTGCCTCAGGGTAGCCAGGGCCGACGGCGCGAGGGCCCGGCAGTCCGTCCGGTGGGACGGGCTGCCGGGCCCCGGCGGGGATCCCGGTCCGCTCGCGGATCCTGTGTTCCTACAGGTGCGGAACTGCGGATCCTGGTTCCTACAGCTTCTGCTGCTTGATGATGTCCTCCAGCGAGCCGCTCGGCAGCGACCCCTCGGGGGTCAGCTTGTCCACGGCCTGCGGCAGCTCCCGCGCGATCTGGTCGGCGGCGGCCTCCTGGCTGACGCCCGCCTGCTCGGCGACCTTGGCCAGGGTGTCGTTCGGAAGGGCCTCGGCGATCTGCGCGCCGCTGACCGCCTGGTTGTCGCCCTTGCCGACCCAGGACTGGGCCTGGTCGGCCAGACCCGACTTGGTCAGCATCTCCATCAGGCCGCCGAGCGGGTTGTTCCCGGCGCCTCCGGCCGCCTGGGCGCCACCGCCGCCGCCCATGAGCGCGCCGAGCAGGGAGCCGAGGATGTTGCCGCCGCCGACCTGTCCGCCACCGCCCTGTCCGCCGCTGCCTCCGAGGAGGCCGCCGAGAAGGGAGCCGAGGTCGTTACCCGCCATGGTGCTGCCTTTCGCAGAGGGACCGGGTCCGCGGAAGTCCGGGGACCCGGCTTGAAGACCTTGTAGACCTTGAATACGTCGCATGCATCGAATACACGGACAATGTCGCCCGAGCCGGGCGCGTCCGCCACTTGGCGCAGACCGTCCGGCGGCCGCGCCGGGGCGGTCGGCATGATCGGGGCATGATCTTCCACCTGGTACCGCTCGCCGACTGGACCGCCGGGCCCGAGCGCCCGTACGCCCCGCCCTCGCTCGACTCCGAGGGATTCGTGCACTGTTCGGCGGACCCCGGGACGGCGCTCGCGATCGCCTCCTCGCACTACGGCGGCGTACGGGGGACCCTGCTCGCCCTGGAGCTCGACGAACTCGCCCTGACCTCCGAGGTCCGCCGGGAGGGTGAAACCGGGGCCCGGTACCCCCATGTCCACGGACCGCTGAACCGGGAGGCCGTGACCCGCGTGTGGGAGGTCGTACGCGCTCCCGGCGCACCGGCCAGGCTGATTCCGTGGCGGCCGGAGAGCTGAGCGAAGGTGTGGCGGGGTTCTCCTGAGCCCCGCCACACGTCAGGATGCCTAGGGCTGTGGCCGGAAAGGTTCACCGGGTCGCGATGCCCGGCACAGCACTAGCGCCATCCCGGCGATCACCCGAGGAGAAGTCATGAGCGACCCCACACGCACCGCCCGGCGCACCGTACTGGCGGCCGGCGCGAGCGCCCTGGCGGGCGGTGCGCTCACCGCGTGCGGTTCGTCCGACGACGCGCCGAAGTCCAAGGCGGAGGGCGGCAGCTCGTCCTCGCCGCAGAACGCCGGGTCCCCGGCGGTGGCCGCACCGGCCTCGTCCTCGGCCCCGAAGGCGAAGGCCCTGCTCAAGGCCGCGGACGTGCCCGTCGGCGGCGGCACGGTCCTCAAGGACGAGAAGCTGGTGGTCACCCAGCCCTCGGCCGGCTCCTTCCGCTGCTTCACTGCGGTGTGCACGCACCAGGGCTGTGTCGTGAACAAGGTGGCCGCCGGCACCATCGACTGCCCGTGCCACGGCAGCAAGTTCAACGTCGCGGACGGCGCGGTGGCCCACGGCCCGGCCACCAAACCGCTGGCGGAGAAGAAGATCACCGTCTCCCCGGCGGGCGACATCTCGCTCGCCTAACGGTGGCCCCCGCCTGCCCGGTGCCGTGACCGGGAAGGTTGACCGGGCACGACGCCCGGCAAACCTTCCCGGCCACGGCACTAGTCTCGTGGGATGAACGACAAGCCGACGCCCGAGCCGCTCGAACTCTCCCTGGTCAAGGACCACACGGTCTACGCCTGTGTGATGGGTTCGAGGGCGTTCGGCCTGGCGACGGAGGCGAGCGACACCGACCGGCGCGGTGTCTACCTCGCCCCGACCCCGCTCTTCTGGCGCTTCGAGAAGCCGCCGACCCACGTGGACGGGCCGCGGGACGAGGAGTTCTCCTGGGAGCTGGAACGCTTCTGCGAGCTCGCCCTGAAGGCCAACCCGAACATCCTGGAGTGCCTGCACTCCCCCCTCGTGGAAGAGCTCACGCCGGTCGGTGAGGAACTCCTCTCCCTGCGCGGGGCGTTCCTCTCCCGCCGGGCCCACAACTCCTTCAGCCGGTACGCGGTCGCCCAGCGCGGCAAACTCCTCGGCGACCTCCGCAACCACGGGGCTCCGCGCTGGAAGCACGCCATGCACCTGCTGCGCCTGCTCCTGTCCTGCCGCGACCTGCTGCGCACGGGCCGCCTCGTGATCGACGCGGCCCCCTACCGCGACCGCCTCCTCACCGTCCGCCGCGGCGAGCTCACCTGGGACGAGGTCGACGCCTGGATGACCCGCCTGAGCGAGGAGACCGAAGCCGCCCTCGCCACGACCCCGCTCCCCGAAGCCCCGGACCTGCGCCGCGTGGAGGACTTCCTCCTCCGCACCCGCCACGCCTCGGCGCTGGCCCGCCCCCTCCCGTAGCGGCGTGGGCGCACGACACCGTCGCGAAGAGCAGCGGGGCGGGCTGTTCCTCGACGACGGGGGTCAGGTCGATGCTCAGGGCGTCCAGCAGGGCTCACGCGTCCCAGAGGGTGCCGAAGGCCAGGAGTTCGTCGCGGTACTCGATGCGGCCCTCCCAGTCGCGGGGCCAGACGTCCGCGCCGAGGTGGGCGCCCGCGAAGGCGCCGGCCAGGCAGGCGATGGAGTCGGAGTCGCCCTGGGTGCAGGCGGCCCGGCGCAGGGCGAGGAGCGGTTCCTCCGGGAAGAGCAGGAAGCACTGGAGGGCGGTGGCCAGGGCCTCCTCGGCGATCCAGCCGTCGCCCGTCGTCAGGCAGGGATCCGTCTCCGGGGAGGGCGAGCGCAGGGCAGAGGCCAGGCGGTCCAGGACGCCCAGGCATTCGTCCCAGCCGCGGGCCATGAAGGACTCGGGCGTGGCATCGCAGGCCGTGCGCATCCACAGGTCGCCGAGCCAGCGCTCGTGGTAACGAGTGCGGTTCTCCAGTGCGTAGGAGCGCAGCAGGCCGACCAGCCCGGTCGGCTCGGTGCCCCGCGCCAGCAGGAACACGGCCCGCGCCGTGAGGTCCGAGGCGGCCAGCGCGGTGGGGTGGCCGTGGGTGAGGGCGGACTGGAGCTGGGCCGCGCCGGCCCGCTCCTCCTCCGTCCAGCCCGGTACCAGCCCGGCCGGCACCACCCGCATGTTGGCGCCGCAGCCCTTGGAACCGATCTGGCTGGCGTCGCGCCAGTCCAGGGCGGGCTGGTCCAGGAGCCGGCAGGCCTTCAGGCAGGTGTTGCCGGGCGCCCGGTTGTTCTCCGGGGAGTGGTACCAGGCGACGAACTCCTCCCGGACGGGGCCGGCGAGGGCCGTCGGATCCACCCGGCCGCCGGCCGCGGCGGTCCGTATGCCGCGCGCGAAGGCCAGCGTCATCTGGGTGTCGTCGGTGACGATCGCCGGGCGGGGCAGCGCCATGGACCGCCAGGGGCCGGTCTTGGAGAGGATCCCGGGTACGTCGTTGAACTCGGTCGGGAAGCCGAGCGCGTCGCCCAGTGCCAGGCCGATCAGGGCGCCCGTCGCCGCGCGCTTCGCGGTCCTGCCCGCGGCCGCGGCCGTGCGCGGGTCCTTGCCCGGGTCCTCGCCCAGGTCCGTCCGGGTGTGCGTGGTCATCGCGTAGGTCCTTCCGAGGGGCGCAGCAGGGGCGGGTGCAGGGTGGTGGCCGGGCCGGGCCGGTAGAGCGCGGCCGGTTTGCCGCGGCCGCCGGTCAGGCGGGCGGCTCCGGGTACGGCTTCCACGAAGCCGGGTGTGGCCAGGACCTTGCGGCGGAAGTTGGGGCGGTCCAGGACGGTGTCCCAGACGGTCTCGTAGACGCTCTGGAGCTCGCCCAGCGTGAACTGGGGCGGGCAGAAGGCGGTGGCGAGACAGCTGTACTCGAGCTTCGAGCCCACCCGGGACCGGGCGTCGGCCAGGATCTGCCCGTGGTCGAAGGCCAGACCGGAGCCGGGCTCGGAGCCCGGCCCGGAGGTCGGCTCGGAGCCCGGCCCGGAGGTCGGCCCGGAGCCCGGCCCGGAGGTCGGCCCGGAGCCCGGCCCGGGGGCCGGCCCGGGGGTCGGCCCCGACACCTCCCCCACCGGCACCCAGCGGGCCCGGTCCGCGTCTCCTCCGCCGCCGGCCGCCGGTTCCGGCAGGTCGGGGACGAGTGCGGTGAAGGCCACCGAGACGACCCGCATCCGGGGGTCGCGGTCCGGTTCGCTGTAGGTGCGCAGTTGGTCCAGGCGCAGGGCGGCGACCACCTCCGCCGACAGGCCGGTCTCCTCGGCCAGTTCGCGCCGGGCCGCGGTCTCCGCGGATTCCCGGGGCAGCACGAAGCCGCCGGGGAGCGCCCAGGCCCCCGCGTACGGCGGCCGGCCGCGCCGGATCAGCAGCACGTGCAGGGCGGCGTCGCGGACGGTGAAGACCGCGAGGTCGACGGCCACGGCGAACGGCTCGAAGGCGTGCGGGTCGTAGCCGCTCGCGGCGTCGCTCATCGGCTCCGCGCCCTCTCCCGCTCCGGCAGCGGATCCGCGAAGTACCAGCCTTCGGCGAGGAGTTCGTCGACGGCCCGCGCCGCCACCGCCAGCCGGGCCTCCCGGTCCCCGCGCACCACCAGGAAGCGTCTCCCGGTCCGCTCCAGCTCCTCCCGGAACCGCCCGGTCATCCACGGCCTCAGCTGCGGTCCGTCGCGCAGCCCGTCGTCCTCGAAGGGCACGTCCGCGTCGTCGGTGAGCAGGTACAGGTCCCGCCGTCTCCCGGCGGCGATCCGCTCGACCTCCTCGCTGCGCCCGCCCATGTACCGCTCGTGCCAGATCCCGGTGGCGAAGGAGTCGGTGTCGCAGAAGAGGACCGGCGATCCCAGCCGGGCAGCCCGTTCCTCCTGCGCGTCCTGGCGCCGCGCGATCACCGGGAACTCCGCCGAGGTGAAGCTCACGTCGGCCCAGGTCGCCGCCGGGTCCGCCGCGCGGGCCGCCGCCAGCCGCTCCTCGCTGTACTGCCGGCCGTACTCGGCGACCCAGCCCGTCTTCGCCCAGACCCCGCCGCGCCCGCGCCAGTGCGCCGCCAGGGCCCGGGACAGCGTCGTCGTCCCGGTGGACTCGGCGCCGAGCACGACGATCCGCCGGGTCAGCGCGGCCCGTACGGCCGGCCCCAGGTACTCCCAGTTCCCGGCGGGGTCGGCCCGTACGGCCGTCCCCGACACCGGGAAGAGGATCCGGTCCCGGTCCACGCAGACCTCCTCGGCGCCGAACCTCCGCGCGAGCTCGCTCCCGTACTCCTCCGAGGTGAAGACGGCGTCGACCCGCCGGTCCACCGCGCGCCGGAAGATCGCCATGTGCGCTTCCCAGACCGCCGGGTCGTGCAGGTCGACCGGGATGTCGTCGACCGCGCCGACGACGTCGGCCCCCGGGTGCGCCTCGCGCATCCAGGCGACGCGGTCGGCCAGCGGCACGGACTCCACCGAGGCCGCGCAGACGAGTACGGTCAGCCGCTCGCACTGGTCCTGGGCGGTGCGCACCAGGTGGTGGTGGCCGGCGTGCGGCGGGTAGAACTTGCCGAGCACCAGGCCGTGCCCGTACCTCGCCCCTCCCCGGCGCGTCATGCCATCGCCCTCAGCGCCTCGTGGGCGCCGCGCGCCGGGAGCGCCCGGCGCCAGCCGATCAGTCCGGCCACGCACAGGGCGAGGAAGACCACGTAGAGCAGGGAGGTCAGGTACAACCCCTTGTAGACGTAGAGCGGGATGTACACGAGGTCGGCGGCGATCCACAGCCACCAGGATTCGACGAGCTTGCGGCACTGGCCGTACGTGGCCATGAGCGAGAGCCCGGTCGTCAGCGCGTCCCAGAACGGGACGGTCGAGTCGGTGACCCGGCCCAGCAAGAGCGTGAGACCGAGCACCACCACCGCCCCCGCCGCGGCCAGGGCGGCCCATTCGGCGGCCTTCGTGCGGCGCACCGGCAGGGCCTCGGCGGTTCCTGGTCCACCCCCGTGGGTCCAGGACCACCAGCCGTACGCGGCGAGGGCGATGAAGACGATCTGCAGCCCGGCGTCGGCGTAGAGGCCGGCCTGGGCGAAGAGCACGATGAAGAAGACGTTGTTGGCGATGCCGATCGGCCAATTCGCGATGTGCTGCCGGGCGACCAGCCAGACGCACAGTGCCCCCGTGACGAAACCCAGGATCTCGGTCCAGCTCGTCTGCCACCCCATGACGGCAACCCCCACTCTCTTTATAGTCAGGTTGACTATAAAGAAGATCGGGGTCCGGCACAACCGAAAAACCCGCGGCGCCCGAAGGCACCGCGGGTTCTGGAGGCCTTGCCCGGACCGGGGCCGGGCCGGGCCCTGCGGAGGTCCTACAGACCGACCTCGCGCATGAGCATGCCGACCTCGGTGTTGGTCAGGCGGCGCAGCCAGCCGGACTTCTGGTCGCCCAGCTCGATCGGGCCGAAGGAGGTCCGTACGAGCTTCTCGACCGGGAAGCCGGCCTCGGACAGCATCCGGCGGACGATGTGCTTGCGGCCCTCGTGGAGGGTCACCTCGACCAGGTAGTTCTTGCCCAGCTGGTCGACGACGCGGAAGTGGTCGGCGCGGGCGTACCCGTCCTCCAGCTCGATGCCGTCCTTGAGGCGCTTGCCGATGTCGCGCGGCAGCGGACCGGTGATCGCGGCGACGTAGGTCTTCTTCACGCCGTACTTCGGGTGCGTGAGGCGGTGGGCCAGCTCACCGTGGTTGGTGAGCAGGATGATGCCCTCGGTCTCCGTGTCGAGCCGGCCGACGTGGAAGAGACGCGTCTCACGGTTGGTGACGTAGTCGCCGAGGCACTGGCGGCCGTCCGGGTCCTCCATGGTGGAGACGACGCCGGCCGGCTTGTTCAGCGCGAAGAAGAGGTACGACTGGGTGGCGACGGTCAGGCCGTCCACCTTGATCTCGTCCGACGGCTTCACGCGCTTGCCCTGCTCGAGCACGATCTCGCCGTTGACCTCGACGCGGGCCTGCTCGATGAGCTCCTCGCACGCACGGCGCGAACCCATGCCGGCACGGGCGAGCACCTTCTGCAGGCGCTCACCCTCCTCCTCGGCGCCCGGGAAGGTCTTCGGGGTCTTGATCACGGGCTTGTCGGCGTACCGGTCGCGCACGCGCTCCTCGATCCGCGCCTCCAGCTCGCGCGGCTTGGACTGGCCGCTGCGACTGCCCGGGCCGATGCGCGGGCCGCCCGCGCCGCCGATGCCGGGGGTCCTGGAGGTCTTGGGGCCGCCCTTGGCGCCACCGCGGGCCGCCGCGCCGCGCGCACCGCCACCG
>NZ_JAGGOW010000209.1 GCF_018614135.1 Streptomyces sp. ISL-66
ACCCGGCGGACCCGGCGGACCCCGCCGGGGGCGGGGGTGGGGCGGGGAGGCGGGAGCGGAGGTTCGGGGTGAGGCGGCGGGCGTCGCGGATGGAGAGGGGGAGGGGGGACCAGTTGGCGAGGCGGCCCAGGGCTACTACCGGGGGGTGGACCGGGGAGACGGCCATGATCGAAGACGGGGAGCCCAGGATCGGAGGGGCGCCCGGGGAGGGGAGGAGCAGGACCTGGTCGGCGTACTGGATCACCCGCTCCAGCCGGTGCTCCGCCATCAGGACCGTCGTGCCGAGGTCGTGCACCAGCCGTTGGAGGACGGCCAGGACCTCCTCGGCCGCCGCCGGGTCCAGGGCGGACGTCGGCTCGTCCAGGACCAGGACCCTCGGGTGCGGAGTCAGGACCGAGCCGATCGCGACCCGCTGCTGCTGGCCCCCGGACAGGGTGGCGATGGGGCGGTCGCGCAGTTCGCCGAGGCCCAGGAGGTCGAGGGTCTCCTCCACGCGGCGGCGCATGACCGCCGGGGCCAGGCCGAGGGATTCCATGCCGTAGGCGAGTTCGTCCTCGACGACGTCGGTCACGAAGTGGGCCAGCGGGTCCTGGCCTACCGTGCCGACCACGTCGGCGAGCTCGCGCGGCTTGTGCGTGCGGGTGTCGCGGCCGGCGACGGTGACCCGCCCCTGGAGCCGGCCCCCCGTGAAGTGCGGGACCAGGCCCGAGACCGCCCCGAGGAGCGTGGACTTGCCGACTCCCGAGGGGCCGACCAGTAGGGTCAGCTCCCCTTCGGGGAGCGTGAAGTCGGCGTGGGAGAGGGAAGGGGAGCGCGCTCCTTCGTACGTCACCGATACGTCGTCGAAACGGATTATTTCGGTCAGTCCATTCAGTCCGTTCAGCCCGCTCGTTCCGCTCGTTGTGCTCATTGCGATGCCTCCTTCGCGGGTGTGGGTGCGGGTCCTGGGGCCACCCAGGCGGGCAGCAGGCCGATCAGGATCACCGCGGCCGGCCAGAGCGGCAGGCCGGGCGCGACCAGGGGGACGACCCCGGGGCGCAGACCCTCCGGGTCCAGGGACGCGGCGCGGATCAGTAGCGCCGCGACCGCCGCGCCCGACCCGGCGACGAGCCAGGACCGCGGACCCCACCGGTCGGGCCGGTACCGGGTCCGGATCGACCGGCGGCCGCCGAGGCGGAGCCCCGCGAGGGCCAGGACGAGGCCGGCGAACAGGATCGGCAGTCCGTACGCGGCGCCCTCCGCGGCCAGGAGTCCGTACGTGCCCGCGCAGATGCCGAGGAGGCCGCCGAGGGTGAGGGCGTTGGTGGTGTGGCGGACGGCGGCCGGGACCTGCGCGGTGCGGCCGTAGCCGCGGGCGTCCATCGAGGCGGCGATGGCCACGGAACGTTCGAGCGCGCCCTCCAGGACCGGCAGACCGATCTGGAGGACGGCCTTGACCCCGCCGGTCGGGCGTCCGCGCAGCCGACGGGCGGCGCGGAGGCGGACGACGTCCGCGACCATGTTCGGCGCGAAGGTCATGGCGACGACCACGGCTACGCCCACCTCGTACAGGGCCGCGGGCAGGGACTTCAGCAGCCGCGCCGGATTCGCCAGGGCGTTGGCGGCGCCGACGCAGATGAGGAGCGTGGCCAGCTTCGCGCCGTCGTAGAAGGCGAAGACCAGCTGCTCGGCGGTGACCCGGCCGCCGAGGCGGATGCCCTGGGCCCGGGCGGGCAGCGGGAGTTCAGGGAGGGTGAAGAGGGTGTGCGAGCCGGGGATGGGGGAGCCGAGGAGCATGGAGAAGAGGAGGCGCAGGCCGATGACGAAGAGGCCGAGCTTGACGAAGGCGCCGTACGAACGGGCCCAGGGCGCGTCGGTGCGGCGGGCGGCGACGACGTAGCCGGCGACGCCGACGATCAGCCCGAGGAGGAGCGGGTTGGTGGTGCGGGAGGCGGCGGTGGCGAGGCCGAGAGCCCAGATCCACCAGGCTCCTGCGTGCAGGGCGTTGGCACGCGTGGACTCGGGAGCCTGCCAGGGTCTGGCCTTCTTGTACGTCGGCACGCGCGGGGTGCCGTTCGCCGCCCGGCCGGGAGCGGGGCCGGTCGGGGTCACGACGTCGGGTGCGGCTCCGTGGCCTGTGCGGTGACCTGTGCCGTGAGCTGTGCCGTGGGTTGTGCCGTGGGCCGTGCGACCGGCCTGCCGCCGGGCTGGGTTCCCGTCTGTCCCGCCCGCGCCGCCCACACCACCCGTGCGGCTGGACGGCCGGGTGCGGGCGCCCCCCGCGGGGACCCCACGGCCAGCCGGACCGTCGGCCGGAGCCGGAGCCGGAGCCGGAGCCGGAGCCGCGGCCGGGCCTTCGGTGGGGGAATCCGTCATCGGGTGCGACGGCGGCGGGATTGCCAGACGGCGGCCGCGGCCAGGGCGGCTACCGCCGCGATGCCTGCGAGGAGGCCCGTCGAGGGGCCGCCGGTGTCGGAGGGATCGTCGGCGGCGGTGTCCGCGACCGGTTCGCCGCAGCCCTGCTTCGGGTATCCCGAGACCGAGCACAGCAGGGCCGCGTTGTTGTAGCGCAGCGGCTTCGCCACCTCCGCGAGGGCCTCGGCCGCCGTGGCGTCCGGGCCGACCCGTGCGCAGGCCGTGCGCGGTTCCTCCTGCGGCGGGGTGCCGCCCGCCGGGGCGTCCGAGCGGGTGCCGAAGTCGATGACCACGGCGATCCGCTTCTTGCCGTCCACCGCGGGGGTGGCCGAGCAGACCGCCGCGAAGTCGGCGCCGGCGCGCGGCGGGGCGGCCTGGTCGGCCGCGTCCTTGCTGACCACGAAGTGGAAGCCCTGCACGGAACCGTCCGCCGGGCGCAGCGACGAGGGGCCCTGGGTGGCGTACTTCCACTGGCCGCCCGCGCCGTCCCAGAACGACCAGTACCGGTAGGTGGAGGCGAGCGCGGGGGACGCGGCCAGCAGGGTGAGGACCAGGCCGAGACCGAGGAGGACCGGCGTCAGGCGGCGGTGGCGGTCGCGGTGCCGGTGGCGGCGCATCAGAGCTGGTTCTTCTTCCGGCGGCCGCTCAGCACGATGCCGATGCCCACGCCGGCCGCCGCGCCCGCGCCGATCATCCACCAGACGTCGTTGCTGCCGGAGTCGCCGGAGGCCTTCTCCTTGGACTCGTCGGACCCCGTGGCCTTCTCCGCCGCCGGGCCCGTCGCGTTCAGCGCCGCCACCAGGTCCGTGCCGCCGAAGGCCTTCGGGTCGGTGCCGGTCGCGTGCGCGGCCAGGATCAGGGTGCCGAGGCCGGCCGGGCTGCCCTTGGCCCACTCGGCGGAGTTGGCCTTCAGCCACTCCAGGGCGCCCGCCGCCGACTGCTTGTGCCCGGCCGCGGCCAGGGAGATCACCGCGTCGGCGGTGTTGCCGGTGTCCGCGGTGGGCTGGTCGGAGCCCGGGGTGAGGGCGGTGAGGTGGCCGTCCTTCTTCAGGGCCTCCGTCAGGTAGCCGGCCGCGCCCTGGGCGGCGGCCTTCGGGTCACCGGCGGTCGCCGGGCAGGCCAGCGGGGCCGCGGGGGCGTCCGGGGAGGAAGAGGAAGGGGAGACGACGGCGCCCGTGCCGAGGCCGGCCAGGACCGCCGCGGCCGTCGCGTCGGCGTTGGCGGGCAGCTTGCCGTCGGCGGTCGGCTGGTAGGCGAAGGCACCCCGGTCGGCGGCGGGCTCGGCCGAGCAGCCCAGCTGGAAGGAGAGCAGGCCGTCGTACGCGGACTTGCCCGCCTTCGACCTGACCTCGGCCGGCTTCTCGCCCGCCACCGCCAGCGCGCTGATCACCACGGAGGTGGAGCTGGCCTCGCTCGGGGAGCCGGGGACGTAGGCCCAGCCGCCGTCCTCGTTCTGGACGGACTTCAGCCAGGCGACGCCCTTCGTCACCGCCGCGTCCTGGCCGCCGAGCGCCTTCAGCGCCTGGACGGCCACCGCGGTGGCGTTCGTGTCGAGCACCGTCTTCGCGTCGCACGCGGCGCCGGTGTCGGCGCGGAAGGAGGCGAAGCCGCCGTCGGCGCACTGCTGGCCGACGAGCCAGTCGACGGCCTGCCGGGCGGGGCGGACGCCCACGGTGTGCTGGGCGAGGAGCGCGAAGGACTGCCGCCACACCCCGTCGTACGTCGGGTCGCTCTTGCCGAAGAGACCGGAGGGGACGGCGGGCGCCGGTGAGGGCGTGGCGACGTCGGCGAGGGCGGCGGGGGCGGCGCCCACGCAGAGCACGGCGGAGGCGGCGAGCGTGGCGGCGCTGCGGCGGACGTTCATGGCGGGGAGGGTGCCTCTCGTGCTGGGGACCCGGAGGCAGGCAGCACAGCAGGGGCTGGCACCGGGCTCCGGCTCCGTTGACCTCGACGGTGCCGGCCGCCGGAAGACCCGGCGGCGCGAGCCGCGCACTGCGGCACGGGGCATTCCGGCTCCCCGTCCCGGCGGAGTCGAGGCGGGTCACGGTTGCGGGTCAGCGCCGGAATCGCACCGGCTTCCCCCCGTACGTCAGTGTGGACGACGCCCATACTCTACCGGCCCGTAGCCGCCGTGCCCGGTGGTGCCGCCCGGGGGAGCCCCTTACAGGCCGCGGTAGGTCACCGGGTCGCTGTCCGGCACGGCCTCGGCGCGGCCCTGCTTCACGAGCCGCCGCAGGTGGGCCTCCGCTTCGGAGACGGCGATGTTGCGGGAGCCGTACGGGATCTGCTCCCAGGGGCGGTTCCACTCCATCCGCTCGGCCAGGGCCCACGGGGTCAGCGGCTCCGCGGCGAGCAGGCGCCACAGCCCGGTCAGCCGCTCCTCGTGGTGCTCCAGGAGCTCCCGTACGCGGCCGGGGGCGTCGGTGAAGGCGTACTGGTGGGCCGGGAGCACCTCGGCGGGCTGGAGGCGGCCGATGCGTTCGAGGGAGTCGAGGTAGTCGCCGAGGGGGTCGGTGGCCCGGGTGACCCCGTGCTCGTCGGGAGCCTCGTAGAGGCCGATGTGCGGGGAGATCCCGGGGAGCAGGTGGTCGCCGGAGAAGAGGCGGCCGTTGCCGGGCAGGTTCGCCGGATGCCGCTCCTCCAGGTGCAGGCAGACGTGGCCCGGGGTGTGGCCGGGGGTCCAGATGGCCCGCAGCCGACGGCCGGCCAGCGGTAGCAGCTCGCCGGGGACGATCTCCCGGTCGGGGACCGCGGCGTGCAGACCGGGCAGGGTGCGCGGGCGGCCGCTCGCGCGGGCGGCCCGCAGCGGGGCGATGTGCTCCTCGGGGGCTCCGGCGGTGGTCAGCTTCTCGCTCATGTAGTCGAACCAGACGCCCGGCTCGGCGGACCGGGTCCGTACGACGACCTCGGTGTCGGCGGCGTGCATGGCGATCCAGGCGCCGGAGGCGTCGCGGACCTGGCCGGACAGGCCGTGGTGGTCGGGGTGGTGGTGGGTGATGACCACGCCGTGGACGTCGGCGACGGCGATGCCGAGGGCGCCGAGGCCGGCGACGAGGGTGTCCCAGGACTCGGGGTCGTCCCAGCCGGTGTCGATGAGGACGGGGCCGCGGTCGGTGTCGAGGACGTGGACGAGGGTGTGGCCGAGCGGGTTGTCGGGGATGGGGACCTTGATGCCCCACACGCCGCCGCCGTGATCGGTGACGTGGGGTGCGGTGCCCGACGCGTCCGGTGCCGTGCCCGCCGTGTCCGGTGCCGTGCCTGACGTGTCCTCTGCCGTGCCTGACGTGTCCTCTGCCATGAGGGGCTCCGCTCTAACGAGAACATGTTGCAATGGTCGCCCAAGTCGACCATCTCCCGGTCTTCCTGACTAGTCGTTGGATCTTCCGTCCCGCTCACATGCCGGTTCGTGTCACGTCCGTGGACTCCTGGAACTAGAACTGGTATCAGTTCTGCATCGTCAAGCCGCAGGAGGCATCAGCCATGACCGAGCTCGTCGAACACGGACAACTGCTCATCGGCGGGGAGTGGACGGATCCGCTGGGCACCGAGACGATCAAGGTCGTCTCGCCGCACACCGAGCAGGTCATCGGCAGTGTTCCGCACGCCTCGAAGGCGGACGTGGACCGCGCCGTCGCCGTCGCCCGCAAGGCCTTCGACGAAGGTCCCTGGCCGCGCACCTCACTGGAGGAGCGGATCGCCGTCGTCACGCGGATCAAGGACGCGATAGCCGTCCGCCACGAGGAGATCGCCCGCTCGATCAGCTCCCAGAACGGGTCCCCATACTCCTGGAGCATCCTCGCCCAGGCCCTCGGCCCGATGATGGTCTACGACGCGGCGATCACCGTCGCCCGCTCCTACCCCTACGAGGAGTACCGCCAGGGCGTCCTCGGCAACATCCTCGTCCGCCGCGAGGCGGTCGGCGTGGTCGCCGCCGTCATCCCGTGGAACGTCCCGCAGTTCGTGGCCGCCGCCAAGCTGGCGCCCGCGCTGCTCACCGGCTGCACGGTGATCCTCAAGCCGTCCCCGGAGGCGGTGCTCGACTCGTACATCTTGGCCGACATCGCCCGCGAGGCCGGGCTGCCCGAGGGCGTGCTGTCGATCCTGCCCGCCGACCGGGAGGTCAGCGAGTACCTGGTCGGCCACCCCGACGTGGACAAGGTCGCCTTCACCGGCTCCGTTCCGGCCGGCCGGCGCGTCATGGAGGTCGCCTCGCGCAACCTCACCCGCGTCACCCTCGAACTCGGCGGCAAGTCCGCCGCCGTCATCCTCCCGGACGCCGACCTCGACTCCACCATCGCCGGCATCGTCCCGGCGGCCTGGATGAACAACGGCCAGGCGTGCGTGGCCCAGACCCGCGTGCTCGCCCCGCGCGGCCGCTACGAGGAGATCGCCGAGGCGCTCGCCGCCGCGGCCGGAGCGCTGGTCGTCGGCGACCCGCTGGACCCGGCGACGCAGCTCGGCCCGCTGGTGGCCAAGCGGCAGCAGCAGAGGTCCCTGGACTTCATCCGGATCGGCCAGGAGGAGGGCGCCAAGGTGCTCTCCGGCGGCGGCCGCCCGGCGGGCCTGGACCGGGGCTGGTACGTGGAGCCGACCCTCTTCGGAGACGTCGACAACTCGATGCGCATCGCCCGCGAGGAGATCTTCGGCCCGGTCGTCTGCCTGATCCCGTACGGGGACGAGGCGGAGGCGCTGCGGGTCGCCAACGACTCGGAGTTCGGCCTCAGCGGCAGCGTCTGGACCGGGGACGTGGAGCACGGCGTGGACTTCGCGCGGCAGGTGCGGACGGGCACCTTCAACGTGAACACCTTCAGCCTGGACATGCTCGGCCCGTTCGGCGGCTACAAGAACAGCGGCGTCGGGCGGGAGTTCGGCCCGGAGGGGCTGAGCGAGTACCTGGAACACAAGATGATCCACCTCCCGGCCGGGTACGAGCCCCCCGCGGCCGGTGCGTGATGGGTGACCGGTGGCACGTCGAGGTGGACCGGGGGGTCTGCATCGGCTCGGGGATGTGCGTGAACCACGCCCCGGAGGGCTTCGCGCTCGACTCGGCGCGCCAGTCGCACCCGCGTGCGGCGGAGACGGACGCGAACGAGCCGGTCCTCACGGCGGCGGAGGGCTGCCCGGTCGAAGCGATCGCCATCACCCTCCTCGGCACCGGCGAAGCGGTGTTCCCTCCGGAGGAGTGAGCCCGCGCGGGACCCGGGGGCGGGCAGGTCCCGCCCAGGCCCCGCCCCGGGGTGCTGCCCAGCTCCTGCCCGGGTCCGCCCGAGGCTTGGGCGGCGCGGAGCCGTGTGAGACTTCTGCGGTGAACGCCCGGCGCAGCGGCCGGGCGCCCGGGGCAGGGCGTGGCAAGGGCGGGGAAAGACGTATGCGCAGGATCGGTTGGACGGCCGGAGCGGCGCTCGGGGCGCTGCTGGTGACGGGGTGCGGGCCGGACGGGGGAACGGGCGGAGGGTCCTCGGCGTCGCCGTCGGTGTCGGCGTCGGTGTCGGCGTCGGCGTCCGGGCAGGCGAAGCCGTCGGACCCTGCCGCCTCCGCTGCTTCCGGCACCCCCGGCGCCTTCGGCCGGGAGCAGGCCGCGGCCGACATCACGGCCGCCACGACGGCGACCGGGCTGCCGCAGCCCGAGGAGCCGGCCACCGCCTCCCCGTCCCCGGGGCAGCCGGTCACGGCCGAGGGCGAGCGCCGCGCCGAGATCTTCGCCTGCATGGCGCCCTGGCAGACCATGGAGCCGGTCGAGCAACCCGAGAGCGCGTACGCGGCCACGGTCGCGGTGCTCGAGCAGCGCGGCTGGAAGATCGACGGCAAGCAGCTGCAGGAGGACGGGCTCACCCAGATCAAGCTGAAGAAGGAGGGCTGGGTCCTGTTCGCCCGCCGCTACGACTTCTCCGGCGGCAAGGGTCCCACCACGGGCATGCCCGACATGCTGTCCTTCTTCGCCTCCGACCTGGCCTGCGAGGGCCGCTTCACGGAGGCGGACATGGAAGCGGCGCTCACGGAGGGGTGACCTGCCGGTCGACCGGAGGGTGACCCCGGCGGACCCCGGCGGACCCCGGCGGCCCCGGCGGAACCGGACGGACCCACCGACCGGACCCGTACGGCCCCCGGCGAGCCCCCGACGGCCTACGGCGGAATCAGGCCTTTTCGCGGGCCGTCGGCGGCGGCGGCGTCGTCGGAGCCGTCAGGTCGATCAGGCGGCAGACCGTCTCGATGTCGATCTTCACCTGGGCGATCGAGGCCCGTCCCGACAGCCATGTGATCAGCGCCGAGTGCCAGGTGTGCTCGATCACCCGCACCGCCGAGAGCTGCTCCGCCGTCGGCGGGGCGTCCAGGCCCATCGCGTCCAGGATGATGGCCGTCGTCAGCCGGGACACGGTGTCCACCTCGGGGCTCACACTGCGGTCCGCGAAGGTCAGCGCGCGCACCATCGCGTCCGCCAGGTGCGGCTCCCGCTGGAGCGCGCGGAAGGCGCGCATCAAGGTCTCCGCGACCCGGGCCGCCGGTTCGTCCCCGGCGGGCGGGCGTTTGCGCAGCGTCGTGTGCATGTGCTGGAGCTGGTCCTGCATGGTCGCGACGAGCAGGTGCACCTTGGAGGGGAAGTAGCGGTAGAGGGTGCCCAGGGCCACGCTGGAGGACTCCGCCACCTCCCGCATCTGCACGGCGTCGAAGCCGCCCCGGCTGGCCAGCTGGGCGCTGGCGTGCAGGATCCTCCTGCGGCGCGCCTCCTGGCGCTCCGTCAGGGGCGGGGACGCCGGTGTGGTGACGGCTGAGGCCACGGCTGAGGTGAGGGCTGGGGTCACGGCCTTCGATTCCGCTGTCATCTGTCCCGTTCCAAGGCGTTCCCTGTCATTGCGGGGGCTGCTCCGCGCCCAGCATGACAGGCGCCCGAGCCGTGGCGCGAATCACCTGCCACCCCTCTTACGGTGTGGTTTCCGGCCGGTAGATTCAATGGTCTTCAACGGATCAAGTCTGAAACTTGTTCTACATTATGCGAGCGGTTACGCTCCGGCGAAAGTGCAGGGAGAAGGGGGCGGTGAGTGACCGCTGAGGCCATGGTGACGAGCCCTTTCGCGGGTTCCGCCGCCGACGACAGCCGTCCGCTGCGGATCGCGCTCCTCACTTATAAGGGGAACCCGTTCTGCGGCGGCCAGGGCGTCTACGTCCGGCACCTGTCGCGCGAACTGGTGAAGCTGGGCCACCGCGTCGAGGTCATCGGTGCGCAGCCCTACCCGGTTCTCGACAGCGACGCCCTCACCGGCGCCGGCGCCACCCTCACCGAGCTCCCCAGCCTCGACCTCTACCGCAGCCCCGACCCGTTCCGCACCCCGAAGCGCGACGAGTACCGGGACTGGATCGACGCCGTCGAGGTCGCCACCATGTGGACCGGCGGATTTCCCGAGCCGCTGACCTTCTCGCTGCGCGCCCGCAGGCACCTCGCCGCGCGCGCCGGCGAGTTCGACGTGATCCACGACAATCAGACCCTCGGTTACGGACTGTTGGGCGAGCTCGGCGCACCGCTGGTGACGACGATCCACCACCCCATCACCGTCGACCGCGAGCTGGACCTGGCCGCCGCCAAGGGCCGCAAGAAGCGGGCCTCCGTGCGGCGTTGGTACGGCTTCACCCACATGCAGGGCCGGGTCGCGCGGCGGCTGCCGTCCGTGCTGACCGTCTCCGGCTCCTCCCGGCAGGAGATCGCCGAGCACCTCGGCGTGCGCGACGAGCGCATCCACGTCGTCCACATCGGCGCCGACACCGACCTGTGGTCGCCCGACGCCTCCGTGGCCGAGGTGCCCGGCCGGATCGTGACGACCTCCAGCGCCGACGTCCCGCTCAAGGGGCTCGTCCACCTCGTCGAGGCGCTCGCGAAGCTGCGTACCGAGCGGCCCGAGGCCCACCTCGTCGTCGTCGGCAAGCGCGCCGAGCGCGGCCCCGTCGCCCGCGCGATCGAGACGTACGGGCTCCAGGACGCCGTCCGCTTCGTCAAGGGCATCACCGACGCCGAGCTCGTCGACCTCGTCCGCAGCGCCCAGATCGCCTGCGTGCCCTCGCTCTACGAAGGCTTCTCGCTCCCGGCGGCCGAGTCCATGGCCACCGGGACCCCGCTGGTCGCCACCACCGGCGGCGCGATCCCCGAGGTCGCCGGGCCCGACGGCGAGACCTGCCTGGCGGTGCCGCCCGGCGACGCGGGCGCCCTGGCCGCCGCCCTCGGCCGGCTGCTGGACGACCCGGCGCTACGC
>NZ_JAGGOW010000210.1 GCF_018614135.1 Streptomyces sp. ISL-66
GGGAAGCTCGGGGCACCTCACGGACTCCCTCATCCCCGCGGTCAGGTGATGGGTGATCTTCGCCCACGCCCGGAAGTTCCCGTGCGCGGCCTCGTAAGACCATCGTGGCAAAGCAGAGAGTCGACCAGGTCAGCCGGAAAACACAGACCCATCTCCTCCTGCGCTGCCTCAACACGGTCGGGGTCCGCGGGCGGTGCGAGGAGCTCGTACGAGGCGGGGGCGTACACGCGCAGCCAGGCGTCTATCCGGTCCCACGACGAACGGACCGACGGCACAAGGGAACTCATGACGCCGAGCATGCCCCACACCACCGACAACGGCCCTGTCGGGGCACCAACCCCAGCAGCAGAGATCAAACAAGCCATCCTCGTACGCCTACACGGGCGACAGCAAACCTTCACTGGAAAACGACAGCATCATTCACCCAGAAAACGACATCCCCACGGCCCTACCCACCCCAACCACCAGCACAAACGCCTCACACACCCAGTGCAAACAACTGGCGCCACCCACTGAAAAACACACGACGCCCATCAGCCTGCGCAACCTCAACCCAACGAGGCACGTCGTTCCGCCGACGCCTCCAGTTCCCCCGCTGATGTCGCCACCGGGAGCGCCGAGCTGACCACCCACGACGTGGGTCTGGCCGTACGCGGCCCGCTCCAGGAGCTCAACCTGGTCGCGTACCTCAGGTTCGCATCTGTCTGCAAGGCAATCGACTCACTCACAGGTCTTTGAAACCGGGGCTTGCGGGTCTAACCCGACCGCGTCGCATCCTCAACCCGCAACGACGACCGCCTACCGAACGGCACCCGTGTCAAGCCTTCGCGAATCCGCGTCACAAAAGCACTCGCAGGCCTCTGACCAGGCACGGAACGGAAATTCGCGAGAACTCGCCCCCCGGCGGCCGGACTCGCACAGTGGCTCTCGCCCAACCAACCCCGGCACCGCGCCGGACCTTCGAGAGGAACACCATGACCACCACCACCGCCCAGGCCCAGACCGATGAGCTGACGCGACTGCGGCGCCAGCGGCTCGCCCTTGCCCTGGTGCTCACCTTCGCCCTCGCGGTGCTCGCCACCGTCCTCGCCGTAGGTGCAGCGGTCTTCGTCCGGTGGGCGCCGGCCTGGGCCGACCCCTTCGCGGTCGGCATCGCCACCTTCGGCCTCTTCATCGCGCTCATAGCCGTGGCCCTCACCGCCCTACAGCACCTGTGGCGGCAGTGACCAGCCCACGCTGGTGACCTCCCCGGTTTCCTCCCCACCGCAGGTCAGGGCGGTGGGAGAGGACGTCCAGCCAACGTGGGAGCGGCTGGACAGTCCGTCGGTTCCGGTATTCCGACGGAATACCGGAACCGGGGCGGCCCGGTCGTACTGCCCCAGAGCGCTCTGGGCACCGGCCCTGGCCCCCGCACCCGTGTCGGCGCGGACTGCCCACGAACCTAGCCTGCCCCCGCAGGTCCCCACGCCGCGTGCAGGCCTTCCGAGGCGCTGGCCAACGGCCCGCCACCCCACAACGCAGTTCTGCGTACCAGCGCGCTGACCTGCGAAAACGTTTAAGTTAAGGTCTCGGCTGTTTTGGCGGGAGACTGTGCGGGTGGATGATCAGCGCCGCCCTCTGGACACCGACCCCCGCCAAGCCCCCGCCCCGGACGGGCCGGTACGCCGTGGCCGCCTGGCGGCCGAACTCGCCACGCCCGCCCCCGCGGTACCCGCGACCGAGGAACCGGCACCAGAGGCCGCCGTACGGCCGCATCGGCGAACCCTCGGCGCAGGAGGCTCCGTCCCCCGAACCTAGTGCTGTGACGGGCCCGGTCCCGTGGACACCGTGGGACAGGTCGAGCCGGCCGGTCACGGGACGTAGCGGACGTCCTTGAGGGGTGCTGTGCGCTGTGCGCCGAACGCGTCCACGACGCTGCCACCAGCGCCGCTGTGTACGACCTGGAGCGCGACGACGGAGTCCTGCAGGCGCAGGTCGATCCGGACGCGGGGGGAGCTGCCCTGTGGCTCCATGTCCACGATCCGCCCATCGGGGTAGCCGGCCCGCGTGAGCGCGGCCCGCACCTCGGTGGCGTTCGCCCCGATGTCCTTGAGGGCGGTGGTGACGTGGGCGCCGAACTTGTCGGCGAAGCAGACCTCGGGCGCGGCGAGGGTGACCGGCTTGAGGAGTTCGGCGTCGGGAATGCGGGGGACGGGGGCGTCAGCGGCGGCCGGATCGGCCGATTCGTGGCCGGGGGGCAGGGGCACGCGGTCGCCGGGCTCGCCAGTCGGCCCCCCGGAGGGGGCTTGGGGGAAGGACGGGATGTCGTCGGGGCCGAGGATCTTGCCGGTCTTCGTGTCGTCCAGCGGGGGGCAGCCGTCAGTGATCTTGAGGGACAGCTCCATGAACGCGAGCTCCTGCTCGCCGGCGGCGCCGCCCTCGCCTCCCTCGGCCACGGAGGCGACGTTGTCCGTGCCGATCGTGGTTCCGGTGGTGCTGCCGGTGCAGGCGGTGAGGGCGAGCGCGCCCAGTGCGAAGGCGGCTGCGGCATAAGCGATTCGGGGCATGTGATCAACGTAGGGCCGCTCGGAGACCTGGCCATGAGTACACGTACTCAGGTGTGAGCGGAGGCCCCACTCACCGCGCCGCAGCGGCCGGCCACAGCACTAGACGGGGCCGGCACCGGCCGGGCCGCCCTCCTGGACGACCACCACGCGGACGGGCCGCAGGCTCGCGGCGAGCGCGGCCGCGGCGAGCCCGGTCTGGACGGGATCACCCAGGGCCGGCACCACATACGTGACAGCCGCGACGGCGACCGCCACGGCGAGGTAGCCCAGGACCAAGAGCAGCAGAACGAACCGGCGCCGGGCGGACGGCTGCTGCGGCTGGGAGTCGATCGGGAGCGCGGTCATGACGGTGGTGTCCTTCCGGAGTGCTGCGGGATTTCCGCATGGCGGCACCGTGCTGGACCACGCACCAAGCAGCGCAACCCCCAACGGCCCGCCCATCAAGACCCCAGCCTCCGGACCCATTCAATAGATCCCGGCCCCTCCAGCAGAACCGGCCCTACCCCAGCCGCGGCAGCCGTTCAAGAGCCCGCGCCAGCAACCCGCCCGCCCGGGCCTTCAGCTACCCCGCACCCTCACCCACAGATATAAGTCCGGGCACTCACCGGCCGGGAAGCGTGGCCTGAGCAGGCACAACGCGAACCCGCCGTCCGGACCGCTTCCCCCGATAGTTCCCCGGATACTTCCCCCCACCTGTCCCCTGATCCGTCCCCCGATACTTCCCCCCACGTGTACCCGTACCGGCAGGCTCACGGCCGCCCTTGACCCCCCGTCACCGCTCGCGGGCGGCCGGCCTCTTGCCCTCCTGCGACTGTGGGCAAGCCGGGCTTGCCCAGCCGCGCGAAGGCTCGCCCAGCCAGAGCAGCCAGGCTTGCCCACGAGACCCTCGAGGCGTGCGAGAGGGCTTGCCCGCCCCGGCCAGGGGGCTGGCCTGCCGGCTCCGGACTGGCCCGGAGGGTTGCACCGGAAGGGGGCTGGACGGTTGCTTGCAGAGGCGCACTAGGGGTTGCACCGCAGGTGTGGCCGGGAGTGGGACCCCACCATTTTCGTGATCTTGAGTGCGATCTCTCGTCTTCGTGTCAGCACCTGACCTGGGCGTCTCTCACACGCAGACAGTAAAACGACCCCGATCTCTCACGTCCGTGACAGTGACGCCAGGCCCTGAACCAGCCCCGGACCAGCATCAACACACCACAACTCACTGTCTCTCACACCACTGCCCCCAAAACGAGAGATCGCACATGCTGCAGAAGAGCGGTGCGCACCCGGCTCGTCCGGGTGCGCATCGCCTCGCCGGCCTCAGGCCTGGCTTGTGCGTCGCGTCATGCCGCGACGGTGGCGCTGTGGCCGAATGTTTCGTAGAACCAGGCCTCGTAGAGCTCCTCGCGCCAGGTCGATGCCCGCCACCAGACGACCTCGTCGGGACTGTCGGTCCAGGGCGGCCCCATGACCTTGTGCCAGGCGGTGAACCAGTCGGGGAGGTCCTTGGAAGTGACCTCGCAGGCCTCCAGGAAGCCGATGTACTGGCCGACATCGACCGGCAGCGCCCGGGCAGTGATGATTCGGTGGGCTGAGCTGTGAGGCAGGACCCACCTCCCAGCCCGCTGCGACATCGTCCGGACCGAGGGACGCCCTGCGTACCCGTAGGCGTCCCTCAATGCCCGGCTCAAGTCCGCCTCGTCGCTGACGAACCGGGGCCGGGGCACCACGGTGGTGGACCGGGCCACCTTCGCATGCAAGGCCACGGCATGCTGCGCCTTCGCGTGAAGGTGGCGCGCCTCCTTCTGCAGGACCGGGCTCGACTGGCAAGCGGCCAAGAAGGCCGCCACAAGAACCCAGTGAGGCAGCGTCTTTCCAGATGCCGCCCGCTTGAGGGCCGCGCTGGACCAGGCCGTGCGCCTGGCCAACGCCTCATAGGTGAGCGGCTTGCCGGACCCGCTCCGCGCCCGCGCGGCGCGAAGCAGCTCGGCGAGTTCGGCCTGTGCGGGGACCGTTCGGTTCACGGGGGCTTCAGGGCGTCCCATGACCGATGGCCCCTTAGAGGCTGTTGTCTTCCCGAGTCTGGTGACTGCGTTTCCGCTGGTCAGGGGTAGGGGTGGCGCTTGTGTGGGAGTGATGGATCGTCGTTTCGTCGCTCTCGTGGAGGTCGCGGATGCCGTCGGTTGTCGGACTGCTGGAACAGCACGAGCTTGCCGCCAGTCGTCGTGTGGACGGGCTGCGCGAGGAAGCCGACCGCATCCAGGCCGAGCTCACGGCGGCCGAGCAGGAGTGGCTGGAGTGGACGATTGCCCGCGAGCGTGTGGGTGCGGTGCTGTCCGCGCCGGGCGGCGATTCAGCCGACGCGGCGGCCGCCGGACGACCGGGCAGTGCCGGGGCGGAAGCCGGGGTGCAGGCGTCACCGCCCGTGGCGGCGAAGGCGAAGTCGCAGGTTCCGGTATGGCGAGAAGGGCTGGTTCGGACGGCACTGTCGGCGGACTATCAGCGCATTCTGGCCGCGCTCGCCGAGCTCGGAGTGGAGTGGGCCCGGTGAGCAGACGGCGGGGAGGGGGCTGGGCGCGCGAATCACTACGCGAAGGCGTACAGCGAGCTCCTCACCTCCGCCGCCCGCCTCGACGTGCCGCGGCACCTAGACAGAGGCTGGGGCATCGACCCCCGAGTAGCCGTCCCGGGGGGCCGGCGCGAGGTGAGGAGGCCTCTGAAGCGCAGCGGGGTGGAGCGGGTGGGGATCTGCACGGTCAACGGGACGCCACTCCGGCGTGGTCGAGGAGGCGGTGCATGTCGACAACGGGGAGGGCGGCGTTGCCTGCCGCCGCGTAGCCGGTCGCAGGGTCGGCCAGTATCTGGCGGAGTCTGGGTAGGGGCAGCCGGGTGTCAGTGGCTGCCCGGTCCCTGGTGTCGGGGTCGCGGCTGAGCGCGTCCAGGACGTCGGGGTCGAGGTCCGGGTCGCGGAGAGCGAGTCGTTTGCGCACGGGGTCGGATGCGCCTGCGAAGCGGCCGGCGAGTCCGTGGGTGGGGAAGTTGGGATGGGTTTCGAGCATGCCAACGGCGCGGTGGGTGCCGTTGAGGTAGAGGTCAAGGAGGAGTTCGGCGGGGGCTCCGGGGTGGTTCTCGCAGAGCAGCAGGCGGACGGCGAGGTCGTCATCGGCGGCGAGTTGGGGGACTAGGTCGGCTGGGAGGGTCGGGCAGGCGGCGGCGCTGCGTCGCAGCCAGACGTGAGAGGAGGTGGCGCAGCGTCGCAGGAGTGCGGGGTCGTGCTGTCCTTCCAGGACCCATGACAGCGTTCCGAGGTGTTGCTCCGGGGCGACGTGGTAGTCGATGCCGGCACGCTCTTTCTCGGTCCATTCCGGGCGGGTGGAGACCAAAAGGCGGACGTGTGGGTCGGGTGAGGTGACGAGCGTCCGTACGAGGTCGGCGGGCAGGGAGGGATTGCGTGCGACGGACGCCTGGTACGTGGGGTCGGCGGTCAGGCGTTCGGCGAGGTCACGAGTGAGCCTGCCGACGCTGAGGGCATCGGTGAGTTTCCAGGAGCCTGCGAGGTCGGTGACCAGCTGTTCCATCTGGTTCTCGTCGGGGCAGGGCAGGCTGAGCAGGGCGGCGTGGCGTACGTCGGCGTCGGCGTCGTTCAGGAGGGCTTGTTGCGCGCTGTCGGGCAGGGCGGCCCAGGCGCGGCAGGCTGCCTCGCGGAAGGCCGGGTCAGGGTGGTTCCACAGGTCGGCTAGGACCTGTGGCGGGATGGTGGGTGAGGACAGGGACTCGGATCTGACGAGTCCGCTGGGGTGGGTCAGCAGCCGCTGGTAGGCGTGCTCCGGGAGGGGTCGTACGGGGGTGATGCCGTCGGGAAAGGGTCCGGAGGCAAGGGCGAGGTGCACCCGTGGAGAGGGATCGTCGAGGAGCCGGGCTCGCTGTGCGGGCTCGGCGTGGGGGCTTTCCGCGTACGCGATGCGGACCTTGATGTTCGGGTGAGTGAGGACGGTCTCGACTACTGGCAGTGGCAGGTCCGGGCGCCGGGCCACCGCACGGACCAGCATGTCGTCCGGATCGGTGAGCAGCCGCAGCAGCACGTCGTTCGGAGCTGCGGCGTTACCTGCCAGTCTCAGCAACGCTGTCGAGTACGGTCCGTGCATGAAATCTCCACAATACGATCTAGGGCCGGTAGAGCCACACGGGGTGGGTTCACACAGGTTGCGTGAACCCACCCACACTCTCACTAACTATGCCTCGAGCTTAACGGATGGCCTTGTGTGGGTCGTCGATATAAACCTCCCACCCTTCCAGTAAAACTTCATGGAGTCTAATCGCGGAATGCCGCGTACGGGTCGTCAAGTTCGACCTTCTTACCCTTCCAGTAGAATTTCACGGACCCTCCCCACGTGTGGGCATTGCCCGGCATAGTTGACCTCGTGATCACACCCAGTTCCCATGCCGTCTGGCTTCCGGTGACCCCAGCGATATCCTCCCATCTTTTAGGGAGGGTTTTCGACCTATTGAAGGTGTAATCGAATGCTTCTTGCGCCGTGGCAAACTGTTTGCCGTCGTTGGTGAGAAGTTCATCCAAGGAGAAAGAAATCTCAATGGATCCGTTCAACGCCGCCTCCTCCACGGCCTCCATCCACAGCGGTCGAGAGGTCGAGTCTCCAGGATTTCGAACAGGAGCCCATTCCGGGCCGTTGAATGTCTGCCACCGGTCACCCACCTTCTTGTTGAGCCAATCGCGGAGGGCGTTTCCACCCAAGCCCCGGTTGGCACCCAGCACTATCTGGTCTCCACAGTTGAGCAACCGGGCGCTGGTGTTGTGGACCAGGACGGGGGTGCGGCCGGCGAGGACGAAGTAGGTGTGGAGGTCGTTGACGGTGAGGTTGTAGGCGGGCTGGAGGGTCTTCCAGTGCTTGACACCGCTGATACGAACCGTGCCACCGTCTGCCGTCCTCAGGGCGTCGCCGGCGTTGAGGTCCGCGGCATCGGCCCAACGGCGGCTCTTCTGCGACCAGAACGGATGGTGGTCGGTAGCGGTGACAGAGCCGCCGCCTGTGGCGGATTCGAGTGTGATGTCGGTGAAGTCGCGGTCGTCAGGGGTGTAGATCGTGGCTTCGACACGACGCGGACCCGTGTTACCGGATTCAGGGTCTGCGGCGAGGACCTGGTCACCGGTCTTTATCTGCTCGATGGTCCGGGTCGATCCGTCTCCCATGAGCACAGGGGTGCCAGCGGGGAAGCTGTTCCCGCCTATAGAGCAGGAGGGAGCCCTCCGCAGAGCGTTCGAGAGCTGGTCGAAGACTTCCTTCGTCTTGGGGCCGTATTTCTCGGTGTATCGGGCCCACTTGGCAGGGATGGCAGCCCATCCCGCGACGGGGATAGCGGATACGCAGGCGAGCGCCGCATCCTGCCACATGCCTTCGCGGCCGGTGGGGGTGAAGAAATCGACGACGCCTTCACCGGCATAAAGGCCGCAGTTGAGCAAGTCCGCGACTTCACCGACGCCCGGGATCATTCCGATGATGTCGAGCTCAATGTGCCAGAGATGTCGAGCTTCGTGCCGATCGGGAGGTTGCTCTGCATCCCGAAGACGAGCTTGCCCACCTCGAGCAGGGTCAGCCCGGTCTTGTACAGGTTGATCTTCTCTTGTGTGGCCTGCTGGCGCTGGCGTTCCTGCTGCTCCTTGATGAACTCGTCGACCATGTACCGCCCGAGGGCTGACCGGTAGGATTCCTGGGCCTCAAGAGTGCTCTTGCCAGAGTTGATCGCCGACTGGCGGGCCGCGTCGGCTGCCTTGTAGGCGCTGTCGGCGTATCCGGCCGCGGCGATCGCGCTGGCCCGTGCGGCTGCCGCCGAGCTGCCCGCACGCTCCGCGCTTTGCTGTGCACGTGCTTCGGCATCGTTCGCCGAGGCCGCGGAGGCAGCGGCGGCGGTAGCAGAGTCACCTGCACGCTTGGCGGCCTGCGCGGCCTGATCAACGTAACCGTCCGCCTTACTGGAATAACTGTCGGCTGTCCTGGCATGGCCAGCGGCCACGTTGGCATCGCCCTGGGCGTCAGCCGCGGCCTTGGCAGCGGCGAAGGCATCTTGGTAGGCCCTGGCCGAGATGCCGTTGGCGTGGGCAATGATCTCCTGTACTTGCGCGATGTGGGCCGCGGTCAGTTGGTCACGGCGCTTGGCCCGGTATTGGCCGGACTCGATGAACGTGCGCAGGTCGGCTTCGGGGCTGGCGAGGGCCGTTTCGGCTGCCGCCTTGACCTCGGGGGTGCCGTTCTCGGCCAGACGCGCGGCCTCGACCCGGTCGTCCTCGAGGCGGGCCCGGTGCTGGGTCTTGGCGAGGAACTCGGCGAGGGCCTTGGTGTCGGGGTTGTGGAGGGCGGATTGGGCCGCCTCCTTCACCCAGGGGCCGCCGGCTTCGGCGATCCGGGCGACTTCGACGCGACTGTCGGGGGCCGCGGCCTGGTACTGGCCGGTCGTCCAGAAAGTGTGGACCTGTGCGGTGTCGCCCGTGAGGGCGTTGGCCGCAGCCGTGCGTACGCCCTCGGACAGGGAGTCTTGCGCGAGGCGGTTGACGCGTTCGCGTTCGTCTTGTTCGTCGGCCTTCTTCCAGCCGGTGCGCGCATACTCGGCCACTGCCGCGTCGTCGGCGGCGAGGGCCGTCTCAGCGGCGGAGCGACTCCACGGCCCGCGGGTGCGCAGCACCGTGAGGGCCATCTTGCGGCCGGTGATGGCGATCTGTGCGGTGTCGGCGCCCGGCTTGGCCGCTTCGGCGGCGAGCTTGTCGATGTCGGCGTCGAGCTTGACCGCTTCCTGCTCCAGGCGGGTGGTCTCGGCCTTGGTTAGGTCGTATTTCGACTTGGCGTCACGGGCCCGGTTGACACTGACCGCCGTGCGGGCGGCGACTTCTTCCGCCTCGCTCTTGCGGGCAAGTTCCTGGACGGACTGGGCTTGCTTGACGGCGTTGCCGGCGGCCTCGGCCGCCTTCAAGGCTTCGTCCGCGTTGGCCTTGGACCGGTTCGCAGCTTCCTGGGCATCACCTGCATGGTCGGCGGCCTTGCGCGCGGCTTCGGCCGCCTTGCGTGCGTGGCCTGCGGCCGAGCGGGCCGCGTCGCGGGCTTCGCCGGCGGCGCGGGCGGCATCGGCGGCGAAGGAGCGGGCTGCCGATGCCGCCCGCCTGGCTTCGGCCGCGTGGCGGCGTGCCGAATCGGCAGCGGCCTGGGCCTCCTCGGAGTTGACTCCTGCCGCCTTGGCCGAGTCCATCGACTGCTCCGCGCTGGAGACGGACTGGTCCATGTCCTGGATCGCGCCCAACGAGGCCTGCAAGGCCGTGTCGGCCGCAATGAGGGTCTTCTGCATCGCGTCGGCCGAGTCGGCGATCTTCTCAGCCTGCTCTGCGGCTACGAGAGCGTTGGAGGCCGCCTTATCGTTGACCTTCCCGGAGGCGGCTTCCTTCCACGCCTGAGATGCGGCCAGTCTGGCGTACAGGGCGGCGGTGGAGGCGTTGCGGGCGGCGATCGCCGCTGTCTGGGCAGCCGCGTTGGCTGCCCTCGCCGAGGCAATGGCCGACTGGGCGGCCGCAGCTGCGCGGCGGGCGGATTCAGCGGCCCGCCGGGCGGCGTCGGATGCGCGGGTCGCGTCGTTCTTCGCGGCCTGCGTCTCGGTAGCCGCCTTGGCGCTCTCCTCCTTCGCCAGGCGTGCGGAGTCCTTGGCCTTCGCGGCTTCCTCGACCGCGCTCTTCCTGGCCTCCTCTGCCGCTGCTCCGGCGTCGGCAGTCTGCTTGGCCAGGTCCGTGATGGTGGCGTGTTCCTGGTCCTGGGCCCGCGCGATGTGCTGACCGTAGGCGAGGAAATCGCGGACCTCCTCGATACCGCCCCTCAGGGCAGCAGCGGCGGCTCGCTTGGTCGCGGGGCCTCCGGCGGATTCGAGCTGGGTGACACGTATCCGTGCGTCGTCGTCGCGCTTGCGGTACTGCCCCTCGGACAAGAACGCCCGGATGTCCTCGAGGGAGCCGCGCATGGCGGCATCCCCGGATTCGCGTATGCCGGTGCCGATGGCGCCGGCCTCGGTGACCCGGGCCGCCTCGATCCTCTAGTCATCGGCAAGTGGTGCTTTCCAGCCGTCCTTCATGAACGCGGCCAGGCCGTCGGGAGGACCGTCCAGGGCGTTCTTCGCGGCCTCCCGCAGGGTGGGGCCCGCGTCCGTGACGAGCTTGAGGGCTGCTTCACGCAGGTCCAGGTCCTCGGCGACTTTCTGACCTGCTGCCAGATACTGGCGGATCTCGTCGTCCGTACCCGTAAGTGCGGCCCCGGATGCGGACTTGACCGCAGGTCCACCGCTCTTCCAGAAGGCCAGGACCTTGCCTCGGTCCGTCACCGGCGGGGCAGTGTCCTCCGCCGCAGCGGGTGCCGCCGATACGAGTCCGGCGAGGAGGACGAGCGGGATCAAGCCGCGGACTGCCTTGCCGGCCGCTGCGGATCCCCTCCCCCAAACTCCAGGTCTCTGTGCTTGATCTTGACGCACGAAAACGTTCCCCCATCAAAAGGCCTCATGGCCGTCTCACGCGCATGCTCAGAGCCGGCACCCCAGTTCACCGGGGTACCGGCGGCGTCTTTGCCATCTCTACAAACACACGCCAGGACCTACCATCCCCCTGGATTCGGCTCTCCCCAGGCTGGAGGACGGCAGGCCCGCTCCGGGCTGTGGCCCGGTACGGCTCTTCGTGATCACACCTCAGGATCACTGGGCAGGAAGGATGGTTGCACACCCGACCCGAAATTGACGGTTTCCTTTCAAGACGTCGCTGACCTGCACATTCATCACCGACCCCGGATCGAGGTCGAGCTGACGACGCGATATGCTGCTCCGCGGCCCCCCAGACGATCAACACCGTCCGCACCGAAGCGGCACGGTCTTCTTACTCATGTCACCCTCCCGCCACTGCGCGTTGAGGGCGATCGTCCTGGAAGGCGACACCACGCGTGCGTATACGCAGATGGCTGCCCGCAGCCGCCCTGACCGCAGCCGTCACCGCTGCGAGCCCCGCCCCTCTTGCCTCGGCCGAACCGGCGCCCGTGGCCGCCCCCTACGCCGTCGAGGACGGCTCCTACCCCTATCGCAGCGAGATTCTCGAGGCATTCGGCGTCGATCTGATCGCCGGAGACGGGAACATCACCCACACCTCCTGCTCGGGGCCATACCAGATCCTGGTGTGGGCTGCGAACATGAAGACCAGCGGCGGCACGATCTGCTTCAAAGCAGCCAGCACAGGCTTCCTGTCCGTGAACATCCCCAACGCCTACCGCATCGAGACCATGGGCCGGGACATCCAGGCCAGCATCTCCATCGGTGGCCAGGGCCAGACCCTCCACATCCCCAAGGACACCTCCAAGGGGTTCGGCAAGGGCAGTTCCACCGACTCACCGCAGGCCGTCCTGCTGGAAATGCGCGTCACCGGTTCCGGCACTGCGGCTCCCCAGCCGCCGGCCGGTGCCAATCCGATGGCGTTCACCGGCAAGCTGAAGATCGGTGACATGCGCTCCTGTACCGCGACGCTGGTCGACCCACGCTGGGTGATCACCGCCAAGAACTGCTTCGCCGACAAGCCGAACGAGAGCATCGACATCCCGGCCAGCGCGCCCAAGAAGAAGACGATCCTGACCGTCGGCCGCGCCGACCTCGCCACCAGCGGCGGACACACCAGCGAGGTCGTCGAACTCGTCCCGCACGCGGACCGCGACCTCGTCATGGCCCGCCTGGCCGAGCCCGCCACGACCGTCACCCCAGTCACGGTGTCCTCCACCGCGCCGACCACCGGCGAGACACTTACCGCCGTCGGCTTCGGCCGCACCAAAACGGAATGGGTCCCCTCCAAACTCCACTCGGCCACCTCCACCGTCGGCAGCCTCACCCCGACCAGCTTCCCCACGACGGCCGAAACCCCACCGACGCCACGATCTGCCAGGGCGACGCCGGCGGCCCCGCCCTGCGCACCGAAAACGGCAAACCCGCCCTCGCCGGCATCACCAGCCGCTCCTGGCAGAACGGCTGCCTCGGCACCGATGCTACTGAGACCCGTACCGGCGCCATCGCTGCCCGCACCGACGATCTCGGGCAATGGATCGATCTGATGACCGGCCCGCGGTGGGGCGGCGAGAACGAGTCCAGCTCGAAGGCGCAGGAGCTGTGGGGTGACTTCAACGGCGACGGCAAGGCTGACACGGGGGTCTTCTACAACTACGGGCTGTCAGGCTCGGCCAACCGCAGTGGGCTGTGGACGCAGGCCAGTAACGGTGCCGGCTTCGCTAACCCGGTGAAGGTGTGGGACAGCGTCGCGTCCGGGACGGGCTCCTTTAGCTGGGACTGCTCCAAGGCTATGACCGGAGACTTCAACGGCGACGGCAAGACCGACGTCGGCGTCCTCTACAACGACGGCCCGGACGGCTCCGGCGTCAACCACACCTCGCTGTGGACATTCATCAGCAACGGCATCGGCTTCAACAAGCCTACGAAGGTGTGGACGAGCAGCTTCTCTTTCAGCTGGGACCGCTCCAAGCCCGTGACCGGTGACTTCGACGGCGACCGCAAGACTGATGTCGGCATCCTCTACAACAACGGCCAGCAGCCTGACGGCTCCAACAAGACCTCGCTGTGGACCCTCACCAGCACCGGTTCTGGATTCTCCGCACCGGTGAACGGCTGGGACAGTATTGATCAGAAACTCAAAGGGTTCTCGTCCAGGACGTAGCGGACGTGGGGGCCGCCGAAGTAGCCGCGGACGGTGTGCGGTTGACGCTGCCGCCTATGGAAGAACCTGCGGGTTTCGGCGGCGAGTTCGGCCTGGTTCCTGGCCCTGTGGGTGTGGGGCAGGCTGCGTTTGAGGTCGGCGTTGACCAGCTCGTCCGGGTTCAGCTCGGGTGAGTACGAGGGCAGAAAGTGCAGCTCGATCTCGTCCTTGTGGTCGGCGAGCCAGGCCCGGACGGTCTTCGAGCGGTGGGCCGAGTGCCGGTCGACGATCAGGTGCACCTTCCGGTCGAAGTGCCCGACGATCCGGGCGAGGAAGCGGCACATGACCTTCGCGTCGAACGACTCGGTGAATACCATGAAGTGCATCCGGCCACGGGTGCTGATCGCGGACATCGCGTTCACGGAGAAGCGGTTCCCGGTGCGGCGGACGATGGGAGTCGCGCCTTTGGCGCCCCAGGTGCGGCCGGTGACCT
>NZ_JAGGOW010000211.1 GCF_018614135.1 Streptomyces sp. ISL-66
GCGCCGGGCCGGCGGCGGGAGCCGGGGCCTGCCGCGGTGCCACGGGGGCGGGCGCCGGGGCGGGAGCCGCGAGGCGCTCCTTGGCCGCCGCGAGCTGCGCGGTGAGCCTTCCGGAGAGTTCCGCGGCCCGGTCCGCCGCGCTCGTGGTCATCGGACGCGCTCGGCGCCGAGCAGGGCGACCGCCTCGGAGAGCTGGACCAGCATGGCGGCCTGAGTCTCGGCCAGTACGTCGATCTGGCGGCGGAGCTCGGCCAGCTCGGACCGGTACCCGTACGGGGACTGCTCCGCGGGCGGGGTCGCGGGGGCGGGGGCCGGGCCGGGGGGCTGTGCGGGGATGACCACGGCCGCGGGCGCGGCGGCGGGCTCCGCGAACACCGGCGCGGCGGTCACGAACGGGGCGGCGGCGGTGAGCGAAGAGGTTGCCTTGGCCGGAGCCGTCGCGGCCGGAGCCGCCGTGGCCCTGCGCGAGGCGATCAGGCGGGCCGTCAGCTCGGGCGTCCCCGCGTCCTCCAGCACGTCGCGGACGGAGATCCGCACGCCGAACTCGCCCTCCAGCTGCTTGAGCATGCCGATGAGCTGGAGCGAGTCCGCCCCGAGACCGATGAAGGTCTGCCCGGCACCCACCTCGTCGCGCTCGTAGCCGAGGTGACGCGCGGTGAGTTCGAGTACCCGTCCGAGTACGTCCTGTTGGGTCATGCCGTCCTCCATGGAGCCTTGGTTCGTCCGTGCGTGGTCCACCGCGGTGCCGGAGCGGGCCGCGGGACCGGGATGCGGTGGGGGGCCGGTCCAGTACGACCGGTGCTGGAACGGGTATCCGGGCAGCGGGATCCGCCGTCCCGCGCAGCCGTCCAGGAGCGCCGTCCAGTCGACGGCGGCGCCGGCGCAGTACAGCCGGGCCACCGCGGCCCACAGGGCGTCCGGTCCGGTGCCCTGCCGCTGGGTCGGGACGCAGGGGGTACCGGGTGCGGCCCGGCGGGCCATGGCGGCCAGGGGCGCGCCGTGACCGAGCTCGACCAGGACGGGACGGGGCGCCAGCGTGCGCAGGACGGCGTGGAAGTCGGCCGTCCGCCGGGCCTGGCGCACCAGGTAGTCGGCGTCGGGCAGCCAGCCCGGCGGATGCGCCGTGCCGTCGAGCCCGCTGACGAACTCCACCTGGACGGGCCGGAGTACGGCCTTCTCGGCGGCCGCGCGCAGCGCGTCGAGCACGGGTTCGAGCAGGGCGGTGTGGAAGGCGCGGTCCACGGGCAGGAGCTCGCTCGCCTCCCCGCGCTCGGCGAGCCGGGCGCGGGCGGCCTCCACCGCCTGCGGACGGCCCGCGAGCACGTGGTGCGCGGGCCCGTTGGTCACGGCCAACTCCAGCCGCCCGTGCGCCGGTTCCCGGCCCTGCGGCCCGCCGGGGGCGTCCAGCAGGTCGCGTACGCGCTCCAGGGGGCTGAAGACGACCAGCATCGCGCCGGGCTCGGTGTCCTGCATGAGCCGGCCCCTGCGGCACAGCAGCCGCATGCCGTCCTCGACGGACAGGGCTCCCGCGACGCACAGGGCCGCGTACTCCCCGACGCTGTGTCCGGCGACGGCGGAGGGCGTCACGCCCAGCTGCCGCCAGAGCCGGGCCTGGGCCACCTGGAGCGCGAAGATCGCCGGCTGGGCGAAGGCGGTGTCCCACTGCGCGGGGCCCTCGCCGGCGACCAGCCGGTCGAGGAAGGTGTCCTCTCCGGTCTCCTCCCGGTGGACCCGGGCGCACTCCCGCAGGACCTCGGCCACCACCGGGAAGCGCCCGGCGAGCGCGGCCGCCATCCCCGGGCGGCCGCTGCCCTGGCCGCTGAAGACGAACGCGGGCGCGACGGCTTCGCCGGCCTCCACGGTCCCGGTGCAGTAGGCGGCTCCGGCAGCGGCGGCCGTCCCGGCGGCAGCGCCCGTACCGGCAGCGCCCGTACCGGCCGCGTCCTCCCCCGGCTCCCGACGGGCGGAATCCGTCAGGAACGCGTCGAGCGCCCCGGCCACGTCCCCGGAGGGCGCGGTGACGACGAGCCGGTGGCGCAGGTGGCGCCGGCCGAGCGCCAGGGTCGTCAGCACGTCGGCCGGGTCGAGGTCCGGGCTGCGGCGCAGGGTGTCGCGCAGGGCGCGGGCACTGTCCTCCAGGGCCCGGGGGGTCTGCGCCGACAGCGGCAGCAGGGCGGGCACCGGGGCGCCCGGGGTCCTGGCCGGGGCGGCCGGGGCCTCCTCCAGGATGACGTGCGCGTTGGTGCCGCCCATGCCGATGGAGTGCACGCCCGCCCGGCGCGGGCCACCCGCCGGCCAGGGCGTGGCACGCCGCGGCAGCACGAAGGGGCTGTCCTCGACGCCAAGCAGCGGATTGGGCCGGGTGAAGTTCACCAGCGGGGGCACGGTCCCGTGCCGCAGGACGAGGACGGCCTTGATGAGTCCGGCGAGGCCCGCGGCGCTGTCCAGGTGCCCGATGGCGGGCTTGGTGGAGCCGAGCGCGCAGAATCCGGTGCGGTCGGTGTGCCGGCGGAACGCCTCGGTGAGCGCGGCGAATTCGATCGGATCGCCCTTGTAGGTGCCGGTCCCGTGCGCCTCCAGGTAGCCGATCGTGTCGGCCCCCACCCCGGCGGCGTCCAGTGCCCCGAGCACCGCGTCCCGCTGGCCCGCGACCCCGGGCGCCGCGAAACCGGCCTTGCCCGCGCCGTCGTTGGTCACGGCGGAGCCCAGCAGGACGGCGTGCACGGTGTCCCCGTCGGCCAGCGCCTTCGCCAGCGGCTTGAGCAGGACGGCGGCCACACCGTTGCCGCCGACCGTGCCGTCCGCCGCCGCGTCGAAGGCGCGTACGGCGCCGGTCGGCGAGATCGTCGATCCCCGTACGTGCCGGTGCCCGGTGACCTGCGGCAGGTGCAGGGCGGCGGAGCCGACCACCATCAGGTCCGCGTCACCGGCGAGCAGCGCCTGGACGGCCAGGTGGACGGAGACCAGCCCGCTGGAGCAGGCCGTCGCGACGTTCACCGCCGGGCCTTCGAGACCGAGCCGGAACGACGCCCGGTTGGCGGTGAAGTCGGCGTAGTTGCCGACCTGGATCTGCTTGACCTCGGTCCAGTCGTCGGAGCGGCTCGACTCGCCGATCTGGGCGGCCAGGTAGCTGTGCAGCGAGTACAGGCGGTAGCCGATGCTCGCGTACACGCCGACCCGGTCCGCGGTGCCCGCGTAGCCGCCGTCCTCCAAGACGTGGTGGCAGCACTCCAGGAACAGCCGCTGCTGGGGGTCGGTCAGGGTGGCCTCGCGGCCGCTCATCCCGAAGAAGGCCGCGTCGAAGCCGTCGATGCCGTGCAGGAGGGCGCTGGATCCCGTGAAGTCGGGGTCCCGGTAGAGCTCCTGCGGCAGGCCCGCGGCGGCGAACTCCGCCTCCGTGAAGGGACGTACGTGCGAGGCGCCGGAGACGATGTCGCGCCAGTACTGCTCGGGCGTTTCAGCGCCCGGAAACCTCAGCGCCATCCCGATGACTGCCACGCGCCGGTCCTGCATTGCCGTTCCCTTCCTTCTCGCTCGCCGCCGCCGCCTTGCGCGACGTACCGCGCTGCCAGAGCACCTGGGCCACGAAGACCAGGGCGACGCCGATGGCGGCGCCGTGCGCGACGGCGACCACCGACAGTGGCGTGAAGGCGTCGAGCGCGGCGGCGACCACGATCATGCCGATGCCGAAACCGAGGTTCTCCACGGTGGCGGAGAGCCCGAAGGCGTGGGTGCGCAGACCGCTCGGCAGGGTCTGCAGGTGCGAGGTGTACGAGACCTCGGTGAGCCCGTCCGCCGCCCCCGCGAGGACGGCGACCACGATGGTCGCGGCCCACGGGAACCCGGCGAAGGCCAGGATGAAGGTGGCCGACATGGCGATGGTGCCGAGCCCGAAGCCGAGGGCGCCGACGGAGCGTTCCGTGCGCTTGGTGTACTGGCGCAGGACTTGCTGGACGAGGACGTTGCCGACGGCCCACACGCACCAGAAGACACTGACGAAGACGGCCGGGTCGTCGGTGTCCAGCCTCGTGGAGTACACGGGCAGCGCCGCGTTGTGCGAGGAGGAGCCGAGCGCGTCCACGCCGCGCAGCGCCACCATGAGCAGCAGGGCGGGGGCCGTCGTCAGCGCGGCGAGCGCGGCGGAGGAGCGGACCTTGCCGTTCGCGTTCCCCTTCCCGCCGCCGGCCTCGCCGTCCTCCCGGTCCGCGTCGCCCGGCCGGTCCGCGCCCGTGGGCAGGAGCGCGACGGCGAGGGCGCAGATCAGGAAGGTGGCCATGTCCGCGAGGAAGGCCGCGGTGTAGCCGAGCAGGGAGACCACCAGGCCGGAGGAGGCGAAGCCCGCGACCATGGCGAGCGAACGCCAGCTGACCATCAGCGAGTTCGCCCAGGTGGTGCGGCCCTCGCCGACCATGGCGGGGATGGAGCTGCGGAACGCGACCATGAACAGGGTTCCGGCGGCGCCGACCACGGCCGAGACCGTGAACAGCGCGGCCGTGCGGTACCCGTCCGGGGCGGCCACCAGGAGCACCATCGCCGCGGCCTGGACCAGGTTGGCCCAGAGCATCGCGCTCTTCGCGGACCAGCGGGCGAGCAGGGGGCCGCACACCAGGCCGGTCAGGAACCCGGCGGCGAAGCGCACGATCAGGAACACGCCGACGGCCAGGGCCCGGTCGGTCACCGCGTACACGTACAGGTTCAGCGCGATCAGGTTGAGGAAGGTGCCGTACGAGGAGATCGCGTAGCCGCCGACCAGCAACCGGTAGCGACGCTCCTTGAGAGCCGTACCGGACGTCACGAACTGACCTGTGCCGAGAGGGTGTCGGCTCGAACCGAGTCGGACATGAATGACTTCCCCTTCGAACACACGCACGGAGTACCGGGCCAACATAGGCGGCCGGACGCCTTCGACGCATGCGAATGGGGGGACGTACAAATGTAATGTGCACAGTTGTGAAGCGAGGTCATGTCGGCACAGCCGGACACGATTGCGGCGAATCGACCGCGCACCCCCGGCCCTGCGAGGCGGGGTTGGCCGTCTATCGCACGGCGCTGCGCGAAGGCCGCGTACCGCACGATGAGGTACCGCCCTGCCTGTGGCGGCTCCACCTCGTCGTCGAGGATTCCGAGGACCCCGAGTACGCCGTCCCCATCACGCCCGCCGCCGCGACGTTCGCGACGATGGCCCCCTTGGAGGACCTGCTCGCGGAGCAGCGCAGGACCATGGACTCCGTCCGGGCCACCCTGTCCGCCTTCGAGGCCGTCTACGCGCAGGAGCGGGACGCGGCACGGCCCTCGCTGGTCCGGCTCGTCGGCAGGGACGTCATCCACACGGCGCTGGAGGCGGCCGTCGGCGGCTGCCGCCACGAGCTGCGTACGGTCCAACCCGGCGGCGGGCGACCGGAATCGGCGCTGGCTGAGGCCCTGGACCGGGACCTGCGGGCCCTGGGCCGCGGGGTGCGCCAGCGCACCGTCTACCAGCACACCGTCCACACCCACCGGCCGACCATGTGGTACGTCGAGCAGATCACGGCGGCCGGCGGCGAGGTCCGCAGCCGGGCGGAGGTCCTGGAGCGCTTCATCATCTGCGACCAGGACCACGCCTTCATACCGCTGTCCGATGAACCGTCCGGGGGCGCCCTGCACATCAGCGAGCCTTCGCTGGTGCGGTTCCTGACCCGCTACTTCGAGCAGATCTGGGAACGCTCCACGCCGGTCCCCCACAACGGACCGGCGCCGCGCAGCCCGATCGTCACCACCGACCTCCAGCAGACCATCCTGCGCGCCGTGGTCGGCGGCGAGACGGACAGCACCATCGCCCGCCGCCTGGGCATGAGCCGGCGCAGCGTGGCCGAGCACATCCGCAAGGTGTCCGTGGAACTGGGCAGCGGCAGCCGCGCCCAACTGGGCTACCTGCTGGCCGGTTCCGGGCTCCTGGAACCGGCCGGCTGAGGCGGCCGGGCAGGGGCCGGGCAGGGGCCGGGCAGGGGCAGGGGCCGGGGCCGGTCCCGGCGGGCGGTGGTCCCGGCACCGGCCTGCGCGGTCACCGCGGCAGCGGCTCCGCGAGGCCGTCCAGCCAGGCCTGCCAGGCGGCGGCCCGCACCGGTTCACCGGCCGGGAGCGAACCGCCCGTCCAGGCGGTGACGGGGCGCAGTCCGTGCAGGGCGTTGGTCACCCAGACCTCCCGTCCGGCCAGGGCGGACAGCCGGCGCCGGCAGGGCCGTACCTCCACGCCCGTCCGTACGGCATGCTCCAGCAGCAGCGAGGCGGTGACCCCGGGCAGGACCGGCAGATCGGCGGCCGGGTGGCACAGCACGTCCCCCTCCCACCACAGGAGCGAGGAGTTGGCCGCTTCGAGCACCACCCCGTCCGCGGTGACCAGGAGCGCCTCGTCGGCGTCCGCGGCCGCGGCCTTCCCGCGTACGGCGGCCAGCGCGTCCAGGTCCGGCCCCTTGTGCCGGGGCGTCCCGCGCGGGTCGCAGACGGCCAGGCCCCAGACCCGGGCGGACGTACCGCGCGCGGGCGCCGGGCGCAGCCGGTACAGCAACCGGTGGCCGCCGGGCAGGACCGTGTCCGGGGGCGCGTCCGCGGCCGCCCGCTCGAGCTCGACACGCGGGAACCACGGCCCGCCCTCCCGGGGCAGCAGGGCCGTCATGGCGGTCCAGAAGGCCTCCAGGAGCCCTTCGGGGACGTCCCCGGTCCCGGCGCAGGTGGCGGTGAAGCGGCGCCGGTGCCGGTCCAGGGCCCGCACCCGGCCGTCGGCGACCAGCCAGGAGTCCGCGGCGAGGAGCTCGCCCCGGCTCTCCGCGCCGGGGGCCCCGACCTCGCGCAGGGCGCCGGCCGGGGTGAGGGCGAAGAGCCACTCCCGGCGGGCGGGCTCCGCCGACATGGTCAACTCGTTCGGGTCGTTCGCCTCGGTCGGCTCGTTCGGCTCGTTCGGCTCGGGCTGCGCGCTCACCGGGCCACCGTAGCCCCCTCGGCCGCCCCCGCGGCGGGGCCGGCTTCGGCGCCGGGGAAACCGGTGCCGAGCAGCCGCAGCAGCGGGGTCGTCTTGGTGATCGTCTCCTCGTACTCGGCGTCCGGGTCGGAAAGGGCGACGATGGCTCCCCCGACCCCGTAGCGGACGCCCTTCGGGCTCACGACGGCGGTGCGGATGACGATGCTGAGGTCGGCGCCGCCGCACAGGGAGAAGTAGCCGATCGCTCCGGAGTAGACGCCTCGCGGGCCCTCCTCCAGTTCGTCGATGATCTGCATGGTGCGGATCTTGGGGGCGCCCGTCATCGAGCCGCCCGGGAACGCCGTGCGCACGCACTCCACGGCGCTCACCCCGGGGCGCAGCTTGGCCCGTACGGTGCTGACGAGCTGGTGGACCGTGGCGAAGGTCTCCACGTCGAACAGCTTGGGCACGTGGACCGAGCCGACCTCCGCGCACCGGCCGAGGTCGTTGCGGACCAGGTCGACGATCATGAGGTTCTCCGAGCGGTCCTTCTCGTTGTTCCGCAGGTCGGTCCGCAGCGCCTCATCCTCGGCCGCAGTGGCGCCGCGCGGCCGGGTGCCCTTGATCGGCTTGGATTCGGCCAGCCCCTCGGCGGTGACGCGCAGGAACCGCTCCGGCGAGGTGCTGAGTACGGCCAGGTCCTCGAAGAGGAGCAGCGAGGCGAACGGCGCCGGGCTGGTGCGGCGCAGGAAGCGGTACCCCTCCCAGGGGTCCACCTTGGCCTCGCTGTGCAGCTCGTTGGTGAGGCAGACCTCGTACGTCTCGCCGGCCGCGATGTCCTCCTGGCTGCGCCGGATGCGGTCCAGGTAGGCGTTCCGGTCGTGCCGCAGGCGCAGATCGCCGGCGTCCACGGGCTGCGCGGGCACCTCGGCGTCGGCCGTCCTCCCGGCGAGGGCGCTCAGCCGCCCGGCGGTGGTGCGCAGCCATGCGCGGGCGGACGCGTCGAGGGCGAGCGCCTCGGCGTCGTGGGCGGGGTCGGCGGGGGCCAGGGCGAGGAGGTGCGTGGTACCGGTCAGGTGGTCGAAGGCCAGGGCGCGGGCGGCGAACACCATCGTGGCGTCGGGCTCCTGCGAGCGGTGGACGACCGGTCCCGCCCCGCACTGCGCCTTGAGTTCGTACCCCAGGTAGCCGACCCAGCCGAGGGCGAAGTTGCAGGGGTTCTCGGACCGTTCGGGCAGTTCCACCCGCAGGGACTTCAGGTCCTCGTCGATCCAGTCGAAGAACGGGCGCCGGGCGACCTGCGCGCTGCGGACGCCGTCCCGCTCGGACACGACGGTGACCGTGCCGGCCGACACGTCGGCCGTGGCCACGCGGGCCAGCTCGCCCGAGGCGTCCCCCATGATCGAGAACCGGCCCGTGGCGCCGTCGCTGCGGCTGCTGTCGAGCCAGAACGCGTGGTTCCCGCCGCGCAGCAGCTCGTCGAAGACGATCTCGGGGTCCCAGTCGGTGGGCAGCCGCTCGGTGAGGACGCGCAGGTGCCGGCTGGGAGCCGGGCGGGCGGGCTCGGCCGCCGGCACGGCCGGTACGACGGCTCGCGCCGCGGGGTGGTCCGCCTGCCAGCGGGCCGTGAGGTCCCGGAAGTTCCGCATCATCCGCAGCCCGTGCTCGCTGCTTATGGACTCCGGGTGGAACTGAACGCCCCACAGCGGGCGTTCGCGGTGGCGCAGGCCCATGAGGATGCCGCCCGGCGCCCACGCGGTGGCTTCCAGGACGCCCTCGGGCAGGTCGGTCACCGTGAGCGAGTGGTAGCGCACGACGTCGAAGGGCGACGGGATGCCCGCGAAGAGCTCCGTCCCGTCGTGCTCCACGGGGGAGACCCGTCCGTGACGGGGCTCGGGGGCGCGCGGCACGGAGGCACCGCTCAGGTGCGCGATGCCCTGATGGCCGAGGCAGACGCCGAGGACCGGGCGGTCCGCCGCGCGGACGATCTCGCCGCAGATCCCGAAGTCCTCGGGGCGTTCGGGTGTTCCGGGACCGGGAGACAGGACGACATTGTCGAATCCGTCGAGGTCGCTGATTTTCCACCCGGGTTCGTCATTGCGGATGACGACAGGTTCCTGCCCGTTCGCCTCCGCCAAGAGGTGGAACAGATTGAAGGTGAAGGAGTCGTAGTTATCCACCAGGAGCGTGCGCATACTCACCTCACGAGGTCATGGAGGGACGGATTCGATCAGGTTGTCGAATCCGACCAGGCCAGGGCGGCAAGGCTTTGCGCGCACCGAGAACAGCCGGGGTTCGACCGAGAGATTCGGACGCTTGGGTTTCAGGCGGACGACGCGATCCGACGACCGCCTCGATGGAGATGCCGCCGCAGGCCATGAGGCCCGTCAACAGAAGGCACGCATGGGCGACATGGAACGCCCGCCCCGCTTCTGGGCAGGTGCGTACCGGGCCCTGCTCCGCGCCACGTCCGGACATCTCCCGATTCCCCTAAAGAGAAACCCGGGAGCAAATGCTCTCCCCGTTCAACACTGGGAGACCGTACAGGGAGTTCGCGCTCCGTCAAACCCTTTCCGGCCAGCCCGGAGCGCCGCACGGGAGAACTCGGGAGTAGGAATTCGCTATTCCGCAATTCCGTTGTCGCGTATGGACAATGCGACTTGACAGTCCCCGAGCAGCCGTTTCTATTATGCGTTGCTGCTGGACCAGTCGGGGTGAATCAGCAGGTCAACGGGGGGTGTGAGTTCATGAGCAAAGATTTCGGAGGCCCCCGGCCCGAGATGACCGAGCCGGAACACCACGGCGGGAACTGGGTCGACGACCTGCTCCTGCACGCCGATCACGAAGACACCGCTCCGGCGGTGCACATCGGCGAGCGACTGGATCGCGCCACCCTCCGCCGCCGGGTCCGGACCCGGCACGCGGAGCTCACGGAGAGCGGGCTGCGCAGCGGCGGCGCCGTCGCACTGCAACTGCCCCCGTCCCTAGCCCTGTTGACCGACCTGCTCGCCGCGTGGCGGGCCGGGGCCCAGGTGGTCCTGCTCGACCACCGGCTGACCGGCCACGAGACCGATCGGGCACTGCGCCGGGTCACCCCGCAGTTCGTCGTCCGTCCGGCCGCGCCGGTACGCAGCGGCGCCCTGCGCGGCTTCCACGCCGTAGACGCCGTCGTCGAGGCCTACCCGGACGGGCGCCCGGCCGCCACCGGCCACGCCCTCGTCCAGCTCAGCTCCGGCTCGACCGGTCCCTCCAAGGTGATCGGGCGCACGGCCGAGGACCTCGTCGCCGAAGTCCACCGCTACACCCGGATCCCGGGCATGCCCCGGCCGGGCGAGCGCATCGTGGTCCTCAACTCCCTCGTCCACGCCATGGGGTTGATGGCGGGACTGCTGCACAGCCTGCACGCGGGCGTCGAGATCGTGCTGCCGGAGCGGATGACCGCCGACGGCATCCTCACCGCCGTGGCCGCGCGCGGTGCGTCGACCGTGATCACGGGCGTGCCGTTCCACGCCCAGCTGCTGGCCTCGGTCTCCGCTCCCCCGGCGCTGCCCCACCTCGTCCGGGCGATCACCGCCGGCGAATCCGTCCGTCCCGGGGTCGCCGAGGCCTTCACGGCCCGGTTCGGGGTGCCGCTGGGCGAGGTGTACGGCATGACGGAGACGGGAGTCATCGCGGCCGACCTGTCCGGGGCCAACCGCCCGGCCACCGGCTGGGCGGCGCCCGGCATCGACGTGAAGACCGTGGACGGCGAACTCCTCGTACGCCGTCCGGTGAGCCCGTACCTCGGGCTCACCGACCCGGACCGCTGGAGTGACGGCTGGCTGCGCACCCGCGACGCCGCGACGCTCGACCCGCAGACCGGTCTGCTCGGCATCCTCGGGCGGCTGGACTCCCAGGTGTCGGTCGGCGGCCTCAAGGTCGACCTCACCGAGGTCGAGCTGACCCTCTCCGAACTGCCCGGCGTGCGCGAGGCGGTGGTGGTCCACGACGGGGCCATCGAGGCCTACGCGGTCCTCGACGAGGAGGTCACCGCGCGCTCCGTGGAGAGCCTGCTCGCCGAGCGCGTGGCCGGCTTCAAACTGCCGCGCCGCATCCACCCGGTGACGGCCCTGCCCCGGACCACCACCGGGAAGCCGGTGCGGGACCCGGCCGCCCTGCGAGCGACCGCGCTGGAGCGGATGTGATCCCCGTGGCACCGTACGGAAGGCGGGCCGTGCGCCCGCGCCCCGGGGCGGGAGGCTCAGCCGTCCACGCGGGTCACGGACACCGGGAGGCCCTCGGTGCCCGGACCGCCCGCCACACACAGCACGTAGCCCTCGGGCGCCCCGGGCACGGCGCTGGTCATTCCCGCACCCGGGAAGATCTCCCGCAGGGCCACCGGACTCCCGGGAGCGGGCGCGGGCGGCAGACCGGAGGCGGGCAGCGGAACCGGACCCAGCCGGCCGCCGCCTGCCAGCCCGGTACCGCGGGCCTTGCCCAGCGCCTCCTTGTGCGTCCAGACCCACAGCAGGGCGCGGGACCGCAGGGCGGCGTCATGGCCCTCGATCCAGCGCGCGTCCTCCTCGCCGAACCAGCGGCGGGCCAGCGCCAGCGCCGGGAGCTCGCGGACCGGCTCCACGTCCACGCCCACGTCCGCGCCGGTGCAGACCGCCACCGCCGTCAGGCCGCGGGTGTGGCTCACGCTCACGTTCACCCGGACGGGCGGGGGCACGGGCACCAGCGCCCGCGCCGGCACCCGTGCCGCCGGCCGGCGGGTCCGGCCCCCGGGACGTGAGACCACGTACGGCCGCCCGCCCGGCTCCCGGGCCACGTCCAGCTCGTCCGCCCCGACGCCCAGTACGGCGCCCGCGGCCCGCCGCAGGAGCGCCTTCGCGTGCCGCCGCTGGTCCCCGACCGGGACCGCGAGCCACACCTCGACCCGGGACGCCGCCACCGCCACCGTCACCGCCACCCCATTCGTCCTCGACGCCCAACGCCACGCCCAACATCCCGACCACCACCACGAACACTGATCCGAGATCCAAGGAGCCCCTTCATGAGCACTCCTGTGCGCGCATTCGTAGTGAACACCCTCGAAACCATGAACCTCGACACGGCCGACCTCACGGACGCCACCCCCATCGGTGACGACGGCCTGGAGCTGGAGTCGCTCACCACCGCCGAACTCGTCATGCAGGTCGAGGAGGAGTTCGGGGTGAAGTTCTCCGACGAGGACGTGGAGGCGCTCCAGGCCATGACCGTCGGCGAGTTCATCGCCCAGGTCGAGCAGCGCACGACCCAGGTCACGGCCGAGGCGGGCTCGGTATGAGCGGCCCGGCCCTCGCTCCCGGCCGCGAGGAGGTGATCGCCCTCCTCGCCCAGCACGACGAGTGCCCTCCCGAGGCCGTGGGCGAGCGCATCGACTCCCTGCAACTGGCGTGGCTGGTGCACGTCGTCGAGGAGCGGTACGGAATCCGGCTCGACCTCGACGAGGACCTGGAGGCCATGGACACGGTCGACGGCGCCGTCACGGTACTGGGCAACGCCCTGGCCGCCGCGCCCGCGCCGGACCGGAGCGCCTCGTGACCGGGACGCAACGGGACGTCGTCATCACCGGGCTCGGCGTCACCAGCGCCTTCGGACGCGGCGTCGACGCCCTCCGGCAGGGACTGGCCGCCTCCCGGCCCGCGTTCGGCCCGCTCACACGCTTCGCGACGGACCGCTACCGCACGGGCATCGCCGCCACGCTGCCGGACGCGACCGACCTGGACGAGGAGCTGCGCCGCGTCGTGGACGAGGCCTGCGACCGGGCCGGGCTGGCACCGGCGGAGCGCGCGCAGGCGCCGCTGCTGCTCGGCCGGCACGCCGACCCCGCCGTCGCCCGCCGGCCACTGGCCGTCCAGGGCAAGAGCGCCATCTCGGACACCACGGCCGCCCTGGCGCGGGCCTGCGGGCTGCGCGGGGCGGCCCGGACCTACACCAACGCCTGTGTCGCCGCGAGCACCGCGCTCTTCGAGGCCGCCGTACGGATCCGCACCGGCCGCGAGGACCGGATCGTCGTCTCCGCCGGCTACCTCGTCGACGAGGACAACTTCGCCCTGTTCTCCGCCGGCCGGGCGCTCTCCCCGGAAGGCGTCCTGCGCCCCTTCAGCGCGGGCCGCCGCGGGCTGCTGCTCGGCGACGGAGTCGGCGCGGTGGTCCTGGAGTCCTCGGCGGCCGCCGAGGCCCGCGGCGCCCGGCCGCTCGCCGTCCTGTCCGGCTGGGGCCTGGCCGGCGACGCCCACCACGTGTGCCGGCCGCACCCCGAAGGCCTGGGCATGGCACGGGCCATCACCTCCGCACTGGCCAGGGCCGCACTGGCGCCCGAGGACATCGACTACGTCAACGCCCACGGCACCGGCACGCCCGCCAACGACTCGGCGGAGAGCTCCGCCCTGCGCCGGGCCCTCGGCGACGCGGTCGACAGCACACCGGTGAGCTCCACGAAGTCCCTCCACGGGCACTCCCTGGAAGCGTCCGGAATGCTCGAACTCGCCGTGAGCATGCTGGCCCTCCAGCACGGCGAACTCCCCGTGAACGCGGGCTACTCGGGCCCCGACGACGAGTGCCGCCTGGACCTCGTCCTCGACGAGCCCCGCCGGGTCTCCCCCCGGCACGTCCTCAGCCTGAACGCCGCCTTCGGCGGAGCCAACACCGCATTGGTGGTGAGCACGCCATGACCTCCCCCTCCCTCCACACGGCTGCCGTGGACATCCTCGCCGAGGACGCCTGGCCCGGCCCGGGCGACGGCGAACTGCCGCCGCCGCTCTCCGGGTTCGTCGTGTCCGCCTTCAGCCCCATGGCCTCGGCGGCCGCCGACCGCTGCCTGGAACAGGTCCACGGAACCCTCGGAACACGGACGCCCACGGAGCCGGCGGCCGAAACCGGCGACGGCCGGCCGGGGCCGGGCCGCCCGGCCGCGCGCACGGCGATCGTGCTCGCCACCCGGGGCGGCGACCTGGAGACCCACACGGCGACCGCCGTCGCCGTGGACGCCGGCAAGTCCGCCGCGCCCCTGCTCTTCTTCCAGTCCGTGCCCAACGCGGTGGTCGGACACATCGCCAAGCGCTGGGAACTCACCGGCCCGGTGATCTGCTTCAGCCCCGACGACGCGACCGGCGACCCGCTGGGCGAAGCCCTGGACATCACCCGCTCCCTGGTCGCCGGCGGCGACGCCGAGGAGGCGCTCGTCCTGCTGGTGGAACAGGCCGGGCCGGACGGCGGACCGGGAAGCGCCCGCGCCCTGCTGGTGCGTCCCGCGCCCGGGGCCGGGGAGGGCTCGTGAGGAGCGGACTCCGGGAGCAGTACGACGTCTGGGTCACCGGTATCGGACTGGTCACCCCGCTGGGACTCGGCGTGCCCGCCTTCGTCGACGGGCTGGCGGCCCAGCGGTCCGGGCTGCGCCGGCTGGAGGGCCCCGAATGGGCCTCGACCGGCGCCGACGTCGCCGGCGTCGCCCCCGACATCTCCGCCCTGGACTTCCTGCAGCGCGCCGAGGCCCGGACGGTCGACCGGTTCGTGCTGATGGCCCTGGCCGCCGCGGACGAGGCGCTCGGCGACAGCGAGCTGACCGTGGGCCGCGACGTGGCCGCCGACCGCGTGGCCGTCGTGGTCTCCACGGGCGCCGGCGGCCTCGCCACGTACGAGGAGCAGGCCGTCGCCCGCGCCGCCCGCGGCCGGGCCGCGGTCAGCCCGTACCTGCTCCCCGGCATGCTGCCCAACATGGCGGCGGCCCGCATCGCCATCCGGCACGGCGTCCGCGGCCTCAGCAGCTCCATCGCGACCGCTTGCGCGGCCGGTGCGATGTCGGTGGCCGAGGGGCTGCGGCTGATCCGCGAGGGCACCGCGGACGTCGTGATCTGCGGGGGCACCGACACCGCCCTCGCGCCCTCCGTGGCCACGTCCTTCGGCAACGCCCGCGCGCTGGCACGGGCCGGGGAGGGCGATCCGGCCGCGGCCAGCCGTCCGTTCGACCTGGACCGCGGCGGCTTCGTACTGGCCGAGGGCGCCGGGATCCTCGTCCTGGAGCGGGCCGCCCACGCCCGTGCCCGCTCGGCGACCGCCTACGGCCGGGTGCTCGGGTGGGGCGCGACCAGCGACGCCCACCACCCCACCTCGCCGCGCCCCGACGGCTCGGGGGCCGCCGACGCCATGCGCCTCGCGCTGGCGAACGCGGGCCTGGCGGCCCGGGACATCGGCTACGTCAACGCCCACGGCACCGGCACCAAGGTCGGCGACCTGGCCGAGGCACGGGCCGTCCGCTCGGTCTTCGGCGACGACGGGCCGCCGGTCAGCTCGATCAAGGGCGCCGTCGGCCATCTCCTGGGCGCGGCGGGCGCCGTGGAGGCGGCGGCGACCGTACTCGCCCTGCACCACGGCAGCCTCCCGGTGACGGCCAACCTCGACCGGCCCGACCCGGAGTGCGCGCTCGACCACGTACGCGGCGCACCCCGCGCGGCGACTCCCGAGGCCGCGCTGTCCAACTCCTTCGCCTTCGGCGGCCACAACGTGAGCCTCGTGTTCGGCCGGGCCACGGGCGCGGCCTGAGCGCGCCGCCCCGGCACTCCGCCAGCCCGCCGCCCCGGCACTCCCGTACTCCCGTACTCCCGTACTCCCGTACTCCCGTACTCCCGTACCGAAACGACCACTCCGCCGCCCGACCACCCGACCCCCGACCACCCGACCACCCGACCACCGAAGGACGAGGACACCGTGACCAGTTCCGCATCCCAAGCCCCGGGACCGGCCGACCCCGCCGGGCCCTCCGCCGACCTGCTGCGCCAGTTCTGGTGGCTGCACGACGCCCGCTGGTACCAGGGGGTCGCGCGCCGCTTCGGCCAGGACGCGGCGAACGAGATCAACGCGGAGGCGATGCAGTTCGTCACCCGCCGGATCGCCTCCGCCTACGCACGGGAGAAGGGACTGGGGCCGGAGCTCTCCGCCGCCGAGCTGGCCGCGGCGCTCACCGGCATCTCGGAGCTGATGACCGGGGACGGCGTGGAAGCCGCCAACAAGATCACCGGCGAGGACTCCTTCGAGACGGCGGTGACCCGCAACTTCGCCCTGGAGATGCTGGCGCGCGCCGGAACGCTGGAGGGCTACGACTGCCCGTGCCCGCAGATGCGGGCGGGCTGGTTCGAGGGGCTGAAGACCGAGGTCGACGACCACCGCGTGGAGTGCCTGCGCACCGGAGGCGCCGCCTGCCGCTTCCGGTCGAGCACGTCGGTCCCGGTGGCCGCCGCGGCCACCGAGGCCGCCGCCCCCGACGAAACCCCTGGGAAGGAAACCGCGTGACCACCCCCGACTCCGGCGCGCCCGCCGCGTACGTCACCAGTGCCATCGAGCAGTTCACCGCCCGGGGCGAGCAGACCGCGCTGATCCACGGCGAGCGGACCATGACCTTCGCGGAGCTCCTCTCGCTGGCCTACCGCACGGCCCGGGTCCTGCGGGACCACGGCCTGGGCCGCGGCGACCGGCTCGTCCTGCTGGCCGCCAACCCCATCGAGATGTCGGCGGTGGGCCTGGCCGCCCACCTCCTCGGCGTCAGCTACACCCCGGTGTACGCGGCCGGCGGCGAGCAGGTCGTCGACCACATCCTGCGCGACGCCGCCCCCGCCGCCGTGGTCCTCGCCTGCGCCGGGCCGATCCTGCCCGCGCACCGCATGATCAGCATCGCCCGCGAGGCCGGCGTGAAGCTGCTCTTCGGCCTCGGCCCCAGTCCCGACCGGGACCCGGACCCCGATGTGACCGACCTCCTCGACGAGGCCGCCCGCCGGCCGGACGCGCCCCTCCCCGTGGCCGCGCAGGAGGGCGACATCGCCCGGGTGCTGTACACGGGCGGCACGACCGGGCTGCCCAAGGGCGTGGTGTACACCTTCGGCGCGCTGACCGCGGCCGCCGGCGCCTGGGCGGGCGCCGCGCCCCCGCCGGGGCTGCGCTTCCTGGCCATGACGCCGATGGCGCACGCGGCGGGCGCGATCGCCTGCGGCCTGCTGCGCCACCACGTGAGCGTCGAGCTCTTCGACGAGTTCGACGCCGATCTGCTGCTGCGGCGGATCGGCGAGGCCTCCGCCGAAGGCCGGCCGGTCACCACCTACCTCTACCCCCCGTTCCTCTACCGGCTCCTGGACCACCCCGAGCTGGCGGCCACCGACCTCTCCGGGCTCGCCCTCGTCAGCTACGGCAGCGCGCCCGTGACCCCGCACCGCCTCGCCCAGGCGGTCCGCAGCCTCGGCCCCCGGCTGCGGCAGAGCTACGCGCTGACCGAGGCCATCGCGATCACCAGCCTGGGCCCCGAGGACCACGCGGCGGCCGCCGCGGCCCGGCCCGAGCTGTTCGCCTCCGTGGGGCGGGCGGTGCCCGGCGTGTCCCTGCGGGTCACCGGTGCGGACGGCCGCGCGCTGGCGCCCCGTACCGAAGGCGCGGTCGAGGTGTCCGGGCCCACGGTGATGGCCGGGTACTGGCAGCGGCCCGACCTGACCGCAGGGGTGCTGCGGGACGGCTGGCTGAGCACCGGCGACATGGGGCGCGTCGACGACGACGGCTACCTGTACCTGACCGGGCGGGAGAAGGACCTCGTCATCGTCGACGGGACCAACTGCTACCCCCAGGCCGTCGAGAACGTGCTGACCGCCCACCCGGCCGTCCGGCGGGCCGCCGTCATCGGAGTGCCCGACGCGCGGACGGGCGAGGCCCTGATCGCCGTCTGCACCGCCGCCCCGGACGGGCCGGCCGCCGCCTCCGAGGGCCTCGGCCCGCCGAACGTCGTGGCGCGCCTGCGCGACTCGGTACGGGCCGCCCTGGGCGCGGCTCACGTGCCCGCGCGGATCGAGTTCGTCCGGGACATCCCCACGGCCTCGTACGGAAAGCCCGACAAGGCGGCCCTGCGCGCCCTGCTCGCCCCCACGAACCCGACGTCCACCCGGAGCAACGGATGAACATCCAAGCCAAACCGTGGGTCCGCCCCGCGCAGCCCCGCGGCCTGGAAGGCTGGCTGGAGTCCCTGCGGGACCTGCTGGTGATCCCTCCCGAACTGCGCGACGAGTGGGTGGAGCGCGACGCCGCGCTCGACATGCTCCAGTGCGGGCCGGAGATCCTCGACGAACTGCTGCGCGGCGGCCTGCCGCACGGCGGGACACCGGGAGCCGAACGCTTCGACCGCTTCGACCTGGTGAACCTCGCGCTGTACTCCGGCTCCGGGAACTCCGTCCCCGAGAAGACGATGCGCTACGCGCTGCGCTGGATGCACGCCGACCCGCAGACCCTCTTCCGCCCCCGCCGTTGGGACTACTCCGTCACCCTCTCGCCGCCGGCCGCCGACGCGCGGACGGACCCCGAGCGGATGGACTGGAACCTGGCCACGCCCCACCCCGAACTGAGCGGCGGCTGGACCGAGTCCCTGTCGATCGGGCCGGGAGCCTCGCTCGGGGAGAAGGACGTCACCGCGCGCGCCTCGTCCGGACTGGAGGTCTCCGGGGTCCTGGTGACCTCGGGCGAGCGGCGCGAGATCCGCTCGGAGCGGCTGCGCGAGATCGTCACCTCCTTCGGGCCCGACCGGTTCCGCTGGGGGCGCATGCCCGAGGAACTCCAGTGGCGCAAGGACGACGTCCTGTCCCAGGGGTACGCCCCCTGCATCTCGGTGTGCCTGGAGCTCGCCGAGCGGTGCCGGGAGGCCGGCTTCGAGGCCCGCACCCGGCGCGGCTGGATCATGGGCATGCTCGACCTCGCCCACTCGTGGCTGGAGGTCGTGGACGAGGACGGCCTGGTCAAGAACGTCGACCCCGCCTTCGTCATCCTCGCCGACCACCACGCCGAGTCGCCGCACCCGGCGATCGCGGAGGCGTTCACCGGCTCGCTCCTGAACCGCCTGCTGCCGACGGAACACCACGCGGACGAACCGGTGAACGGCTACCGCCGTGACGGCCTGTTCGCCCACCCGCGACACCAGACCAACATCCAGCTCGCGGCGGAGCAGCCCGCTCCGCGCGAGAGCGCCGGTGCCGGCAACGGCTCCGGCAGCTGAGAGAGGAAGCAGATCCATGACCGCGCCCGTGCCCGTGCTGCAAGCCGACGAGCAGTTGCAGTCCATACTCGACCGGCTCGTCGCCATGTCCGAGCGGGACCACTACGACCCCTACACGATGTTCGACTGGCCCGATTCCCTGCCGGAGAACGAGTACTGGATGACTCCGGAGCTGCTCTCCATCCACGGGACCAAGGTGGCCGAGTCGTTCACCGAGGAGCAGAAGTGGGCGATCAGCAAGTGGGAGAGCGTCAACTTCTACAGCCTCAACGTCGACGGCATCCGTGAGCTGATCACCGAGATCATCGCGCGGATCCACACGAAGGACTTCGCGCTCTCCTCCGAGTACTTCCACCACATGATCGGCGAGGAGAACTCGCACATGTGGTTCTTCGCCCGCTTCTGCCTGCTGTACGGCGGCAAGGTCTACCCCGACAAGGGCGTCCAGCTGGAGATGAAGTCCGAGGGCGAGTCCGCCCACTTCCTCGTCTTCGCGCGGCTCCTCCTCTTCGAAGAGGTCGTCGACTTCTTCAACAAGCGGATGGGCGACGACGAGCGGCTGCACCCGACCATCCGCAAGATCAACGCGATCCACCACCAGGACGAGTCGCGGCACGTCGCCTTCGGGCGGCAGATCGTCTCGCACCTCCACCGGCAGCTGCGCGAGAAGCTCAGTGCGCAGGAGCTGGCCGAGCTCGAGCTGTACCTCAAGCGCTACCTGCGCAAGTCGGTGGACGGCCTGGTGAACCCGGCGGCGTTCAAGGACGCGGGCATCCCGAACCCGTACCGGGTGCGGAACGAGATCCTGGCCGACCCGGCCTTCCACGAGCTGGAGCGCAAGATGCTGAAGCGTTCCATGAGCTTCCTGGTGAACGAGGGCATCTTCACCGACGACGTTCTGCCGCGCTCATGAGCGGGGTCGCGGAGCAGACGACGCAGCAGACGGCGGAGCAGTCGACGCAGCAGGCGCCGACCGGTTTCGACGCCGTGATCCATTACCTGCTGAGCAAGCGTCCGGATCTCACCTCGATCGACCCGGAGCTCGACCTGGTCGAGAACCGCATCCTCGACTCGCTCGGATTCGTCAACTTCCTCTACGTACTGGAAGAGCAGACGGGCGAAGAGATCTTGATGGAGAACGTCACACCTTCGGATTTCCGTACGATCAACGCCATTCGAAAGAGGTTCTTCCATGAGTCCGACCAGTCCGGCTCCTGAAGCGGCTCGCGCCCCCGCGACCCGCGGCGGACTCGCCACGCTGGGCCCGGGGGCGCTGAAGCTGCGGGCCGCGCTCGACGGGGTGTTCACCCAATGGGGCATCGAGGCCGGGGCCGACCCGGTCCAGTACCCGCCCCTGATGCGGGTCGAGGACCTGCACCGGCTCGACTACTTCCAGAACTTCCCGCACCTGGCGATCCTGGGAGCGGCCCTCACGGAGGAGGCCGCGCCCGAGTACGCCACGGGCGGACCGCGGCAGCCGACCCTCCCGGCCGGCCACCTCACGGAAGCGGCGTACGCGCTGCCCTCGGCGGCCTGTTACAACGTCTACCTCGACCTGGCCGGCCGCACCCTGACGGACGGTCCGCACATGGTGACCACGGTCGCCACGTGCTTCCGCCGCGAGACCCACTACGACGGCCTGCGCCGGCTGCTGGGCTTCAGCATGCGCGAGATCGTCTGCGTCGGCGGGCGGGACGAGGTCCTGGAGCACCTCCAGACGTTCCGCAAGAAGGTGTCGGGCTACCTGACGGAGCTCGGGCTGCCGGTGGAGATCCAGGCCGCCACCGACCCGTTCTTCGACGCGAGCGCGGGACGCGCGCTGATGGCCCAGCTCTTCCCGGTGAAGGAGGAGTTCGTCTTCGACGGGTCCCTGGCCATCGGCTCGCTCAACTTCCACCGCAACTTCTTCGGCGAGCGCTGCGACATCCGCACGGCGGACGGCGAGCCCGCGTTCACCGGCTGCGTCGCCTTCGGCCTCGAGCGCTGGATCAGCGCGCTCACCACGCACCTCGGCCTGACCGAAGCGGAGCTGGCCGACCACGTACTGGCGGTCGGCCGGCCGTGACCCGGGACGGATCGGATAGGGCGCCGGACCCCGGCGGGACGGACCCCGGCGGGACGGACCCCG
>NZ_JAGGOW010000212.1 GCF_018614135.1 Streptomyces sp. ISL-66
TGAACGGCCTCGCTGCGCTCGGGCGGGGCCCTTCGGGCCCAGGCTCTGCGCTTCGCTCCGAGCCATGGCCGGCCTTCGGCCGGGGTCCTTCGCTTCGCTCCGGACCGGTTCTGGTTCCGCTGCGCTCCACCAGAACCGGTCTGCTCCGCAGACCCCAGGGCTCCCGCGCTCCGCGCGGAGGTGACCCCGTTTCACGGGCTCCGGGCCTTCGGCCGGTTGGGCGGGTCCGCTCCGCTCCCCCGCCCCAAGGCCCTTCCGGCTCCGCCTCCAGGACCCCGAGGCCTGCTCCGCAGGCCAAGCTGGCAGCAAGGACTACCCGCGTCTGGGTTCCCTGACCACTTTGCCGTCCTTCACGAAGAGCCTCACCCGCTGCTCATTGAAGTCCATCGTCACCATGCTGTCCTCGGGCACCACATGGACCGTGATCTCCGGAAAATCCGCCCCGATCTGCTGGCGGGCTTGCTCCGCCGGCTTCCCCATCAGCTCGGGCCACTCACTCTTCGCTGCCATAATCCCCTCCACAGTGGTGATCGCTTCGAGCCTGCTCGACGCTACAGGTCACCACTGCACAGGGCTTGGGGCTCCTGTGCTTTGCACGAAGGTGATGCCGTTTCACGGGGTCCGGGCTGACGGCGGCCAGCCCAGATTCCCCACGTACGGCCAGTTGAGACGTCACGCTCCGTCACACATACCTTGGTCTTAGAGGTTCCTCACCCGGTTGGGGGAGGGAGATCGTCCCGTCGGCCGACGTCACCCCGCCGCGGTCGATGCGACGTTCGGAACATGACCAGTGTTGAACGGACGATGAAGGCGCTCTGGAGGGCCTGGTGGCAGCGATGGCCGCGCTGGGTGGCCTGGGCAACGATGCTGTGGGCGGTGCTGTATGCCGGCTTCGGCCTGGCGTGCGCGCTGAGTGGGCCCTCCTTGCTCTACCACGGCGGTGACTCAGGTGCCTCCGGGCTGGGTTGGGCGGTCATGGCGGTGGGTGCGCTGGCGGCGCTGGTCAGCGGAGCGGTGGTGCTGTACGGGCTTCGGCCAGCGATACGGGTGCTGCTCTGGGTGGCCTGCGGGCTGGCCGGGGTCACCGCGTTCAGCCTGCTGATGGATGCGATCACACTGATGCTCGGTCAGGGAGTGGACAGCAAGGCTTCTACCGCGAACAAGGCCCTGGCGGCGGTCGGGGCGGTCCTGCTCGCGGCCACGGCCCGGTCCGACCGCCGACCCGCCGGCACTGCTGTACGAGCACCGGCCGCAGCGCCGCGGCTCGTCCAACTCGCCGCCTGGGCAGGGACGCTGGCCTTTGTTCCGTACGCGGCGATGAAGCTGGTCTGGGCGTCGGGCGGCACGTTCGCGGGGATCACTGGTGAGGAGATGCTCGCGGTCTCGGAGCGGAACGGCGCCTCGGGGATCTTCCTCACCCTGGAGTCATGGGGCCTGGACCCCACCGCGCTGCTGGCCGTGCTCGGCGTTTTCCTGCTCTGGGGCCTGGTCCGCCCGTGGGGGCAGGTCTTCCCGCGCTGGACACTGTTCCTGCGCGGCCGACGGGTGCCGCGCTGGCTCCCGCTCGCCCCGGCTCTGCTCGGCGCTGCCACGCTGGCCCCGTACGGCGTTGTCGGGGCCGGATACTTGACTCTGGCCACGGCCGGCGCAGTGACGATGCGGCGCGGCGACTTCCACTCCTCGGGCGATGCCCTGCTGGTCGGCTGGATCGGGATGGTCGCCTTCGCCGCTTACGGCATCGCCCTGACCATCGCGGCCCTCTCGTACTGGCTTCGGACCCGTCCCGCCTCCCGGGTGAGTACCACCACAGAGTGACCGTCTGCGGCCAGTTAGATCCCTTTCCCCTTGGCCGCCCATGGGGAAATTCAACTGGCCCCTAACGCGGGCCTCCGGCTTGTTGCGCGGGTCCGCACCCGGCCGCACGGCGATCCTCCCCAGCAGAGCCAAAGGTGAAAACATGATCACGAACCCTTGCGGAGAACCGCGTCGAAACAGATGTCCGCCCAGAATGCTTCAAACTAAATCAAAGCTAGACTCTGGAAAGATCATCCCGTACCAGATCCTCTTGACCGACGACAGCTGGGGCCCTCCGTCGACCCATTCGATGTAGCAGCAGGTGCTACAGGAGCAAGCTCGATTCCCCGGACCCTGCGCAGCCAAGCAATAGCCGATCGCATCCCAGCAAAGACGATCAGACTGGTACTCAGCGCGTCGACCAGCATGCCGTGTAGGTCCCTGCCGAGATACAAGACCACGGAACCCACTACTACAGCGGTCAGGACGTCTGCTCGCTGCTGTGTTGCCAAGATCCAGTCCACGGGACGCATGACGCCTGACAGCCTGAGTTTGATGGCAGCCCATACGAGCCCGCCCGCGTACATGAAGCGGCGCCCCTGCGACAGGGAGTAGCCAGCCTCGGGTGTCCCAGCAAGATCGGCGTGCCAAGCTTCGATCAAATGCCGCGACGACGGTCCGCCGAGGTACGCCGCCAGAGTCACAAGCCAGCCGGACACACGATCGCGCGTGGAACTCGGCCGTCGCTGAAGCACGGCCACGACACGGGTGAGATGAGCTTCTAGCACTGCGTGGCGTCGCGCTACCACCGCAAGATTGCGTTCCGCTTCGTCCGTGGAGCGAACGGCGAGCGCCTCCAAGCGTTCAAGCTCTGCGGCCAAAGCCAAGGCATCCTCAGCTGACCCACCTTCTCGCTCCGCAATCTCCAATATCTCTCTGGCCCTATCGATTCGTGTCTGAAGCTGCTGCACAGCCAGCCGGCCTGCTGTCGCCTGGTGCTTCACCCGCTCCAGCTCCTGCCCTATGGCGCCGGCCTCACGCAGGAATCGAAAACAGACCCAGCGTCTACGGAGTGGTAGCGGCACCATCGAAACGCTCACTACGAGACCGATCACGTTCCAGACAGTGGGCGGACCAGTCTGAGCCCCAAGAAATATGAGCTGCACGCCGAAGCCGGACATCGCGATGCCGATACTCAGCCTGTCCGCAGTCTGCTGATTCATGCCACCCCTCCAGCCAGCCGGAACCGTGCCCGCTTGGCGGCCCGCTCCTGGAGCGCGACCTCTGCAGCGAGACGCCCCGATTGTGTGAGCTGGTAGAAACGGCGCGGCGGCCGGCCCGGGTGTGGCTCCGACTCGGTCCAGCTTGTTACCCAGCCCTGCTTGGCCAGTCGCTCAAGAAGGGGATACACGGTACCTGAGCCCAGGTCAGCCTCCATGCAAATCCGCAGCCCCCAGGCGGGTTCGTCGTCAGACGCGCCTAGAAGAACCTCAAGTACCGCAATCGTGGGCTTGGTCAGCCGTGGTGTACCCATGCCACAAGTGCACCAGAAACCAGAGCGTATGTCGAGTACGAATCCTTAATCGATATACGCCGAGTGTGCCGGAGATGATCCGGCACACTCATCTGGCTCGTCGCCCGGGTCAGGAACCGTCACCGCCGACAGGCATCACTCTGAGGCGTGCCGGGCATCGAAGAGCTGTGATCGCAGTCCCCCCAAACACCTGTCCTTCGGGAAGCACGGATGCTCCGCATCGCTCCTGTGACAAGCGAGACAACCTGGTCGCTGATCTGCCGCGTCGCTGGCCGATACGGCCAGGATCCCAACTGGCTACTGGGACATTGGCACTGGAAGAACGATCGGCCCCGGCATCCTGACGGGACACCACGCGCTGATGCGGAGGCACTGCTCGACCAGGCTGGCCGAAGCGTGCTGGTAGGGCTGTGTGGCATCGACGAAGAGGCCCTCGGGCGTGCCCTGCCGGCCTGGCAGGGCACTGGGCAGCCCGCCAAGCAGCAGACAAGCGGGGTTCCGGGAGCGCTCTGGCGCGTTGCAGGCACAGATATGAAACCGGTGGCGTTCGGCTGCCGGCTCTGCACGGCCCGACGCACCGGACAAGCCGTGTGTGTAGTCCGCTACGCCGAACGTTGGCAGCGGGTGTGCGTACGGCATCACCGGTGGCAGCTCGACGCTGACGTCGACCACGGACTGGAGAACCTCGACCTGCGCGAGAGTCCGGAAGTGGCCCAGGCACAGCGGCGGTGGGCGCGCGTAGAACGCCGTGCGCGTCGGGCCGGGGTCGAGCCGGCTGAGGTGTTCGGTCTCGCGAGGGCGGTGGTGTGCCGGTGGTGGGAGCAGGCTCTGGGTTGGGGTGAGGAGCGGGTTTGGCCGGCCCGGCTGCACCGGCTTGCGGGCGGGGACGCAGGGGGCAGGTTTTGGTGGTGGCACGCGGTGGCCCGGGACGCGGTGGTTTTCCCCGAGGTCGTCGCTGTGGCCGACGCACTGCTGGATCCTGTCATGGAGGAGCTGGCGTGGGTGGACAGCGGGCGGGAGCAGATCCGTCCTCGGCCGGTGGACGGTGCGTTCTGCCGGGAGCTGGGGGTGCGGGTGGGGCGTCCGTGGCTGGGGCCTGTGGTGGCGGTCGACTATGGCGGGCCGCTCGTGGCCGGATGGCTGGGCGCGGTGATCCGGCGGCGCCGCGGTGTCGGGGATCTTGACGGCCGGGGCCAGAACCCGTGGTGGGTGAGCCGTGAGCGGCAGCCGGCTTCCACGGGGGCGCAGCTGCGTCGGCTGGCTGAGCGGGAGGACGGCACTATCAGCTGGCGCAAGGCCGTCCCGGATGCGGACCGGGCCCGTCTGGAAAGCCTGCTGGACGAGGCGGTCCAGGTCTTGGGTGACGTCCATGTCCATGACGGGCGGCCTGTCGCCGAGGCCAGCCGCAACATGCTGCGGTTCCTGGCCAAGGGAAGCGAGCTCCTGGACCGTGCGCTCCTGGAGGCCGCCCACGCTGCACTCGAGGCGGGCGTGCCGCCGCAGTTCGTCGGCGAGTGGGGCAAGATCCCCGCTGATCTCATCGAGGAGCTTGCCCGGCGCGGGCCGGTGGCGGACGACTGATCAGGCTCCTGCCTGCGTGTTCTCATGGTCCTGCGGCCGTGGTTCTGTGCAGGCGTTCAGGCTGGCGGTTCCTTAGCAGGCGGGTGCGTGCGGTGTCCCGCGCTTGGGGTGTGGTCCGTTCGATCGCGTGACGCTCCTTCGCGACCGGTGTTTGTGCGCACGGTTCACGTACTTGGCTAGCGACCATGAGCAGTCACGCACAAGGAGAAGGCGGCGGCCGGGCCGGGACCGGCTGTGAGGCGGAGTTCAAGGATCTGTCGGGATGTATGCGGCAGCTTCCGTGGCACAAGGCTGCCGCGTCCGTACGGTTCGAGGAACTGCCGCCTGTCACGGCCTTTCCTGTGATCCCGGGGAAGCGGTGGGCGCCTGGGTGGTGGTGGTCGGCGACGACCGGCCGGCATGTGGTGCACGGGTCGGCGGCCATGCGTTCCCAGTTGATGGTGCTCGACCGCGATCCCGGCGTCGTAGGTCTGGCCGGGCGGCCGGTACGGGTCGTGTGGCGTGACGGGCAGGGCCGGGTGCGGTCCTGGGTGCCGCAGCTCTTCGCCCGGTACACCGACGGAACAGCCCTGCTGGCGGACTGCCCTGCAGTCCTTGGCGGTGGTGGGGAGCCAGCGCGCCTGGCCGCGCAGTACGTGGGTGCGGCATGCGCGGAGGCGGGGTGGGTCTACCGGCGGCTGGAACCCCTCGACGCGGTCCTGGCGGCCAACGTCCGGTGGCTCGCCGGCTACCGGCACCCCCGCAACGCCGGTAGCCCGGAACGGATGGCAGCGGTGCAAGAAGCCTTCCGGGAGCCGCGGCCACTGATCGAAGGCGTGCGGGCGGTCGGCGATCCCATGGCCGTGTGGCCGGCCGTGTTCCACGCTCTGTGGTCCGGCAGGCTGACCGTGCCCTTGTCCCGGCCCCTGCACGAACGGGTCCTCGCCCGGCCAAGCACGTCTGCCGGTGTCACGGGCGGGGAGGCGTGATGAGCAGCAGTGGTGCGAGGCGGCCGGTGGTCGCGGTGGGCGGGCACGTCGTCTTCGAGGGGCGCACCTGGCAGGTGGCAGCCATGGACGGGTCCGTCGTACGGCTGATCGCCGAGGACGGGACCGTCACTTCGCTCCTGACCGGCTATCTGTGCGCGGCAGCCGATTTCGCGGTGGTCGGTGCCCGGCCCGCGGTGGGGGTGCCGCAGTGGGGGCTGTTCGAGACGGTGCCGGTGCGGGAGCAGGAACGGGCGCTGGCCTGGCAGCGGCACCTGCAGGAGATCGAGTGCGGCTTGCCCGGCGGGCCAGGCAGTGCGGGGGTGCCGCGGCCGGCGTACGCGCTGGAGCGTCCGATCAGCGAGCGGGTGGAGGCCAAGGCTGCAGAGCTGGCGTCGTTGGGCTGGGTGGGGGTGAGCGCGCCGACGATCCGCCGGATGCGGGCCCGCTACCGCCGCCAGGGTCTGTGGGGGCTGGTCGATCACCGCACGACCAAGCCGTCGAGCCGGACTGGGCGCGCCGACGAGCAGGTCGTCATGGCGGTGTTGGAGGCGCTGCGGCGCCAGCGCGGACGTTCCAAGAGCACGCTCGCCGGGCTGCGGGAGCTCACCCGGCAGGTCCTCGCCGAGGCCCACGGCCCCGAGGCCGGACGGCTGCTGCCGCCGGTGTCCACGTTCAACCGGCTCGTACGCGCGCTGGCCGATCCGAGGGAGTTGCCGGGCCGCCCGGCACGGACCGCCTCGAGCCCGGCGCCGCCCTTCACCCCGACCATGGCGCTGCGGCCCGGGGAGCAGGTCATGCTGGACACCACGCGCCTGGACATCATGGCCGTCTCCGACCACGGCGTGGCCAGCCGGCCCGAGCTGACCATCGCCCTGGACGTCGCCACCCGCAGCATCCTTGCCGCGGTACTGCGGCCGGGCGGGACCAAAGCCGTCGATGCCGCGCTGCTGCTCGCCGAGATGGCCGTCCCGCACCCGGTCCGCCCCCACTGGCCCGCCTGCCTGCACCTCGCGCACGCGAGCATCCCCTACGAGCGGCTCCTGGACATCGACACCCGGCTGGAACACGCGGCAGCCCGGCCGGTCATCATCCCCGAGACAGTGATCGTCGACCGCGGGAACATCTACCTCTCCGCAGCATTCCGCGCCGCCTGCGAGACCCTCGGAGTCAGCCTTCAGCCCGCGCCTCCCCGCCAGCCCGCGGCGAAGGGACCCGTGGAGCGGACCTTCGCCTCGATCAACACCCTGTTCTGCCAGTACGTCGCCGGCTATACCGGCTCCAACGTCGTCCAGCGCGGCCGCGACGCCGAGAAGGAAGCCTGCTGGAGCGTGGCGCAGCTCCAGGAACTCCTCGAGGAGTGGATCACCGCCGGCTGGCAGCCCCGGCCCCACGAAGGCCTGCGGCACCCCACGATGGCTAAGGCCGCCTTGTCGCCGAACGAGATGTGGGCAGCCCTCATCGCCGCATTCGGGTACATGCCCGTGCCTCTGACCGGACGCGACTACATCGAGCTGCTCCCCACCCGCTGGCACAAGATCACCGACCGCGGGATCCGCATCAGCCACCGCACCTATGACAACGCCATCCTCAACCCGCTCCGCGGACAGCCCTCCGACATCCACGCCCGCAGCGGGAAATGGGAAGTCCACCACAACCCCCACGACGCACGGCAAGTCTGGATCCGCCTGCCCGACGGACACCTGGCCGAGATCGGCTGGATCCACCGCGACCACGTCCACCAGCCCTTCAACGACCACCTCTGGCAGCACCTCAAGACCGAAGTCGAGCACCGCGGCGACAGCGAACAGTACGAGAGCGATCTCGCCGGCGCGCTCCAGGCGATCCTCACCCGTGCCCGCGCCGGGACAGACACCCGCACATCCGCCAGTGAGCTGGCAGAGGCGAAACGCGTACAGGCCGGTGTCCCGGCGTGGGCCGACACGCTCGCCATCGCCGGTGGTGCAGCTCAGGTTCTCGGTGAGACGTCCGGACCCAGCGTGCGTCTGCCGGGCCAGGCCACCGGAGACGTCCCCGGCCTCGACGGTGTGGAAAGCCTGGACGGCCTCGAGGAAACCGAGGAAGACGACGACCAGGATTGGGCCTCCGCAGCGGAGGCCGGCGGTTTCGGCCTATACGACGCCCGGCGGGAGGCAGAGCAGTGGTGAAACACGAGCCAGCCCCGGAACCAGGTCCGGGCGACGCCTTGCCGCCGACGACGTGGCAGGGCTGGCAGCAGTTCGTCGACCTCCCTCCCCCCGCGCCGCCCGACCCGGGCGCACCGCCGCGCAGCGTCGAGGAGCGGCTCGCCTACCACTCCGACTTCGTCACCGTCCGCACCCCGGCCATCGACACCATCTCGACCACGGTGCGCACCCTCATGGTCCTGGGCCGGCACCAACGGGCCACCGCCCGCCCCAGCCTGATCGTCACCGGGCCCCCGACAACCGGGAAGACCACCGCTCTCCTGCAAGTGGGGAGGACCTGCCACCTCGCCGAAACCGCCCGCACCGGCATCCGCGACCAGATGCCCGTCACGTACATCCTCGTCCCGCCCGGAGCCAGCGCGAAGACCCTGGCCGCAGAGTTCGCCCGCTTCCTCGGCATCCCCATCACCCACCGCATGACACAGGCCCAGATCATGACGTCGGTCTGCGACACCTACACCCGGGCAGGCGTCCGGTTGGTAATGATCGACGAGATCCACCGGCTCAACCCCCGTACCAGCACCGGCGCCGAAGCCACCGACCTGCTCAAAGACCTCACCGAACGCATCACCGCGACATTCGTCTACGCCGGCATCGACGTCACCACCACGCCCCTGTTCACCGGCACTCGCGGCGCCCAACTCGCCGGCCGTGCCACCCTCATCGACTGCGACACCATCCCCGCCCGCCGAGGGACCAGCCAACCCTTCCGCGACCTGGTCGCCGCCCTGGAGGCCTGCCTCGACCTTGAGCGGCATCGGGCCGGGACCCTGCCCCGTCTCGCGCCCTACCTCCATGCCCGCACTGGCGGACGCATCGGCAGCCTTGCCCGTCTCCTGCGCCAGGCCGCCATCACCGCGATCCTCGACAACACCGAACGCATCACCAAAACCAGCCTGGAAGCCATCACCCTCGACCACCTCGCCGAAGACAACCACCGCCCCCGACACACGATCAGCCCCAGCACCCGGCGCCGAAGCGGACACCGCGACGGCCCACCGGCCAGAGCAGAGCAGCCGTGAGCAGTTCGGCGACGACCTCCGCCAACATGCCGCAGCCCACGGCGCCCGGAGCGCTACGCGTCAGGCCCATGGCACACGAGTCGACCGCCTCCTACCTCCACCGCCTCGCCGAGTCGTATCGGGTGGACTGCCGCCAGCTCCTCGAAGGCATCGGGATCACCGTCCACGGCCGCCCAGGCAGCACGCCGGGCAGCAGCGAGATCGTCCTGTCCCCCGCAGCACTCCACCACCTCGCTGCATTCGCCCGCGTCCCCGGCCTCCCGCTCGCCCTCGGCAAGACCGTCCACGGAGCGAGAGGTCTGGGCCCCGGCCATCCCACCGCCCACTGGCAGCCTCTCGAACCCGCCGGTCAGCCCACCCGCACCTGTCCCCGGTGCACGCTCCACCGCGCCCACGGGACCACCAGCCAGGCATGGGCCTACCAGGCCGAACACCGGCGGCTGTGCCCACGCCACCACCAATGGGCCACGCCGCCCAACGACCGGGTGAGGGGCCTCGCGTTTTCC
>NZ_JAGGOW010000213.1 GCF_018614135.1 Streptomyces sp. ISL-66
GCATGACGCCGCCGGTGAACCCGGGACCGCCGGGCAGGACGCCCGACCCGCCGGCCGGGCCGGGGTTCGCCCCGCCGCCCGGGAGGGGGGCGGGGGGCGGGCTGGGCGCCGAGCCGACGGAGCCGCCCCCGTCCGCCTCGGCGCCCGGGGACTTCGCGGGCTCCGGCGCGGTGGTGCCGGCGCCGTTCTGGTGCGGGTCGGAGGCGCCGCCCTCGTGGTTTCCGCCCTGCTGGGCGTGGCCCGCCGTGGTCGAGTGGCCGGTGGTCGCGCTCCGCGCTCCGCTCACGTGCAGGGCCGCCGGAACGGCGGTGCCCGCCAGCAGCGCGACCGCCGCGGCGGCCACGAGGGCCTGCCGCTTGCGGGCCCGGCGCACGGGCACGGCGTACCGCAGCCGCTCCAGCGCGTCGCCCGAGGGCTTGATCCCGCCGACGGCGCCGAGCATCAGGTCCCGGAGCGCCTGCTCCTCGCTGCTCACGTTGCCGTCCTCGTCTTCGTTCATGACTGGGCAGCCTCCATCGCCACACGCAGCGCGGCAATGCCCCGCGATCCGTACGCCTTGACCGATCCGAGCGATATGCCGAGCGTCTCGGCGACCTGGACTTCCGTCATGTCGGCGAAGTACCGGAGCACCAGTACTTCGCGTTGGCGGCGCTGCAGGCCGCGCATGGATTTGATGAGATCGTCCCGCTCCAGCAGGTCGTAGGCGCCCTCTTCTGCGCTCGCCATGTCCGGCATCGGCTTCGACAGCAGCTTGAGGCCGAGGATGCGCCGGCGCAGGGCGGAGCGCGAGAGGTTGACGACGGTCTGGCGCAGGTAGGCCAGGGTCTTCTCCCGGTCGCGGACGCGGCTTCGGGCCGAGTGGACGCGGATGAAGGCCTCCTGGACGACGTCCTCGCACGAGGCGGTGTCGTCGAGGAGGAGCGCGGCGAGGCCGAGGAGCGAACGGTAGTGGGCCTGGTAGGTCTCGGTGAGGTGGTCGACGGTGGTCCCCGCCACCACCTCCTTGGCTTCGGCCGCCTGGCCGGCGACCGCTTCCCGTACCGGTCCGGTGCCCCCGGTGGCCTCCGCGCTATCGCGGGGCCCGGGCACGCGGCCGCTCCGGGAGGGAGCGCCGTGGGCCGCCGGGGCCGCGATCACTGCGGGCGGCGGCGTGGCGGCCGGGGGGACGGGAACGATCACCGGGAAGCCGCCGGGCATGCGGGAGCGCCGGCGCGACGGGCTCGTCCCGATGCGCACCGGTATGACGGGGAAGTCCAGCAATGCTTCTGCCACGCCAGTTGGACACGCGTCTCCCCATCAGGGTTGTACGCGCGAGGAAGACCTATCGGCTTCGTTCCCATTGCCCTCATGCGTAGCGGCTCTCCCCGGTCGCCCGTCTCTCGGGGGGCCGTCGGGGCGATCACCTTGATCAAGGGATCAGCAATGATCCTACAAAGTGAAATACCTAAATTCATCCGCGATCAACTCCGCGGTCCGTGCGGCGTTCAGCGCCGCCCCCTGGTGCAGGTTGTCCGCGCACACGAAGAACTCCAGCGAGCGCGGATCGTCGAGCGACCTGCGGACCCGCCCCACCCAGGCCGGATCCGTCCCCGCGGCGTCCGAGGGCGTCGGGAACTCGCCCGCCGCCGGGTCGTCCACGAGGACCACACCGGGCGCCGCCTCCAGGACCTCCCGGGCGCGCCCCGCGTCGACCTCGGCCTCGAAGCGGGCCCGGACGGTCAGCGAGTGCCCGGCCAGTACGGGGACCAGTACGCAGGTCACCGCCACCGGCAGCTCCGCCAGGTCCAGGATCCGCCGCGTCTGTGCCCGTACGGCCAGCTCGTGCGAGGACCAGCCGTCCTCCCGGAGCTCGCCCGACCAGGGCACGACATTGAGCGCGAGCGGAGCCGCGAAGGGGCCGGTGTCCTCGCCCACGGCACGGCGTACGTCCCCGGGCTGCTCCCCCAGGGCGGTTCCGGCGACGAGCGACAGTTGGCGGCGCAGCGCTTCGGAGCCGGCCCGCCCGGCCGCGCTCGCGGCCTGGTACGTGGAGACGGCCAGCTCGGTCAGCGCGTACTCGGCGTGCAGCGCGCCCACGGCCGCGATCATCGCGACGGTCACGCAGTCCGGCCCGGCGACGATCCCCCGCGGCCGCGTCCGCGCGGCGTGCCCGTTCACCTCGGGCACCACGAGCGGCACCTCGAGGTCCTCGCGGAACGCCGCGGACTGGTCCACGACGGCGACCCCGCGCGCGGTGACCACGGGGGCCCACCGGGCGGAGACCTCGGCGGGGGTGAGGAAGAGCGCGACGTCGCCCTCCCCGAGGCCCTCGAAGGCGTCTTCGGTGAGGGCGAGCACCTCGATCTCCTCGGCGCGCACGGCCAGCCGGCGGCCGGCCGAGCGCGAGGAGGCGATCAGGCGTATGTCGCCCCAGACGTCCGCCCGCTGGGACAGCATCCGGAGCAGGACGGAGCCGACGGCTCCGGTCGCCCCGACCACGGCGAGTGCCGGTGGCGGGGTCGACCGGGTCGCGGTCATCGTCCGGTGCCTCCGTAGACGACGGCTTCGTCGCTGTCGGAGTCGAGGCCGAAGGCCGTGTGCACGGCGCGGACGGCCTCGTTCACGTCGTCCTGGCGGGTCACGACCGAGATGCGGATCTCCGAGGTGGAGATCAGCTCGATGTTGACGCCCGCGTCGGACAGCGCCTGGAAGAACGAGGCGGTGACGCCCGGGTTCGTCTTCATGCCCGCGCCGACCAGGGAGATCTTGCCGATCTGGTCGTCGTAGCGCAGGGACTCGAAGCCGATGGTGGCCTTCGCCTTCTCCAGGGCCTCGATGGCCTTGTGGCCCTCGGTCTTGGGAAGGGTGAAGGAGATGTCCGTCAGACCCGTGGAGGCGGCGGACACGTTCTGCACGATCATGTCGATGTTGATCTCGGCGTCCGCGATGGCGCGGAAGATCGCCGCGGCCTCACCCGGCTTGTCCGGGACGCCGACGACCGTGATCTTGGCCTCGGAGACGTCGTGAGCGACTCCGGAGATGATGGCGTGCTCCACCTGCTCTGCCCCTTGCGGATTCTCGTTGCTGACCCAGGTGCCCGGCAGTCCCGAGAAGGACGAGCGGACGTGGATCGGGATGTTGTAGCGGCGTGCGTACTCGACACAGCGGTGCAGCAGCACCTTGGAACCGGAAGCCGCGAGCTCCAGCATGTCCTCGGAGGCGATCCAGTCGAGCTTCTTCGCCTTCTTCACGACGCGGGGGTCCGCGGTGAAGACTCCGTCGACGTCCGTGTAGATCTCGCAGACCTCGGCGTCCAGCGCCGCGGCCAGCGCGACGGCGGTCGTGTCCGAGCCGCCGCGGCCGAGGGTGGTGATGTCCTTGCTGTCCGCGGACACGCCCTGGAAACCGGCGACGATGGCGATGTTGCCCTCGTCCAGCGCGGTGCGGATTCGGCCCGGCGTGACATCGATGATGCGCGCTTTGTTGTGGACCGAGTCGGTGATGACGCCTGCCTGGCTGCCGGTGAACGACTGGGCCTCGTGGCCCAGGTTTTTGATCGCCATGGCCAGCAGGGCCATGGAGATCCGCTCTCCGGCGGTCAGCAGCATGTCGAATTCGCGCCCGGCAGGCATCGGTGACACCTGCTCGGCGAGATCGATCAGCTCGTCCGTCGTGTCGCCCATCGCGGAAACCACGACGACCACTTGGTGGCCGTTCTTCTTGGCATCCACGATCCGCTTGGCGACGCGCTTGATGCCTTCGGCATCCGCTACGGAGGAGCCTCCGTACTTCTGCACGACAAGGCCCACGTGCGCTCCTCGCTCAGTCCGTCTCATTGCTGGTGCAGTCTAACGAGCGGCCGGGATCCGACCGCCTCGTACCGCATCATGAGACGAAAAGATCAAAGGATTCGTTCCCTACGCGCGGCCGAGACCCCCGAGTTCCTCGGCCATGACCCGTCCGGCCTGCTCGGCGAGGTCCTCCTCCGTCAGGTCCTCGTCCGTGTCCAGGCCCTCCAGGGCCGCCAGCGGCTGGTCGAGGCGGACGTGCGCGATCAGCGACTGGAGCGCGCGCAGCGTCGCCGAGGCCGTCGGGCCCCAGTTGGTGAAGTACGAGAACTGCCACCACCACAGCGCCTCGGTGATCCGGCCCGACTCGTGGTGGATCAGGCCGTGCCGCAGGTCCGCGACCACATCGGCCAGGTCGTCGGAGATCCGGTGCGGGACCGGGGCCTTGCGCGGCTCGTAGGGGTCGAAGACCTCCGAGTAGACGTCGACCGGCTCCAGCATCACCGCGAACCGCTCGCGCAGGTCGTCCACGTCCGGCTCCGGGCCGAGGTCCGGCTCGTAGCGCTCGTCGGGCAGGACGTCCTGGTACGCGCCCAGCCGGCCGCCCGCCAGCAGCAGCTGGGACACCTCCAGGAGGAGGAAGGGCACCGCGCTGTCCGGGTCCTCGCCCTTGGCCACCTCGGTGACCGCGACGATGAAGGACCCGATCTGGTCCGCGATCGAGGCCGCGAAGTCGTCGGGATCCTGTGCCAGGGCGTGCAGCGTTGCGTCAGACATCGAGAAGTCGCCTTCCTTCAAAGGCCCGCCCGAGCGTGACCTCGTCCGCGTACTCCAGATCTCCCCCGACGGGGAGCCCGCTGGCCAGGCGGGTGACCTTCAGGCCCATGGGCTTGATCATGCGGGCGAGGTAGGTGGCGGTCGCCTCGCCCTCCAGGTTCGGGTCGGTCGCCAGGATCAGCTCGGTGACCGCGCCGTCGGCGAGCCGCGCCAGCAGCTCACGGATGCGCAGGTCGTCCGGGCCGACGCCCTCGATCGGGCTGATCGCGCCGCCGAGGACGTGGTACCGCCCCCGGAACTCGCGGGTCCGCTCGATCGCCACCACGTCCTTGGACTCCTCGACCACGCAGATGACCGACAGGTCGCGGCGCGGGTCGCGGCAGATGTTGCACCGCTCCTCCTGCGCCACGTTCCCGCACACCGCGCAGAACCGGACCTTGTCCTTGACCTCCAGCAGCGTGTGCGCGAGGCGGCGGACGTCGGTGGGCTCGGCCTGCAGGATGTGGAAGGCGATCCGCTGCGCGCTCTTGGGCCCGACGCCGGGCAGCCTGCCCAGTTCGTCGATCAGGTCCTGGACCACGCCTTCGTACAACGGACTGCCTGCTTTCGTTCGGTTCGAGTTCTGATCGGTGCGTTCTGGCGGTTCGGTGCGATGCGTTCTCGCGGTTCGGTGCGGTTCGGTGCGGTGCGCGGACTAGAAGGGGAGGCCCGGGATGCCGGCGCCGCCGCCCAGCCCCTGGGCCAGCGGGCCCAGCTTCTGCTGCTGGAGCGCCTGCGCATTCTCGTTGGCCGCCTGGACCGCCGCGACCACCAGGTCCGCGAGCGTCTCCGTGTCCTCGGGGTCCACGGCCTTCGGATCGATCACCAGCGCGCGCAGTTCACCGGAACCGGTGACGGTCGCCTTGACGAGTCCGCCGCCGGCCTGGCCCTCGACCTCGGCCTGCGCCAGCTCTTCCTGGGCCACGGCAAGGTCCTGCTGCATCTTCTGGGCCTGCTGGAGCAGCTGCTGCATGTTGGGCTGACCACCACCGGGAATCACAGGTCACTCACTCCGTAGCGTCGGGCCAAGCGCCGGCGGCTTGGTCAATCCGAGCCTACGTGCTCTCCGGGCGCCGCGCCCTACGCCGTGAGGACCAACTCTTTCGAGTGAGAGACGAGGCGTGCGCGTACCTGATGAAGCCCTCCTTGCGGGCGGAAAACCGGGGATTCGCCGCCCATCGCACGTCATTCGAAGGTAGGAAGGGCATGCGCACCATTGCGCACACGCGCACCACCACACGTCAGCGCAGGCAGAGGGAGTGCCCGGGTGAGTCAGCCGGAGATGCAGCCCGAGGGGCCACCCCGGGATCCCGCAGAGGACGGCGACCTTACCGGCCGGCCGTTCCCTCTCGGGGACTGGGGCGAGCCCGCCGAGCGGCTCGACGAGCTCTACCGCCGGGTGGAGGCGGACGCGCTGCGCACCGCCGAGTGGTACCTGGCCGACCGGGCGTGGAAACGCCGCGGGGCCAGGATCCTGCGGGTCGCGGCCGCCGTGGGCGCGGTCACGGGCGCCGCGATGCCGCTGCTGGAGCTCAGCGGCTGGGCGTCCGGGGCGTCCTCGTACGGCTACCTCTGCCTACTCCTGGGAGCGGCCTGCCTGGCCTGCGACCGGTTCTTCGGCCTGACCTCGGGCTGGATGCGGGACGTGGCCACGGCGCAGGCCGTGCAGCGCCGTCTGCAGACCCTGCAGTTCGACTGGGCCTCGGAGAACGTGCGGGAGGTCCTGGGGCCCACCGAGGGCACCGCGAGCGAGGCCGCCGAGCGGTGCCTGACCGTGCTGCGGCGGTTCTCGGAGGACGTGACGGAGCTCGTGCGGTCGGAGACCGCGGAGTGGATGGTCGAGTTCAGCTCCGGTCCCGCCCCGCTGGTGATGCAGTCCCTGGGCTCGGGCGGTCCGCGCTCGGACGCGTACGTCCCGCCGGCCCGCTTCCCCCTCCCGCCGGGCACCCGGCCCAACATGCCGCGCCAGAGGCCCCCGGAACAGCCGCGCTGAGGGGCGGGGAGGGCAGGGGTGGGGTGGGGCGGGCTCCGCGCAGCGGCCCGCCCCACCCGGACCCGACCCCGGACCGGCTCAGCTGAAGATGATCATCGAGCCCTGGCCGAGGCTCCGCGTCGCCGCCGCGTGCAGTCCCAGCCACACGTGCCGTTCCCGGGCGAACGGACTGTCGTCGTGCGGAATCGGCCCCGCGGGCTCCTCCAGCGACGTCGGCCGCCCCGGTGGCGCGGGCGCCACCGGCGGGTTCCCCGGATCTATCCCGATCGCGGGAGCCACCACCGCGAGCTCGCGCAGCAGCCCCTGGGCGGAGCCCAGCGGCCCGCCGCCGGCCAGCAGCTCCTCGTTCGCCAGCGGCACCGCGAAGTCCACGGGCACGTACGCGCCCGCGTGGTCGTAGTGCCACACCAGGTGCGACTGCTGCGCCGTCGACTCGAACATCTCCAGGAGCTGCTCGTAGTCCCCGCCCAGTTCGTCCACCGGGGTCACCGGCAGTCCGCAGAGCTGGAGCAGGTACGCCCGCCGCAGGAAATGCAGGGCGTCATAGTCGAAACCGGCCACCGGGGCGACGTCCCCGGAGAGTCCCGGCATGTACGCGAACACCGGCACGGACGGCAGTCCGGCCTCGCCCAGCGCCTTGTCGTACGAGGCGATCTCTTCCGCGAAGGGGTTGTCGGGGCTGTGGCACAGCACGTCGACAAGGGGGACCAGCCACAGGTCACAGGCCACTCGGCCTCCGATCAGTCGTTGCCGCCGATCGGGCCAGCGTAGTGCGCCGGACACGCTCCGCGAAGGGGTGAGCAGAACCTGGGGCCGCCGGGCGTGCCCGCGGCCCGGCCGCGCGGGGCGGATCCGGTCGGCGGATCCGATCGGCGGGACCGGTCGGCGGGACCGGGAGGCGGGTCCGGGAGGCGGATCCGGGACGGGACGGTGTCCGGGACCGGCGGAGTCCCCACGCGGCCGGGACAAGGACCGCGGCCGGGACCGGGACTACGGCTCCCCCGGGCCGACCCGCCACACCCACGTGTCCCGCACCTTCTCCGGCTGCCGGCCCAAGAGCCCGGTGATCAGATCGCGCAGCTCGGTGTCCCGGTCCTGCCGCGGCAGCACGAGCGCGCCCGCCTTCCAGAACTCCAGGTCCTGCCGCGCCTGGAGCCGCCACTGCGCGGTGATCTCCGGCGGCGTGCCGCCGTAGCGGACGTCGCGCAGGAGGTTGGAGAAGTGGCGCGGGGTGGCGCCGTAGATGCCCATGCGGTCGGGCCCCCACGGGCCGTTGAAGTAGCCGCCGGCCAGCCGGAAGCCGAAGCCGGCCTCGACCTGCCAGTGGAGCGCGTCCGCCTGCCCAGGGTCCGGCAGCGGTACCGGAACGAGTGCCTCGCCGTCCTTGACGTAGTCCTTCCAGGCCCCGGAGGTGATGAAGGCGGGGACCGGCGCGCGCTCCCGTACCACCAGCGGCAGCGGCAGGACGGGGATCAGCGCGGCCGCCGCGCCCAGCAGTCCGAGCGTGCGCAGCTCGCGCGTGCGCATCCGTAGGATCCGGTCGAGCGCGAGGGCGAGCAGGATGCCGAGGACGGGGGCGCAGACCATCGCCACGCGCCCCTCGATCACCGACTCGAAGAGCGGCAGCTTGATCATCAGCCGCCAGGGGCCCGGCAGCACGACCTCGGTGCGGGGCACGGGCACCCACGGTCCGAGCGACAGCAGCAGGGCCGTGAAACCGGTGATCGCGAGGGCGCGGACGACCTTGTCCCGCCACAGCCACACGCAGACGGCCGCCCCGAAGGCCAGCAGGGGCCAGCCGTAGAAGGCGTTCTGCTCGGTGGTGTTCAGAGAGAGCCGGCCCGCGGTCTCCGGGTCGCCGAAGAGGGACCGGGAGGCGTACTCGATCAGGGCGCGCGGGCTGTTCCCGGCGTTGTCCCCGTGCAGGACCGAGTGGTAGCTCTGCGGTCCGAAGAACTGCCAGTACAGCGGAACGGCCAGCAGCGGCAGGCAGACGGCGAGGGCCACGGCCAGACCGGCGCCCAGCGGGCGCGCGGCGGCGAGCGCGCGGCGGTGGTCGACGAGCAGGCAGGCGAGGGCGAAGACCAGCATGCCGAGCGCGGCGATCAGCAGCGGCTCCTCGCCGATGAAGATCTGGTACGTCGCGAACAGCCCGAGCAGCACCCCGTCACGGGTCACGCTGCTGCCGCCGCGTCCGTCGTGTCCGTCGTGTCCGTCGCGCCCACCGCGCCGCGGCTCGCACAGGCGCAGGGCGCGGTCGATGATCAGCGGGATCATGAAGAGGACGACGAAGTTCGGATGGCCGTTGGCGTGCGAGACCATCGGCGGCGCGAAGGCGGCGAGCGCGCCGCCCGCGGCGGCGGCCCAGCGGCTGCGCACGAAGCGGCGGCGGATCAGCCAGTACCAGGTCCAGGCGCTGGCGGCCATGCCGAGCGTGAGGACGAGGGCGAAGGTGACGGTCGCGCCGAAGAGGAGGGTGACCGGGACCAGCGGGACGTTGAGGCCGAGCATCGTCGCGTTGGCCATCAGGTTCACGCCGTCGGGCATGCCCTGGGAGAGCGTGAAGAACGGATTGCGCAGGTGGGTGATGTTGTCGGTGGTGACGCCGACGAACCACTCCCACTGGTTCTGGTCCTGGAGCGCGTCGGCGAGGTAGCTGCCGTCGAGGTCGGCCCACAGGCCCTGGAAGACGTAGAGGGACAGCACGAGGAAGACGCCGGCGACGGCGAGGCCTCCGAAGTTCAGGCGCAGCAGCTCGCCGAGCGCGCGGAGGCGGCCGGCGGCGGTGGGGCGGGGGCCGCGGCGGAGCGCGCGCGGGCCGACGGCGGGCGCGGGGGCAGCGGCGACCGGGACTTCGGCCACCTCCCAGCCCTGGCGGCGGACCCAGCGCAGCACCTCGGCGTCGATGGCCGGGCCGTCGAGGGAGGAGGCCCCGAAGGCGGCGCGGGCGCTGTCGCCGTCGAAGAGGGCGAAGCCGCAGGTGTCGGCGCGGAAGCCCGGTATGCCGGGGATGCCGAGGGCCCGGACGAGGCGGTTCCCGGACCGGCCGAGGACCACGGCGGGGGCGGGGTCGCGGTCGCTGTCTCGGTCTCGGTCGCCGTTTCGGTCGCCGTCTCGGTCTCGCTCTCCGTTTCGGTCTCCGCCTCCGTCTCCGGCTCCGTCGAGGACTTCCGCGAGGCGGGGCAGCTCGTCGAGCGGCGTCGTGAGGCCGGCGTCCGTGATCAACACCCGCCGACCGGTCGAGGCCAGCACTCCGGCGCGCAGCGCGGTGCCCTTTCCGGGGTGCGCGCCGGCGACGCGGACCAGCCGGATCCGGGGGTCTTCGGTGGTCACGGCGGCGGGGACCTCATCCTGGCCGTCGACGACGAGGACGAGCTCCCAGTCGCCGGGGCCGCGCCCGAGGTGGTCGTCGAGGTGGTCGCGTACGGCCTCGACCGTTGCGCCGAGCGCGTCCCAGCCGTGTGCCGCGCGACGGGGTGCGTCGTGACCGGGGGCATCGGGACCGAGGGCCTCGGGATCGGGCGCGCCGTGACCGGGCGCGCCGTAGCCGAGCGCGGGAACGACGACGGAGAGGCCGACGGCTCCGAGCCAGGGCGTCTCGGTCTTCGGGGCACCGATGGCCGGGCCTGTGCTCACGCCGTTCTCTCCACTCACGTGCCGGCCGTCGCGGCCGTCGTCTTCAGGCCCGCGGCCCAGTCCAGGCCGTGCTGGTTGTACGCGTGCACGAGGCGGCGTACCTCCTCGGCATCGCCGCGGGTCACCGCATCGACCAGTTCGTTGTGGCCGGACCACAGTCCGGTGCGCAGGTCCGGTTCGGCCTTCAGGTGGGGCACGGCGAAGACCCAGCACTGCATGCGGATCCGGTGCAGGAACTCCGAGATGTAGGTGTTGCCGACCAACCCGCTCAGCTCCCTCCAGAAGCGCAGGTCGTAACCGATCAGCACTTCGAGCGAGCCCGTCAGCGCCGCCCGCCGCGCCTCCTCCGCCCGACGGCGTACCGAGACCAGCCGCTCGCCCGTACCGGGAGCGGTGCCCCGTTCGACGAGTCGGCGGAAGATGCCTTCCACGATCAACGTACGAGCCTCGATCATGCCTCGGAAATCCGCTACGGAAAAGACGCGGACGCGGAAGCCGCGGTGCTGCACGGAGTCGAGCAGGCCCTGCGCGGAGAGGTCGACGAGGGCCTCGCGGACGGGGGTGGCGGAGACCTCGTACTGCTCCGCTATCTGCTTCACGGTGAATTCGGTACCGGCCGGCAGGCGTCCCGCGAGGACCTCGTCACGCAGCGCGTCCGCGATCTGCTGGCGAAGTGTGTTGCGGGTGACAGCGCCGCTGCCTGGCATAGGGGTCCGTCTCCATCTGTGGGCTTCGGACACCTTAGGCCAGGCAGCAAGGCCGAAACCGTTCGATTTGTGGCCACTATGTGGATTTAACACCCGATATTCGGACGGAGAACCGGCCTTTCTTGATCGCTTGCCTGTGACCGGGACCGGCCTGGCAGCGGCGGGGCGTGCGACCGGCCGCCGCCACCGGGCCGTCAGGCCGTCAGGCCGTCAGGCCGAGACGTGCCGGTCGGCCACGGTCAGGGCGTCGTCCAGCAGGGCCAGGCCCTCCTTCAGCTCCGCTTCCGTGATGTTGCACGGAGGGACCACGTGGGTGCGGTTCATGTTGACGAAGGGCCAGAGGCCCGACGCCTTGCAGGCGGCGGTGAACTCGGCCATCGGCGCGTTGTCGGCTCCGGCGGCGTTGTAGGGCACGAGCGGCTCGCGCGTCTCGCGGTCCCGTACGAGTTCCAGTGCCCAGAAGGTGCCCAGACCGCGGACCTCGCCGATCGAGGGGTGGTGCTCCGCCAGCTCGGCGAGGGCCGGACCGATCACGTTCTCGCCGAGGTGCGCGGCGTGATCGACGACGCCCTCCTCCTCCATCGCGTTGATCGTCGCGACGGCGGCGGCGCAGGCCAGGGGGTGACCGGAGTAGGTCAGCCCGCCCGGGTAGGGGCGCGTGGCGAAGGTCTCGGCGATCTCGGCGGAGATCGCGACGCCGCCGAGCGGGACGTAGCCGCTGTTGACGCCCTTGGCGAAGGTGATCAGGTCGGGGGTGACGCCCCAGTTGTCGGCGGCGAACCACTTGCCGGTCCGCCCGAATCCCGACATGACCTCGTCCAGGATGAAGACGATGCCGTAACGGTCGCAGAGCTCGCGCACGCCGGCCAGGTAGCCGGGCGGCGGAGTCATGATCCCGGCCGTACCGGGGACGGACTCCAGGATGATCGCGGCGATGGTCGCCGGTCCCTCGAAGGCGATGGTGTCCGCGAGGTGGGTGAGCGCGCGGGCGCATTCCTCGGCCTCGGTGGTCGCGTGGAACGGCGACCGGTAGAGGTACGGCCCCCAGAAGTGCACGACGCCGGCGGCGGCGGTGTCGGAGGGCCAGCGGCGCGGGTCGCCGGTCAGATTGATCGCGGCGGCGGTGGCTCCGTGGTACGAGCGGTAGGTGGACATGACCTTCTGCCGGCCCGTGTGCAGACGGGCCATGCGGACGGCGTTCTCAACGGCTTCGGCGCCGCCGCTGGTGAAGAAGATCTTGTCGAGGTCGCCCGGGGTCCGCTGCGCGATGAGGCGTGCGGCCTCGGAGCGGACGTCGACGGCGAAACCGGGGGCCAGGGTGCAGAGCGTGGCCGCCTGCTCCTGGATCGCGGCGACGACCTTGGGGTGCTGGTGGCCGATGTTGGTGTTGACCAGCTGGGAGGCGAAATCGAGGTAGCGCTTGCCGTCGTAGTCCCAGAAGTACNNCGGACCAGGAGTGGAAGACGTGAGCGCGGTCGGCGGCCTTGACGGCGGCGCCCGGGGTGACGTGAGGGGTCATGCGGTCACGCTAGGAGTGCGCAGGTGGGGAGGGACATCGGCGGACTGTATGGGGGTGGGGGGCGGGCCTCGGCAGTCTGTCTGTCGCGGCGGCGGTCGACGCGGCCGCGGGTGGTCGGCGGCGGGCTGCGGGGGCCGGGGCCGGGGCCG
>NZ_JAGGOW010000214.1 GCF_018614135.1 Streptomyces sp. ISL-66
CCAGCCCGGCCGACTCCTCCAGTGCGGCCGGTCCTTGCGGTCCGGTCGCTCCTCGCGGTCCGGCCACTGCTTCCGGTCCGCTCGCCCCGCCCCGCCCGCTCGCCCCGCCCCGTCGGGCCGCTCCCGTCGCTCCGGCCCGGCGGCGCAGCAGCTCCGCGTGGAGCGCGGCCACCTCATCGGCGGTGTCCACCTCCAGGAGCAGGGCCTCGGAGCCGACGACGAGCGCCCTCACCCCGCCGGTCACGCGAACGCCTCCACCCGCACTCCGGCCGCGCCGAGCGCCGCCCGGACCCGCCGGGCGAGGTCCGCCGCCCCGGGAGTGTCCCCGTGCAGGCAGAGCGAGCGGGCGGGGACCGGGACGCGGGTTCCGTCGGAGGCCGTCACCGCGCGCTCGGTGGCCATGGCGACCGCGCGGGCGACCACCGCGTCCGGGTCGTCGACCACGGCTCCCGGCTCGCCGCGCGGTACGAGGGTGCCGGCCGCCGTGTAGGCGCGGTCGGCGAAGGCCTCCGGGACGGCGGGCAGTCCGGCCCGCTCGGCCGCGGCGAGCAGCAGCGAGCCGGGCAGGCCGAGGACGGGGAGTCCCGCCCGCCCGGCCGCGAGCAGCACGCCGGAGACGACGGCGCCCGCCTGGGCGGCGTCGTGCACGGTGCGGTTGTACAGCGCACCGTGCGGTTTCACGTACGACACCGTGGAGCCGGCCGCCCGGGCGAAGACCTCCAGCGCCCCGATCTGGTAGGCGATCTCATCGGCCAGCTCGCCGGGCGGCACGTCCATCGCGCGGCGGCCGAAGCCCGCGAGGTCCCGGTAGGAGACCTGCGCGCCGATCCGGACCCGGCGGGCGGCCGCCAGCTCACAGACCCGGCGCATGATGGACGGGTCGCCGGCGTGGAAGCCGCAGGCGACGTTGGCGCTCGTGACGACCGACAGCAGGGCCTCGTCGTCGGTCAGCGTCCACCGGCCGAAGCCCTCGCCGAGATCGGCGTTGAGGTCGATCACGGGAGCGGCGGGGCCGGGCGGATCCGGTGTGATCATGGAAGCCATGCGGTGAGCGTAGAACAGGCGAGCGCGGGAACGAACGGGCCGAACCATCCCGTTTGGGATGTTGTCAGTAACAGCGCCTAGTCTTTGTCCGTGACTTTCCCTGCCACGGCGAAGACCCTTCCGTCCCCGGCGCCGGGCCCGGCCGCCGACGAGGGCCTGGCCCGGCGGCTGCGCGCGCTCGCCTGCACCGCCCCGCTGCACGACCTCGACGTACGCAAGGCCAATCTGGCCGGCGAGTACGGGGTCTACGCGATGGCGGAGGTCGCGCTCGCCGCGATCGACCTGGTCACCCTCAACATGGACTTCGACACCGGCGCCGACCACGAGCAGATAGTGGCCAGGCTGCTGCCGCGCGTCGCCGCCCAGGCGCCGGCCCGTCCGGCGTCCGAGCACGAGCGGGTGGCCCGCTGGGTGCTGGAGAACCTGATCAACGTCGGCAGCGCAGACCGGGGATTCCGGGCGGTCTACGGCACGTTCGGGCCCGACGGGGTGTACGTCCGCAGGGACTACGACTTCAAGCTGATCGAGGAGGTACCCGGGTACGGCGGCGCGGTGTACCTGCGCACGACGGACGAAGCCGTCAACGTCCTGGTCGGCGCCCTCGACACGGACGTCACCAGCGCGCAGATCGCCGCCGAGGTCAAACTGGAGGTCCTGATCAGCCGGGGCCGGCTCGCCGACGCCCAACTCGCCGCCGAACAGGCCCGCTACCGCACCGTCCAGTACGCCGAGACCCTGCGCCGCACCCTGGACGCGACCCGGCGCAACGTGCGGGCCGTGGACTGGCTGGTGACCGTCCCCGACATGATCGCCGAGGCCCTCGACCACGTGGCCGACCGCTACCGCCACGAGAACGCGATCCTGACCAACATCCGCAAGGCGCGCGACGAGGCCGAGGAGCCGGACAACAAGCGGCGCGCCGCCGAGCTGGTCGACATCGTCAAGGACTGCATCCGCCGCCACACGCAGCTCCAGTCCCGGCTGCTGGACGCCGGCCCGCTGTTCCGCGCCGAACAGGACCGACAGGCCTTCGCGGCCCCCGCGGCGCGCTCCGGGATCGACCTGTACGGGCAGCTCGTGGCCCCCGTGCTGCCGCTGCCCGTGGCCCGGGCCTCCCGGGTCACGGACGCCTTCTTCGCATCGGGGGCCGGTCTGCGGACCCCGGTCTCCGTGCGCGTCGCCGACCTGGTGGAGATCCTGCTGACCCCGCCGGTGGAGCGGGAACACCTCGGCGTGGAGATGCCCGAGCCGGACCTGATCGCCACCCCGGACGACAGCCGCTTCAGCGAGGAGCAGCTCGCCGCCGCGATGGAGCTCCTGGAGCTACCGCACGACGCCCCGCGCAGGCTGTCCGGCCTCCTGGCGCAGGCCCGCCGCTCCGACCCGGACCTGCCGTACCTCGTCGCCCTGCTGGCCGTCCACGCGGCGAGCCCGGCGGTGGGCACGGCCTACCGCCAGGGCGAGGAGCGGCTGCTCTTCGCGGTCGACGACGGCACCGAGCTCGACGACCCGGAATTCGGCGGCGCGGACCTCATCGTCGGCACCGCCCTGCTCGACTCGGCGGCCATGACGGCCGACCGCACGGAGGCGGCATGATCCCGCCCCCGCCCCCGCCGGGCCGCCGGACGGCTTCCCCCAGGGGCGGCCGTCTCGCGCCGCCCGGACCGTCCGCCGCCTGCGGTGCCCCGACCCCCGTGCGCTTCGGGACGACCGCGCGGGTCCGTACGGCCGGTGCCGGCACGCGGGTCCGTACGGCCCATCCCGCCGCGCGGGTCCGTACGGCCGGTGCCGCGCCGGTAGGTGCTGCCGCTGCGCCGGTCGGTACCGCCGCTGCCGCTGCGCCGGTCCGTGCCGCCCGTCCCGCCGCGCGGCACGCCCCACGCACCCGATTCACCCGCACCGCCGAGGAGACGTACCCGTGAGCGACCACCACGCCGAGCAGCACCCCGCGTGGAGCGAGCCCGACGCGCAGTCGGTCGCCCCGGCAGCCCTGGCCGTCCCGGCCGTCCCGGGCCAGGCGACCGCCCCCGTGACGCCGGCGGACGCCGCCGACGCGGCCCGGCTGGTGGCGTTCGGGCTCCAGCCCAAGTTGCTGCCCGCCCGCGACGCCGAGTACGCCGAGCTGCTGCGCCGCTACCGCGAGGACCCCGCCTTCGCGCGGCTCGCCGACGCCGTCGCCACCGGCCTCGGGCTCGTCGTCCTGGAGGTGTCCCCGCGCGCCGGCATGGCCGTCGCCGCGGGCGAGGACTCGGTCTTCGCCGTCCGCATGGGCGACTACGCCCGCCGCGCCACCGCCGACTCCGCGGACCGCTTCCTGCACGGCCTCGCCCACCTCGCCGTGGCCGCCCTCGCCTTCCCCCGCCCCGAGGACCTCGCCGACGACGGCTACATCGGCCGGATCACCGTCAACGGCGTCGACGCCTTCGTCCGGCAGACCTGCCGCCGGCTGGAGGAGCGCGCGGAGGAGCTCGGCGAGAACACCGACCCGGCCTCCGATGCGCCCGGCCTCGAAGCGGCCTGGCGGGTCTACGCCCGCCGCAGCGCGACCGGAGCCACCAAGGACGCGCGCCGCCTGGCCGGTTCCACCACCGGCATCGTCGGCAAGGCCGCGGCCTTCCTCGCCGACTCCGGCTTCCTCCAGCGCACCGGCGACGACTCCGGAGGCACCTACCGCACCACCCCCCGCTACCAGCTCCAGGTCCGCGACATGGCGGGCAGCTCGGCCATGGCCGAGCTCCTGGACCTCGGCGTGGTCCCCGTCAGCGACGGCTCCGCCAGCCTCCTGCCGCCGCCCGAGGGCGACGACCTGGAGCTCGCCGCCGACGCCGGGCTGCCCTTCCACGCCTAGCCCGCGCCCCGCTCCCCGTACCCGCAACCCGTCACCCGCAGAACTACGAGAGACCGCGAGAACCCGCCGCCATGTACGAGCTGTCCCGGATCCGCCTCTACTCCATCGGGCCCGCCGGCGCGCGCTACGCCGACACCGTGCTCGACCTGCGCGGAGTCGGCGCGCCGGTGCCCCACCCGGCGCCCGCGCAGGCGGAGTTCTTCGAGGACGAGCCCAGCGGCCCGCCGCGCCGCCCCGCGCCCGCCGGCGTGCTGTTCCTGGAGAACGGCGGCGGCAAGTCCGTCCTGCTCAAGCTGATCTTCTCGGTGATGCTGCCCGGCCACCGCAACACCCTGGGCGGCGCCAGCTCGGGCGTGCTGCGCAAGTTCTTGCTCGCCGACGACTGCGGTCACGTGGCGCTGGAGTGGCAGCACACGCAGACCGGCGCGTGCGTGGTCGTCGGCAAGGTCAGCGAATGGCGCGGACGCCAGGTCTCCAACGACCCGCGCAAGTTCGCCGAGGCCTGGTACTCCTTCCGGCCGGGCCCGGGGCTGGGCCTCGACAACCTCCCGGTGGCCGAGGCCACTTCGGTGCGTCCGCCCGGCGAGGGCGTCTCCGGCGCCAAGGGGCGGCGCCGCACCATGAAGGGCTTCCGCGACGCCCTCACCGAGGCGGGCAAGGCCTACCCGCACCTCGAGGTGTACTTCGAGGAGATCCACGACCGCTGGAACGAGCACCTCACCGAGCTCGGGCTCGACCCCGAACTCTTCCGCTACCAGCGCGAGATGAACGCCGACGAGGGCGAGGCCGCCGGCCTCTTCGCGGTGAAGAAGGACTCCGACTTCACCGACCTGCTGCTGCGCGCCGTCACCGACACCCGCGACACCGACGGCCTCGCCGACCTCGTCCACGGCTTCGGCAACAAGCTCGGCCGCCGCTCCGAGCTGATGGCGGAACGGGAGTTCACCGCGGGCTCCGTGGACCTCCTCACCAAGATCGTCGAGGCCGCCGAGGCCCGCTCCCGGCTGCGCGACGTCCACGCCGGCGCCGAACGCCGTACGCGCTCCCTCGCCCGGCGGCTGTCCGCCCGCGCCGCCGAGGAGCGCGGCCGCGCCGCCGACCTCGCGCAGCGGGTCACCGCCGCCGCCCACGAGGTCACCGCCGCCGACTCCGCGCGCTCCCGCAGCGCCGCCGTCTCCGCCGAACTCGCCTACCGGCACGCCTCGCTGGCCCTGACCGTCGCCGACAAGGCCGCCGCCGCGCAGCGCCGCGAGCTCCTCGAAGCCCGCACCCTGCACTCCGCCTGGCAGGCCGCCGAGAACGTACTGCGCCACCGCGCCGCCGCCGACCGCTGCGCCCGGGTCGCCGCCGCGATCCTGGAGGCCGAGCGGGACGCCGCCCCGGCGCTCGCCGCCCGGGCCACCGCCGCCACCGAGCTCGTACGGGCCCTGCACGCCGCCGCCGAGCGGGGCGAGCGGGCCGCCAACGAGGAGGAGGAGCGTTCCGCCGTCCTCCAGGAGAGCGGCGAAGCCGCACACCGCGACGCCACCGCCGCCGCCACGGCCGCCCAGCGGGCCCGTAGCGAGGCCGAGCACCTGCGCGCCCGCCTCGCCGAGGTCCAGCAGGAGACCGCCGAGGCCGTCCGGGCCGGCTGGCTCGACGACACCGCCCCCGACGCCGACCCGGCGCGCGCCGCGCTGGCCGCCGCCGACGCCGAGAAGACGGCCGTGGCCGCCTGGGACGAGTCCCGCGAAGCCGCCCGCGGCGCCGCCGAAGCCGCCCGCGAGGCCACCGGGACGGAATCCCGCGCCGAACTCACCGC
>NZ_JAGGOW010000215.1 GCF_018614135.1 Streptomyces sp. ISL-66
GGCCGCCGCCGCGGCCGCCGCCGCCGAGCCCGGCGTGCCCGCGCGCGTCTGAGCGCCTACGCCGTTCTACGGTGCTGCGCGGCGCGCCCGGTGAACTCCGCGTCCCGCAGCACCCGCTGGGCGTTGCCCCAGGTCAGCAGGGACAGGTCGGTCTCCGGCCAGCCCCGCTCCAGCAGTTCGGCGATCAGGCGCGGATAGCCCGAGGGGTCGGTCAGGCCCGCCGGGCGCGGGACGCCCGGCTCGGCGCCGAAGCCGGCGCCCAGGCCCACGCAGTGGGGGCCCGCGACGGCCCGTACGTGGTCGACGTGGTCGGCGACCGCGTGCAGGGAGTCCCCGGTGAGCGCGGTGTCGAAGGTGACCATCGCCAGGCCGTTCGCCGCGCGCAGCGCGAGCAGCACCTCGTCCGTGACGTTGTCCGGGTGGGGGTTGAGCGCGGCCGCCGCCGTGTGCGAGATGATCACCGGCGCCTTGGAGGCCGCGGCGATCTGGCAGGCCGCCACCGGCGGGCAGCCGGTGAGGTCCAGCAGCATCGCCAGCCGGTTGGTCTCGCGCACCACTTCGTGGCCGAAGGCAGTGAGGCCGTCCGTGGCCCACGGGGCTCCGGCGGGCGCGAGGAGGCGTACGCCGAGGGCGTGGAAGGCGCGCAGCGCGCCGAGGGAGTCCGTCAGCGTGCGGCCGGGGACGGGACCCAGGAACGAGGCGATGCGGCCCCGGTTGCGGGCGTCGGCCAGGTCGTCGGCGCTCAGGGCGAGGCGGAGGCTGTCGGGATATCGGCGCATCAGGGCGAGCGCCACGTCGATCTGTTCGAGGGTGTCGGACACCACCTGGTCGGCGGCCCCGGCTTCGCGGGCCGGGCCGGACGCCGACGCCGACGCGGACGGCGTCATCAGGGACCAGAACTGGGCGCCCACTCCCCCGGCGCGCAGCCGCGGGATATCGGTGTCGACGCCCGTGTCCGGGGTGTCGATGTCGTGGTACGGGCTCTGGCGCAGGGTCCAGACGAGGGTGTTGCACCCGTCCGCGACGGGGTGGACGGACAGCAGCGCGGTAGCCCGGTCCAGGGCTCCCACCAGGGCGGCGGGGGTGTCCTCGGCTCCGAGGGGGCTGGGGCCCACGGGGGTCGCCGGGCTCGTGTGCGGTTCATCCTGCAGGTCGGCCATGGCATGCGCTCCGGTCTCGGCGGCAGCGGGAGAGAAGCAGGGAAGATGTTGCCACCGTGACATGTGGGACGCCGCAGGCGCCCGGCGGATGTGGCGTTCGGGTGAAACCAGCAGGTCACCAGGCTTCCGGGACGGGCCGGGCGGACCCAGACCGGGCGGGGCCAGACCGAGCGGGCCCAGGCCGGGCGGGGCCAGACCGAGCGGGGCCAGACCGGGCAGGCCAGACCGGGCGGGCACCGGCGGTGACGCGTCCGGGCGGGCCCGGAATCCCGGACCCGCCCGGATCAGCCGGCCCCGCGGAGCCCGCCCCGTCCTGTGACCTTTCCGGTCACAGGCCGGCTAGCCGGCCTGCTCCGCCGGGAGCACCGCGTTCGAGGGGCCCCGCACGGCCGACTGCTCGCGGGCCACCGCTTCGGCGTCGCGCAGCACCCGTACCGCGTTCGACCAGGTCAGCTTCGCCAGGTCGGCCTTCGACCAGCCGCGCGCCAGCAGCTCGGCGATCAGGTTCGGGTACCCGGCCACGTCGTCAAGCCCGGCCGGGGTGAAGGCCGTGCCGTCGTAGTCCCCGCCGATGCCGATGTGGTCGACCCCGGCCACCTCGCGCATGTGGTCCAGGTGGTCGGCGACCGTGGCGGCCGTCGCCAGGGGGCGCGGGCGCGCCGCCTCGAAAGCCCGGTGCAGCTCCATCGCCCCGGGAGTGGTGTCGAGGTGGTGGAAGCCGTGCGCGCGCAGGTTCTCGTCCGCGGCCAGGGTCCACTCGACGGCCGTGGGGAGGACGAACTTGGGCACGAAGGTGGCCATCGCCACCCCGCCGTTGGCCGGCAGCAGCTCCAGCACGTCGTCCGGGATGTTGCGCACGTGGTCGCAGACCGCGCGGGCGGAGGAGTGCGAGAAGATCACCGGCGCCACCGAGACGGCGAGCGCGTCGCGCATCGTCGTCGCGGCGACGTGCGAGAGGTCGACGAGCATGCCGACGCGGTTCATCTCGCGGACGACCTCGCGGCCGAAGTCGTTGAGGCCGCCGTGGCGGGGCTCGTCGGTCGCCGAGTCCGCCCAGTCGATGGTGTCGTTGTGCGTGAGCGTCATGTAGCGCACGCCGAGCCGGTACAGGGCCCGCAGGGTGGCGAGCGAGTTGTTGATGGAGTGCCCGCCCTCGGCGCCCATCAGCGAGGCGATCCGCCCCTCGGCGCGGGCCGCCTCCATGTCGTCGGCCGTCAGGGCCCGCACCAGGTCGCGCGGGTAACGCTCGATCAGCTGGGCGACGGCGTCGATCTGCTCCAGGGTGGCGCTGACCGCCTCGTCCCCCGCGTAGTCGGATCGCACGTAGACGGACCAGAACTGCGCGCCGACCCCGCCGGCGCGCAGCCGGGGGATGTCGGTATGCAGGTGCGCGGACTGGTCGGCGGCGATGTCCCGCCGGTCCAGGTCGTAGCGCACGCTCTGGCGCAGCGCCCAGGGCAGGTCGTTGTGCCCGTCGACGACCGGGTGTTCGGCGAGCAGCTCGCGCGCCGCGTCCAGGTGCCGGGCCGCGCCGGCCGGGCCCGCCGCGCTCACTTGCCGAATCCGAAGGACTCCTGGCCGGCGACCTTCGCACGCAGCCGCTTGCCCTTCTCGGTGGCCTGGTCGTTGAGCTCCTGCAGGAAATCGTTCATCCGGGCCAGTAGCTCCGGGTCCTGCGCGGCCAGCATCCGTACGGCGAGCAGCCCGGCATTGCGGGCGCCGGCGATCGAGACGGTGGCGACGGGAATCCCGGCGGGCATCTGGACGATCGACATCAGCGAGTCCATGCCGTCGAGGTACTTCAGCGGCACCGGCACGCCGATGACCGGCAGCGGGGTGACGGAGGCGAGCATGCCGGGCAGGTGGGCGGCCCCGCCCGCGCCCGCGATGATCGCCTTCAGGCCGCGCCCGGCGGCCCGCTCGCCGTACGCGACCATCTCGCGCGGCATCCGGTGGGCGGAGACCACGTCGACTTCGTAGGGGATCTCGAACTCGTCGAGGGCCTGGGCCGCGGCCTCCATGACGGGCCAGTCGGAGTCCGAGCCCATGACGATGCCGATGACGGGAGCTGCTGCGGAGGTGCTCATTCGGTGATGGTTCCTCTGAGGTAGCCGGCTGCGTGACGTGCGCGCTCCAGCACATCGTCCAGGTCGTCGCCGTAGGTGTTGACGTGGCCGATCTTGCGGCCGGGTTTCACGTCCTTGCCGTACATGTGGATCTTGAGCTGGGGGTCGTGGGCCATGCAGTGCAGGTACGCCGCGTACATGTCGGGGTAGTCCCCGCCGAGCACGTTGGCCATGACCGTCCAGCGGGCGCGGGGGCGCGGGTCGCCCAGGGGAAGGTCCAGGACGGCCCGTACGTGGTTGGCGAACTGGGAGGTGATGGCACCGTCCTGGGTCCAGTGGCCGCTGTTGTGCGGGCGCATGGCCAGTTCGTTGACCAGGATCCGGCCGTCGGAGGTCTCGAACAGCTCCACGGCCAGGTGGCCGGTGACCCCGAGCTCCTTGGCGATGCGCAGGGCCAGGGCCTGGGCCTCGCCCGCGAGCTCCTCGGAGAGGTTCGGCGCGGGGGCGATCACCGTGTCGCAGACTCCGTCCACCTGGACGGACTCCACGACCGGATAGGCCACCGCCTGGCCGTGCGGGGAGCGGACGATGTTGGCCGCGAGCTCGCGGACGTAGTCCACCTTCTCCTCGGCCAGGACCGGGACGCCCGCCTTGAACGGGGCCTCGGCGTCCTCCTGGGTACGGACGAACCACACGCCCTTTCCGTCGTACCCGCCGCGCACCGTCTTGAGGATGACGGGGAAGCCGCCGACCTCCCGCGCGAAGGCCGCCGCGTCCGCCGGATCGCTGACGATCCGGTGGCGGGGGCTGGGCGCGCCGATCTCGTCGAGGCGGGCGCGCATCACCCCCTTGTCCGCGGCGTGCACCAGCGCGTCGGGCCCCGGCCGGACGGGGACGCCGTCCGATTCCAGGGCCCGCAGGTGCTCGATGGGTACGTGCTCGTGGTCGAAGGTGATCACGTCACAGCCGCGCGCGAAGGCGCGCAGCGTCTCCAGGTCGCGATAGTCGCCGATGACGACGTCGCTCACGACCTGGGCCGCCGAATCCTGTGGGGTGTCACTGAGGATCTTGAATTTGATTCCGAGGGGGATACCCGCCTCGTGGGTCATGCGGGCGAGCTGTCCGCCGCCGACCATGCCGACTACCGGGAACGTCACTCCCCCAGAGTATCCGGCGGTATTCCGCCATATGGACGTGACCCTGGCCGGTACCCGGCTCGCGGCAGGACGAAGGGGGACGGGGCGGGTGGGGCGAGTGTGCCGTGTGTCGCACGGCTTCCCAAGGCGCAGACGAACGAGCGGGGCGACACTTAACATGAGGAGGCCCAAGACGAGCGTGATGCCTCAAACGGGGGGCCCGAAGGACAGGACTGAAGCCTCATATGAGCAAGCCGGAGAACGGATCTGCCCTCGGCCGCGTGCGCTCGCTGGTACGTGAGGTCGCCAGATTCGGCGCTGTCGGCGGGCTGGGCGTCCTGGTCAACCTCGGGGTCTTCAACCTAATCCGCCAGGTGACCGACCTCCAGGTGGTGCGCGCGAGCGTGATAGCCACCCTGGTGGCCATCACCACGAACTACCTGGGCTTCCGCTACTTCGCCTACCGGGACCGCGCCGATCAGACCGGGGCCGGACGCACCCGCGAGCTCGTCCTCTTCGTCGCCTTCAGCGCGATCGGCCTGGTCATCGAGAACGGCATCCTGTTCACGGCCACGTACGGCTTCCACTGGGACGGCCCGCTGGCCTCGAACTTCTTCAAGTTCGCCGGCATCGGCATCGCCACCGTCTTCCGCTTCTGGTCCTACCGGACCTGGGTCTTCAAGGCCCTGCCCGTGCCGGCCGCGGTCTCGCTGGTGGTCGAGCAGCGCGACGGGCAGGGCGAGGCTCCGTCGCGGACTCCGGAAACCGCGGCGAACTAGAGTTCCCGTCCCGCGCTCACTGCCCGTCCAGCCCTCCCCGCGCATCCCCAGCCCGTCCCCCCGACCCGCCCATCAGCGGACCGTCTCCGTCGGCTCGGTGCGTTCCGGCGCGGTCCGGCTCAGGAAGAGCGCGAACACCGGCGGCTGGGCCTGGAGCAGCTCCAGGCGGCCGCCGTCCGCCTCCGCGAGGTCCCGGGCGACGGCGAGGCCGATCCCGGTGGAGTTGCGGCCGCTGATGGCCCGCTCGAAGATCCGGTTGCCGAGGTCCGGCGGGACTCCCGGCCCCTCGTCGGTGACTTCCAGGACCGCCTGGTTCCCGATCACGCGGGTCCGCAGGGCCACCGTGCCGCCGCCGTGCATGAGCGAGTTCTCCACCAGGGTCGCCAGGACCTGCGAGACCGCGCCCGGGGTGCCCACGGCCCGCATGCCGGTCTTCCCGGAGCGCACGATGGCCCGTCCGGCGCTGCGGTAGGCGGGGCGCCACTCCTCCAGCTGCTGTTTGACGACCTCGTCGAGGTCGAAGGGGACCGCGGAGCCCGTCCGGGGGTCGCGGGAGTTGGTGAGCAGCCGTTGCACGACGTCCGTGAGCCGCTCCACCTGGGTGAGGGCGATCGTCGCCTCTTCCCGTACGGTCTCCAGGTCGTCGGTGACGGTGATCTCCTCCAGCCGCATCGAGAGGGCCGTCAGGGGGGTCCGCAGCTGGTGGGAGGCGTCGGCCGCCAGTCTCCGCTCGGCGGTCAGCATCCGCCCGATCCGCTCGGCGCTGGAGTCCAGTACGTCCGCGACCCGGTCCAGCTCGGGGACCCCGTACCGCTTGTGCCGGGGTCGCGGGTCGCCGGATCCGAGGCGCTCGGCCGTCTCGGCCAGGTCGGTGAGCGGGGAGGCCAGCCGGTTGGCCTGGCGTACGGCGAGCAGGACGGCCGCCACGACGGCGAGCAGGGCCACGGCTCCGACCACGGCCAGGGTCCGCCCGACCTCCTGGGTGACCGTGGAGCGGGACTCCTCGACGACCACGACCTCGCCCTGTTCGCCCCGGGCGGTGCCCCGGATGACGCTGCCCTCGATGCGCTGCCCCACCTCGACGGCGGGCCGGCCCGGGACCGTGATCCGCGCGTAGCGGCCGGCGTCGAGCCGTGCGGCGACGGCCTCGGTGTCCACCGGCTTCTTCTCCAGGACGTCGCCCTCCATGCTGCCCACCAGCCTCAGGGCCTCGGACTCGATGCGGTCCTGGGCGCTGCTGGTGATGGTCCGGGTCTCGACGATGACGAGGGAGACGCCGAAGACGGCGATGACGACGAGCACCACGGCGAGCGTGGAGTTGATGAGGCGGCGGCGCATGGCTTAGAGGATGCCCTACGGCGGGCGCGGGAAGCGGACGCCGGAAGCGGGCCCGGGGGGCGGGCGCGGGTAGGGCGCCGCGAGCGGGCGCGGATGGGGGCGCCGCGAGCGGGCCCGCGGGGGCGGGTCGGCGGCTCCGGGGCCGCCGTCCCGGTCAGCTCTTCTCGAAGCGGAAGCCCACTCCGCGCACGGTGGCGATGTAGCGGGGGTTGGCCGCGTCGTCGCCGAGCTTCTTGCGCAGCCAGGAGATGTGCATGTCGAGGGTCTTGGTGGAGGACCACCAGGTGGTGTCCCAGACCTCGCGCATCAGCTGGTCGCGGGTGACGACCCGGCCGGCGTCGCGGACCAGGACGCGCAGCAGGTCGAATTCCTTGGCCGTGAGCTGGAGCTCCTCCTCGCCCATCCACGCGCGGTGCGATTCGACGTCGATCCGCACCCCGTGGGTGGCGGGCGGCTGGGAGGCCTCGTTGGCGCCGCGCCGCAGCAGGGCCCGGACCCGGGCGAGCAGCTCGGCGAGGCGGAAGGGCTTGGTCACGTAGTCGTCGGCGCCGGCGTCCAGGCCGACGACCGTGTCGACCTCGTCGGCGCGGGCGGTCAGGACCAGGATGGGGAAGCCGTGGCCCTCGGCACGCAGCCGGCGGGCGACCTCCAGGCCGTCCATCCCCGGCAGGCCCAGGTCCAGGACGACAAGATCGACGCCGCCCTGCAGTCCCGCGTCCAGGGCGGTGGGGCCGTCCTCCCGGACCTCGACCTCGTATCCCTCCCGGCGCAGGGCGCGGGCCAGGGGTTCCGAGATGGATGCGTCGTCCTCGGCGAGCAGTACACGCGTCATGTGGGTGATGGTAGTCCGCAGCGGGGGAAAGCAGATGACCGCCCGCAGACCCCTTCCTATCTGGCCTTTTGGACTACTAACGGCCTTCGAATGTACCCGCCTGGTTCCACGATAACCTGTGATCCATATCTCAAGTGCTTTCATATGCGCCACTGTCGTGTCGTATGGTGTCGAGACGCCTGATGCACTACCTCAGAGACTTTCGTGCCAAAACCAGCCGAAGGTCTCTATTTCTGTCCTGACCGGACGGGCACCTTTGATGGAACACCCGCTCCGGGCAGACGGCAGCCAATGACCTAGGGGCCGGGCCCTTCGCGCGAAGTCGCGCGGCAGGGCGTGGATCCCGGTTGGGGATGTCCCTTCGCTTCCGACCCATGGAGCGAGAACCCCCGGGCGTGGGGACGGGACACCCGCCGCCGGTGCCGGCCACCCCTCACCGGGCGCTGATGAGCTCACGAAGCCACGCGTCCCGAGCAAGCAAGGATCGACCATGGCTTCCAGCCTGACGAGGGACTCGGCGGATCCGTCCACCGAGAAGACCTTCTTCGGCCACCCCCGTGGCCTGGCCACTCTGTTCATGACCGAGATGTGGGAGCGTTTCTCCTACTACGGCATGCGCGCCCTTCTCGTCCTGTACTTGGTCTCCGGTGGCGCCGACGCGGCGACCGGCAGCCAGGGTGGCGGCCTCGCCTTCACGATGGCCACGGCCACGGCGATCTACTCCGTGTACGTGGCGATGGTCTACCTCATGGCCATGCCCGGCGGCTGGTTCGGTGACCGCGTCTGGGGTGCCCGCAAGACGGTCGCCGTCGCCAGCTTCGTGATCATGGCCGGCCACGTGTCGCTCGCGGTCCCCGGCCAGGCGATGTTCTTCCTCGGCCTCATCCTGGTCGCGCTCGGATCGGGTCTGCTGAAGGCCAACATCTCCACGATGGTCGGCCACCTCTACGAGGGCCCGGACGACCCGCGTCGTGACGGCGGCTTCACGCTGTTCTACGTCGGCATCAACCTGGGCGCCTTCGTCGCACCGCTCGCCATCGGCAGCGTCGGCGAGAAGTGGAACTGGCACCTCGGCTTCCTGCTGGCCGCGGTCGGCATGGGCCTGGGCCTGGTCCAGTTCCTGCTCGGCAGCAAGCACCTGAACGCCAAGAGCAGCGCGGTCCCGAACCCGCTGTCGGCGCAGGAGCGCAAGGCCGTCATCACCAAGGTCCTCATCGGTGCGGGCATCGTCGCCGTCTTCTACGGCGCCGTCGCCGCCCTGGGCATGTACACCCTGAACTGGGCGCTCGTCCCGATCACCCTCGCCGGTCTGGCCATCCCGGTCGCCGTGCTGCTGAAGATCAAGCGCGACCGCGACCTCTCGGGCACCGAGCAGTCGAAGATGACCGCGTACATCTGGTTCTTCGTCGCCGCCGCCGCGTTCTGGATGATCTACGACCAGGGTGGTTCCACCCTGTCGCTGTTCGCGGACTCCAAGACCGCGGACTCCGTCTTCGGCCTGGGCTTCCCGGCCACCTGGTACCAGTCGCTGAACCCGCTGTTCGTCATGGCGCTGGCCCCGGTCTTCGCCTGGCTGTGGGTGTGGCTGGCGCGCAAGAACCAGGAGCCGAACACCATCGTGAAGTTCGCGATGGGTCTGGTCCTCATCGGCGCCTCGTTCTTCGTCTTCATCGTCCCGATGAACATGGCGGGCGACGGCACCAAGGTGTCGCCGATGTGGCTGGTCTCGATCTACATGATCCAGACCATCGGCGAACTGTGCCTTTCTCCGGTCGGCCTCTCGGTCACCACGAAGATGGCGCCGCAGAAGTACGCCTCCCAGATGATGGGTGTCTGGTTCCTCGCCGTCACCGCGGGCGACTGCATCACCGGTCTGCTCTCCATCGGTGGCGTGGACCTCAACGGCACCGGGGTGATCGCCCTGGAGGCGACGGCCGCCTTCGTCGCCGGTCTGGCGATCTACTCGTACCGCAAGAAGGTCCAGGCGCTGATGGGCACCGTCCACTGAGCGCACCCCTTCGCACGGAGCGGCCCCGCCCGCGGGGACGGGCGGGTGACCCCGCGCGGCCTACGGCCGGCCGCGCAGGCGCCGCCACGGGGTGAACGTGAACACCGCGGCGCCGAGCAGGATCACCGTGCCGGCGACCAGGGCCAGCGCCTTGATGCCGCCCTCGTCCTCGGCGCCGGTCTCGGCGAGGTTGCCCGAGGAGGTGCCGCCCGAGGACGTGGTGCCCGAGGACGTGCTGCCCGTGGCTCCGGGTGAGCCCGCGCCGCCCTCCTGGGCCGTGACGTCCAGCTCCAGCGAGACGCCGGTGGCGGTCGCCGCGCAGGGCACCACGATCGGGGTGGCGCCCGGGGCCATGACGACGTCGATCGTCATCTGGTCGGGGCTCAGCGTGGCCTTGCCGGTCTTGCCCGGCTTGTAGGTGCCGGTCATGTCGGCCAGCGTGACCGGGTCGCCCGCCCCGATCGCCGCGGTGTTCGCGGGACCGGAGACCTTGACCGTGCCGCTGTCGCCGCCGCCGATCTTGATGTTCATCGAGGGCTTGAGGGCCCCCGCCGGCAGCGGCGCCGGGCTCTTCATCGCCCCCTTGGCGGTCTTGACGGTCAGGTCGTAGCCGCCGCCGTTCTTCTTGGCGTTGATCGTCACCGGAGTCTTGATGCCCCCCGGGAGGAAGGCGCCGCAGTCGTAGGCGACCTCGACGGCCTTGCCCGGGAAATCGCTCTGGCCGCCGCTCCCGCTGGTGGTGCTGCCGGTGGTGGTGCTGCCGGTGGTGGCCGGGGCGCCGGTGGTGTTCCCCGTGGTCCCGCCGCCGTCCTCGGTGACCTTGATGGTGAGGCCGACCCCGACCGACTCCTGCGGCGTGCAGTGGGTGAGCAGGCCGCTGAAGTCCACGTCGTACTTGCCGGGCGAGATGGTGACGTCCCCGGCCTTGGTCAGCTTGAGCTTGGCCTTCATGTCGGAGATGGTCATGGGCGACTTCTTGGGGATCGGCGGATTGCTCCGCGCCCCCTCCATCTTCAGCTCGCCGCTCTGCGCCCCGCCGATCTTCGCGTAGCCGATCGGCTTGATGCTGTCCTTGGGCAGGTCCATCAGGTCGGTGTTGTTCGAAGCCGGCTTGACGGTCTTCCAGACCACCTCGACCTCGTCACCCACCTTGGCGGTGGCGGGGGCGGTGATCGAGGCGGTGGTCGTGCCCTGGACCGGGCCGCCACCGCCCGCCGGCGGAACGCACTCCACCTTGTAGGAGACGTCGGCCGCCTGGGCGGGGCTAGCCGCCAGCAGGATGCCCGCGCCGCCGAACAGCAGCGCGACCGCGGCCGCGCTCACCCTCCGTTGGGTCCTCACGATTGTCCTTTCGTCGTCGGACTGTTCTCAGACGGTGCGGACGTCTGTGGTGCCTGAGGTGTTGGTGGTGTCTGTGATGTCTTTGGTGTTGGTGGATCGGATGGAGCACCGGTCCCCGGCGCGCTGTCCGGGGTGAACCACGGCAGGACCGCCGTGGTGGTCTGTGGGGATTCGGCCGCCGCCGGCGGGCGGGCGGGCACGAGGCCTCGTACGGGCCTGCGCGCGGAGCCCCGTACGGCCGGGATCCGCGGCAGCCGGGCGGTCACCGCGACCGCCGGGTCGGCCGGCCCGGCCCCCCGGTGGCGGCCGGGGGCCGTCTCGCGGGGGCGGACCTTGTCGACGACGGCCATGCCGATGCGGAAGACCGCGGCCGGGATGACCACGAGGAGCAGGCCCCAGAACAGCAGCACCCCGTACGGCCGGTCCACGCCCCAGGGCTGCGTGGCCACGACCGTCTCGCCGTACTTGAGCGAGAGCGTGTAGTCGCCGTGGGCTCCCGCCGACAGGGAGGCGTCGAAGGAGACCTCCGCCTTGCCTCCGGGCGGGATGGTGCCCTTCCAGCGGACTTCCTCCCACAGGGGCGCGAACACCCCGTGGGCGATGCCGAGCTGGAAGACCGGGTCCTTGACCGGGGCCGAGCCCAGATTGCCGACGGTGACGGTGAACTTGCGGCCCGGGGGTGCCCCGAACCAGGTCAGCACCCCGTCCTCGCCCTTGAGGCGGACCCCGGTGAGCATGGCCAGGCGGGCGGTGCCGCCCTCGGCGGGGAGCTCGGCCACCGGGTGGTCGGTGATCTTCAGCGGGGCGGCCACGGTGGACTGGTCGCCGTTGACCGAGGTCACGTTGACCACGCACGGGCAGGGCTTGGGCGGGGCCGCCACCGGGAGCCGGGCGGAGAAGCGCCCGTCGTCGGCCACGGAGACGGCGACGCCGTCGGCGTTGGCGCAGCTGTTGGTGCCGCCGATCATGTTCTGCCCGCAGACCAGCAGCATCACCATGGTCTTGCCCCGCCAGCCGGTGCCGGTGACGGACAGCTCGGTGCCCTTGGCGGCTTCGTCGAGCGAGAGCGCCACGGCGGGCTTGGGTCCGTCCTCCGCGGCGGCCGGGGCCGCCGGGAACAGTGCCAGCGCACAGGCCGCCGACCCCACCAGCCCCGCGAGCCCCGCCGCGACGAGGGCCCTGACCTTGCCGCCGCGTATCCCGCTCCCACCGGCCTTGGCGCTCACCTGGATGCTCCCGTCAACTCGTGTTCCGGTGCCGCGGACCGGTCGGGTACGGCGCCGCTCCCGTGCGGAGGCGGTCCGCCGTCCCCGCCCCGGGTCCGCCGCTTGCGTACGAGGAGCAGCGCGGCCGCCGTGGTGCCGCCGAGGCCGCACAGGCCGACGCCGGTCCGGCCGGCGATCCCCCAGGGCAGGAACCACCGGGAGGTGCCGGCCGTCGCGCGGGCGCCGCCGGGGGCCGTGACGGTGAGCGTCAGGGCCACCCGGTCGAAGACCGGGGCGCCGGGCCAGGGTTCGGTCAGCTCCACCCGCTGGCCGGGCAGTACCTCGACGGCCACGGGGTGGGCGCCGCGGCCGGCGACCTTGCCGAAGGCGCCGTCGGCGCGGAGGGACAGCTCGGGCGTGAGCGCCACGTTGCCGCGGTTGACCAGGGTGTAGGCGACGCGGGCGGCCGCGCCCTTGCCGCGTACGGAGACGTCCTCGACCGTGAGCGCCGCCAGCGTCGGGCCGCCGACCCGCAGGTGGACCCGTACGCCCACCTCGTGTCCGGCCTCCGTGGCGACCACGGCGGCCGGATGGTCGCCGGGGGGCGAGTCGGGCGGCACGGTGACGGTGAAGGGGACCACCGCGCGGGTGTGCGCGGGGACCTTGACCGTGGTGCCCGCGCCGAAGCTGATCCAGCCGCCCGCGCCGGTGGACTCCTCGGCCGGACGCACCGCGAAGGCGCCGTCCGCCGTGTTGTAGGCGTCGGCCCCGCGCAGGGTGACGGTGTGCTCCCGGTCGCCGGTGTTGTCCAGGGCCAGCCGATCCTCCAGCACCGTGCCGGAGGGGCCCGCGAGGTAGAAGTACGGGCGGGCCCCGGCCTTCGGCGGCGCCGCGGGCGCGCTGCCGGCGAGAGGTTCCGCCGTCCAGCCGGGCTCGTCGGCGGCGGCCGGGGTCGCGGCCGCGCCGTGGAG
>NZ_JAGGOW010000216.1 GCF_018614135.1 Streptomyces sp. ISL-66
GGCCCCGGCGGCCCCGGCAGCCGAGTAGGGGCGGCAACCCCGTAGGCTGCTCCCTCGTGAGAACGGGCACAGCACAGGCTGAAACGGGCACGGCAGCGGCCGCGGGACTGGCCTCCGACGTGGTCTGCGCGGTGCGTGACCTGGTCAAGACGTATCCCGCGGTACGGGGACGGCGCGGGGCCCCGGCCCTGCCCGAGACCCGAGCCACCGACGGGATCTCCCTGGACGTGCGGCGCGGCGAGATCTTCGGCCTGCTCGGCCCCAACGGAGCCGGCAAATCCACCCTGGTCCGCCAGCTCACCGGGCTGATGCGGCCCGACGCCGGTTCGGTGACCCTGCTCGGCCACGACCTCGTGCGCCACCCCGAGCGGGCGAGCCGGCTGCTCGCCTACCTCGGGCAGGAATCCACCGCCCTCGACGAGCTCACGGTGTCGCTGGCGGCCGAGACCACCGGCCGGCTGCGCGGACTGGGACTGCGGGACGCGCGGGCCGCGCGGGACTCCGTACTGGAGGAGCTCGGGCTGACCGGGATCGCCGGGCGGCCCCTGAAGAAGCTCTCGGGCGGGCAGCGGCGCATCGCGTGCTTCGCCGCCGCCCTGGTCGGGGAGCGGCCGGTACTGGTCCTCGACGAACCCACGACCGGCATGGACCCGGTGGCCCGGCGGGCCGTCTGGGCCGCCGTCGACCGGCGCCGCGCGCGGACCGGGACCACCGTGCTGCTGGTCACCCACAACGTCATCGAGGCGGAGACGGTCCTCGACCGGGTCGCCGTCATCGACCAGGGCCGGGTCATCGCCTGCGACACGCCGACCGGGCTCAAGGCCCGGGTCTGCGACGAGGTCCGCCTGGAGCTCGTGTGGCGCACCGCCCCGCCGCTGGAGGTACCGGAGGTCGCCGCACTGGCCGCGGCGGCCGTCGAATCCGGGCGCCGCTGGGTGCTGCGCCTCGGGCAGGACGAGGCGCGGGCGGCGGTGGCCGCCGTGACCGGGGGCCCCGCCTTCGCCGCCCTCGACGACTTCTCGCTGGCGACGCCGAGCCTGGAGGACGTGTACCTCGCACTGGGCGGGCGTACGTCGAAGGGACTGGTGAAGGCGTGAGCGCCACCGCCGCCGCAACCGCCGCCACCGCCGTCACCGGCGCCGCTCCCGCCGCCGTGAGCGGCGAAGGGGTGCTGGCCCCGCGGGCCCGGTTCTTCCCGGCGCTCGCCGCCGTCTACCGCGCGCAGCTGTCGCGGGCACGCGTCTCGCGGATCCCGCTGCTGTTCGTGGCCACCTTCCAGTCGGTCGGGATCATGATCCTGATGCGGGGCGTGGTCGACGGGGGCTCGGAGGCGCGGGCCGTGGTCGCCGGGTCGTCCGTGCTGGTCGTCGCCTTCGTCGCGCTGAACCTGCTCGCGCAGTACTTCGGGCAGCTGCGGGCGAGCGGCGGCCTGGACCACTACGCCACCCTGCCGGTGCCGCCCGCCTCCGTGGTGCTGGGCGCCGCCGCCGCGTACGCCTCCTTCACGCTGCCGGGCACGCTGGTGACGGCCGTCTTCGGGTCCGTGCTGTTCGGACTGCCCATGAGCGGGCTGTGGATCCTGGCTGCCGTGGTGCCGCTGGCCGGCGCCGCGCTCGCCGGACTCGGCGCCGCGCTCGGGCTGCTCGCCCCGCGGCAGGAGCTGGCCACCCTGGCCGGACAGCTGGGCATGTCCGCGGCGCTGCTGCTGGGCGTGCTGCCGCCCGAGCGGATGCCGCAGGTCATCGTCTGGGCGCGGGACCTGCTGCCGTCCACGTACGGGGTGGAGGCCTTCGCCCGTACCTTCGAGCCGCACCCGGACTGGGCGGCCGTCCTCCTCGACCTCGGGATCTGCGCGGCGGTGGGCGTCCTGTCGCTGGCCGTGGCGACCTGGGCGTACCGTCGGGCGGTGGTCCGCTGACACCGGTGGCGGTCGATCCCCCTCGTACGGGACCTGGCACGATGGGGGAGTGACCGAAGCCGTGACCTCTTATGACCAGCCCGACAAGCCGCCGCTGCCGTCGGCTTCGCCCTCGTCCGAGCCCGCCGTCTCCGCCGCCGACATCCGCGACGGGGCCGCCATCACCCTCGTGGTGGGCGTGTCCGGCGTCCTGCTCGCACTGCTGTGGGCGTGGCTGGCGCCCCGCGTCCAGTACGTCTCCAACGGCGAGGCCGTGTTCCTGAAGAACACCGAGAGCGAGGCGCGCATCGGGGCCGACGCCACGTTCTTCCTGCTGTCGGCCGGGCTCGGCGTGCTGAGCGCGGTGGCGGTGTTCCTGTGGCGCCGCCGCGGGGGCGTCCCGCAGGGGGTCGGGCTCGCGGTCGGCTCGGCCTTCGCCGCGCTGCTGGGCTGGCGCCTGGGCCTGTGGCTGGGCCCCTCCTCGGACCTGGCCGCGGTGGCCCGCCGGATGGGGAAGGGAGTTCCCTTCGATGCTCCGCTGGAACTGATGGCCCACGGGACGCTGCTCGCCTGGCCCATGGCCGCGGTGATCGTCCACCTCGCGCTGACGGCCCTGTGGGGCCCGCGCGATCCGGCGCCGACGATGTCGATGACCTGGACCCCAGGCTCCTACGCGGCGCAGGCGCAGGCCGCCGACCCGGCCCCCGGCAGCCCGGCTCCCGCCGACCCGGCGACGCACGCGCCGGAACCCGCCGCGCAGGAGCCCCCGCGCCCCTGATCCGCTCCGGGCCGCGGGCGGGCCGTCTCCGGGGCCGCGGGCGGACGGCTGCGGGGCTACGGGCCGGCGGTCTGCGGGGCTACGGGCGGGCGATCGGGGACAGTGAGGCCGTCGTGAGGGCGGCCAGGTCCGACGGGGCGAGCTCGAGCTCCAGGCCGCGGCGGCCCGCCGACACGCAGATCGTCGGGAAACCGGACGCCGAGGCGTCCAGGACCGTCCGCAGGCGCCTGCGCTGGCCCAGCGGGGAGATCCCACCCAGTACGTAGCCCGTGGCGCGCTCCGCGAGCGCCGGATCGGCCATCCCGGCGCGCTTTCCGCCCACCGCGGCGGCCAGCGCCTTGAGGTCGAGGCTGCCCGAGACCGGGACCACCGCCACCACCAGCGAGCCGTCCACGTCGGCCAGCAGCGTCTTGAAGACCTGGGCCGGACAGACGCCGAGGGCCTGGGCCGCCTCCTCGCCGTAGGACGGGTGCGCCGGATCGTGCGCGTAGGCGTGGACGGTGAACTCTGTGCCCGCCGCCGTCAGCGCCGCGATGGCCGGGGTGCCCGCCGGCTTCTTCTTCACCATCAGTTCGGGCTCGTCGGCGCGCGCGTCAGATCCACCGCCGGCAGCGACGGGAGGTGGCGGATGACCGCCGTCTCCGCGCGCAGCAGTTTGAGCTCCTCCGCGAGGCGGGTCGCGATGTCCGGGGCCTGGAGGAGACGCTGCTTCGCCGGGATGTCCAGCACCGCCGCCGCCGCGATCAGGTACGAGACCACCGACGGCTCGTCGGGCAGGTCCGCGGCGGTCAGGGACCGCTCGCGGGCTCCCGCCAGCCGTTTCTGGTAGGTGCGGAACGCCCGCAGCACGCCCTCCGCCAGCGCGCCCGCGCCCTCGCCCGTCTCCTCCGGGAGCTCTTCCAGCTCCGCGGTCAGGAACGGGCCGGTCGCGTCGACCGACAGCAGGCGGACCCGGACCGTACCGGTCGCCATCACCTCGAAGCTGCCGTCCTCGCGCTCCCGGATCGACGCCGCGTCCGCGATGCAGCCCACCCGGTGGAACGCCTGGATCGGATCCGCGCCGAAACCGGCCGCCGGGCCGCGCTCGGGCACTGACGTCTGGTCCGGCAGGCCGGGCGAGGTCGGGGCGACCTCCCGCCCGTCGCGGATCGCGACGACCGCGAAACGGCGCGGCTCGTCCTCGCCCGCCTTCAGCAGCTCGCGCATCATGGCGCGATAACGCTCCTCGAAGATGTTCAGCGGGAGGACGAGTCCCGGGAACAGCACCGAGTTCAGGGGGAAGAGTGGCAGGCGAACGGTGGTCACGAGGCACAGGGTAGTGGCCGGGGGCCCGGAGCCGTCACCCCCGCCTCAGCAGGCGGGACGCGCCCGCCGCCACCGTCGTGGCCAGGATCCACCCCAGGATCACCAGCGTCGCCGCGCCCCACTGCCAGCCGCCCTTCAGATCCCACTGGTCCTGCTGGCCCAGATCGATCACCGGGAGCAGCAGGTCCAGGGCGAACAGCGGGGCGTTCCAGTCGGGGTGCTCCTCGGCCTTGATCGGCGCCGGCGGCGCGTGCAGGGAGAACAGCAGCGCCCCCGCCGCCCACAGCACGGCCATCCACAGGGCCGCCCGCCCCGGCCGGTAGCCGTAGCCCACCGTCCAGTCCTGGAGCCGGGCCCACGCGCGCGGCCCCGGCGGCAGCGTCGCCCGCCGGCGCCGCTGCTTGGCCAGCAGCACCTCGCGGGCGTCCGCGTCCTCGCCCGAGGCCCGCAGCACGGCGGCGAGCCGCTCGTACGGCTCGGGCGAGTACTCGGGCGTGGCCGCCTCGAGCCACTCCAGGCGGCGGGCGAAGGGGAAGTGCCCCCGGGGTGCGAGGTTCTCGTAGCCGAACCCCTCCAGGGAGACGCGGCCCGGACCGGGCCAGCTCGTGGAGGTGTCCACCAGCTTGACCACCCGCGCCCCCGACACCACCACCCGCCCCAGCTCCGGCCGCTCGCCCACGAACCGCAGCTCCGGGGTGTGGATCCGGCGCAGCGAGACCTCCTGGTCCTCGGTGAGGACGAAGCGGGCGCCGTAGAAGTCGACGGCGTCGCCGAAGCGGCCGTCGTCCAGGCGCAGCCCGCCCCGGCACTCGAAGTGCCGCGCCCGCTGCCCGCGTGCCGGGGTGAGGCCCAGCCCGTACGGGGGAGTGGAGGAGGAGTCGAAATCGCCCGCGGTGTAGGCCTGCGCGATCGAGGTCAGGTACAGGGTGCGCTCGACGGTGAGCTGCGGCGCGTTCAGCGCGCGCCGCCCGTACGGGTTGCTCAGGCGCGCCCCGCGCAGGTTCATGGACACGCCGACCTTGGCGCCGCGCAGGCTCACCTCCCCGTACGTCCGCAGCAGCTCGCCCTGGAAGTCCTGCGCGACCGACATCCCGTCGCCCGCCACGGCCCGGCCCTTGGTGTCCCGCTGCACCACCGCCTCGCTGATCAGCAGGTCGGTGCCGATCTGCGCGTCGGTCAGCCGGATCCCGCGCGCCACCCGGCAGCGCGGCAGGTGCAGATCGCCCTCCGTGTGCAGACGGGCCGCGTCCAGCCGGGGGATCGCGCAGTTGACCAGGCGCAGCGTGCCGAAGCGGGTCTCGGAGAGCTGGATCTCGCCGTCGAAGCGGCAGGACTGGAGTTCCACGTACGGCTCGACCGTGCCCCCGGACAGGTCGAGCCGGCCGGTGATCCGTACCCCGCGCAGTTTCAGCGAGGCGACGCGGCCCGGGACGGGGCCGGGCCCGTGGAGCAGCAGCAGGGCCACGATCCGCGCGCGGACGCTGCGCTCGGGTCCCCAGGCCGTATCGGCGTGCGGATCGTCCCGGTCGGCCGCGCGGGCGCTGAAATCGCAGACGCTGCCGGTGCGGTACGCGCTCCACATCCGCTGTTCGGGGCCGGTGAGATCGGCCGGTTCCCCGTCCGGGCGTACTTCGGCCATGGCGGCCCCCCTCCGCTGTCGCGGCGGACGTCACCGCGATCACCCGAACGCTAGAGGGCGGCCGTGACATCCGGGAACGTCCGTGGCGTGTATCAGCCAGTGATACGGACGAACGGTGGCGCGAGGCGGTCTGAGAGAATTGGGAGGTGATCTCTCGTATCGACCTGCGCGGTGACACCCTCCCCGAGGGTGGCGCCCTGCGCGATCTGCTGCCCCGTGCCGAGTTCGACGTAGAAGCTGCCCTGGAGAAGGTGCGGCCCATCTGCGAGGACGTCCATCATCGTGGGACGGCGGCGCTGATCGAGTACGCGCAGAAGTTCGACGGAGTCACCCTCGACCAGGTCAGAGTGCCCGCAGAGGCGATCGCGACCGCCCTCGAACAGCTCGACCCGGCCGTCCGCGCGGCCCTGGAGGAGTCGATCCGGCGCGCCCGGATCGTGCACCGCAACCAGCGCCGCACCCAGCACACCACCCAGGTGGTCCCCGGCGGCACGGTGACCGAAAAGTGGGTTCCGGTGGAGCGCGTGGGGCTGTACGCCCCGGGCGGCCGCTCGGTGTACCCGTCCTCCGTCGTCATGAACGTCGTGCCGGCCCAGGAGGCGGGCGTCGAGTCGATCGCGCTCGCGTCCCCGCCCCAGGCCGCGTTCGACGGTCTGCCGCACCCGACGATCCTCGCCGCGTGCGCGCTGCTCGGCGTGGACGAGGTGTACGCGGCCGGCGGCGCCGTGGCCGTCGCGATGTTCGCGTACGGCACCGAGGACTGCCTGCCGGTCAACATGGTGACCGGCCCCGGCAACATCTGGGTCGCCGCCGCCAAGCGCTACTTCACCGGGAAGATCGGCATCGACACGGAGGCCGGCCCGACCGAGATCGCCGTCCTCGCCGACTCCACCGCCGACCCCGTGCACGTCGCCGCCGACCTGATCAGCCAGGCCGAGCACGACCCGCTGGCCGCCGCCGTCCTGGTGACGGACAGCGAGGAGCTCGCGGCCGCCGTGGAGAAGGAGCTGGAGCCGCAGGTCGCGGCCACCAAGCACGTCGAGGACCGGATCAAGCCCGCGCTGGCCGGCCGCCAGTCCGCGATCGTGCTGGTAGACAGCCTGGAGGACGGCCTCAAGGTCGTCGACGCGTACGGCGCGGAGCACCTGGAGATCCAGACGGCCGACGCGGCCGCCTGGGCCGCCCGCGTGCGCAACGCCGGCGCGATCTTCGTCGGCCCCTGGTCCCCGGTCTCGCTCGGCGACTACTGCGCCGGTTCCAACCACGTGCTGCCCACCGGCGGCTGCGCCTGCCACTCCTCCGGCCTGTCCGTGCAGTCCTTCCTGCGCGGCATCCACATCGTCGACTACACGCGCGACGCCCTCGCCGAGGTCACCCACCACGTGGTGACGCTGGCCGAGGCGGAGGACCTGCCCGCGCACGGCGCGGCCCTCAAGGCACGTTTCGGCTGGAAGGTTCCGCAGGCATGACCGACAACACCGCCGGCGCCGCCGGCCCCGGCGCCGCCGGCCCCGGCGCCGACGACACCGCGGCCCTCGGCATCGACGACCTCCCCATCCGCGACGAGCTGCGCGGGAAGACCCCCTACGGCGCCCCGCAGCTCGACGTCCCCGTCCAGCTGAACACCAACGAGAGCCCGTACGGGCTCCCCGAGGAACTCGTCGCCCGCATCGCCGAGCGCGTCTCCGAGGCCGCCCGCACCCTCAACCGCTACCCCGACCGGGACGCGGTGGAGCTGCGCACCGAGCTGGCCGCCTACCTCACCCGCAGCTCCAAGCACGCGGTCGCGCGGGAGAACGTATGGGCCGCCAACGGCTCCAACGAGGTCCTCCAGCAGCTGCTGCAGGCCTTCGGCGGGCCCGGCCGCACCGCGATCGGCTTCGAGCCCTCGTACTCGATGCACGCGCTGATCGCCCGCGGCACCGGGACGGACTGGATCTCGGGGCCGCGCCGGGACGACTTCACCATCGACGTGGAGGCCGCCGAGCAGGCGATCGCCGCGCACAAGCCCAACGTCGTCTTCATCACCTCGCCCAACAACCCCACGGGCACCGCGGTCGAGGCGGAGACGGTCCTGGCCCTCTACGAGGCCGCGCAGGCGGCCGGGCCCAGCCTGGTCGTCGTCGACGAGGCCTACGTGGAGTTCAGCCACCGGGACTCGCTGCTCCCCCTGATCGAGGGCCGCCCGAACCTGGTGGTCTCCCGGACCATGTCCAAGGCCTTCGGCGCGGCCGGACTGCGCCTGGGCTACCTGGCCGCGCACCCGGCCGTGGTCGACGCCGTACAGCTCGTCCGGCTGCCGTACCACCTGTCGGCCGTCACCCAGGCGACCGCGCTGGCCGCCCTGGAGCACACCGACACCCTGCTCGGCTACGTCGAGCAGCTCAAGGCCGAGCGGGACCGCCTGGTCACCGAGCTGCGCGGGATCGGCTTCGAGGTCACCGAGTCCGACGCGAACTTCGTGCAGTTCGGCCGGTTCGAGAACTCCCACACCGCCTGGCAGAAGATCCTCGACCAGGGCGTCCTGGTCCGGGACAACGGCGTACCGGGCTGGCTGCGGGTCACCGCGGGCAGCCCGGCCGAGAACGACGCGTTCCTGGAAGCGGTTCGCGCACTGAAGAAGGAGCAGCACGCATGAGCCGCATCGGACGGGTCGAACGGACCACGAAGGAGACCTCGGTCCTCGTCGAGATAAACCTCGACGGCACCGGCAAGGTCGACGTCTCGACGGGCGTGGGCTTCTACGACCACATGCTCGACCAGCTCGGCCGCCACGGCCTCTTCGACCTCACCGTCAAGACCGAGGGCGACCTGCACATCGACAGCCACCACACCATCGAGGACTCCGCGCTCGCGCTCGGCGCCGCCTTCAAGCAGGCCCTCGGCGACAAGGTCGGCATCTACCGCTTCGGCAACTGCACCGTGCCGCTCGACGAGTCCCTCGCCCAGGTGACCGTCGACCTGTCCGGCCGCCCGTACCTCGTGCACACCGAGCCCGAGAACATGGCGCCGATGATCGGCTCGTACGACACCACGATGACCCGGCACATCTTCGAGTCCTTCGTCGCGCAGGCCCAGATCGCGCTGCACATCCACGTCCCGTACGGCCGCAACGCCCACCACATCGTGGAGTGCCAGTTCAAGGCGCTGGCCCGGGCCCTGCGCTACGCGGCCGAGTTCGACCCCCGCGCCGCAGGCATCCTGCCCTCCACGAAGGGTGCCCTCTAGCGTGAACGGGCTCAACACGATCCTGATCGTCCTCGGCCTCTTCCTGGCCGGCGGCGTCTACTCCTTCCAGAAGCAGAAGATGCCCCTCTCGGTCGTCATCCTGCTCGCCATCGGCTCCGTGATGTGCCTCGCCGCCGGAGTCCTGCGGATCCAGGGAATTTGGGAATGAGCGCAGTCAGCCCCACCAAGAAGGTCGTCGTCTTCGACTACGGCTTCGGCAACGTCCGCTCCGCCGAGCGCGCCCTCGCGCGCGCCGGCGCGGACGTGGAGATCACCCGCGACTACGACAAGGCCATGGACGCCGACGGACTCCTCGTCCCCGGCGTCGGCGCCTTCTCCGCCTGCATGCGGGGCCTCAAGGACGCGCGCGGCGACTGGATCATCGGCCGCCGCCTCTCCGGCGGACGCCCCGTCATGGGCATCTGCGTCGGCATGCAGATCCTCTTCGAGCGCGGCATCGAGCACGGGGTGGAGACTCCGGGCCTCGACGAGTGGCCCGGCACGGTCGGCCCGCTCAAGGCCCCGATCGTCCCCCACATGGGCTGGAACACCGTGGAGGCCCCCGCCGACAGCCAGGCCTTCGCCGGCCTGGACGACGACGCCCGCTTCTACTTCGTGCACTCCTACGCGGCCCACGAGTGGTCCCTGGAAGTCACCAACCCGCTGATCCGCGCCCCCAGGGTCACCTGGGCCACGCACGGCGAGCGGTTCGTCGCGGCGGTGGAGAACGGGGCCCTGTGGGCCACCCAGTTCCACCCCGAGAAGTCCGGGGACGCCGGCGCCCAGCTCCTCACCAACTGGATCGAGACCCTCTGATGACCGTGCCCGCAGCGAAGCTGGAACTCCTCCCCGCGGTCGACGTCCGCGACGGTCAGGCCGTCCGCCTCGTACACGGCGTGTCCGGCAGCGAGACCTCCTACGGCTCCCCGCTCCAGGCCGCCCTCGCCTGGCAGGCCTCCGGCGCCGAGTGGCTGCACCTGGTCGACCTGGACGCCGCCTTCGGCACCGGTGACAACCGCGCGCTCGTCGCCGAGATCACCGGCGCCATGGACATCAAGGTCGAGCTGTCCGGCGGCATCCGCGACGACGCCTCGCTCGCCGCGGCCCTCGCCACCGGCTGCACCCGCGTCAACCTCGGCACCGCCGCCCTGGAGACCCCAGAGTGGGCCGCCAGGGCCATCGCCGAGCACGGCGACCGGATCGCGGTCGGCCTCGACGTGCGCGGCACCACCCTCAAGGGCCGCGGCTGGACCAGCGAGGGCGGGGACCTCTACGAGACCCTCGCGCGCCTGGACTCCGAAGGCTGCGCCCGGTACGTCGTCACCGACATCGGCAAGGACGGCACCCTCACCGGCCCCAACCTGGAGCTGCTGAAGAACGTCTGCGCCGCCACCGACCGGCCCGTCGTCGCCTCCGGCGGCATCTCCAGCCTCGACGACCTGCGGGCGCTGGCCGCCCTGGTCGGCGACGGGGTCGAGGGTGCGATCGTAGGCAAGGCCCTGTACGCCAAGGCGTTCACGCTCGAAGAAGCCCTGAAGGTGGTCTCCGCATGAGTTCCGAGAACAACTCCGACGTCCGGCGCATCTCTTCCGGCGGCCCGTACGAGGACGTCATCGGCTACTCCCGGGCCGTGCGGCTGCCCACCGGGCTGGTCCTGGTCTCCGGTTGCACCGGGGCCGACGCGGGCGGCCCGTACGACCAGACGATCAAAGCCTTCGACGCGGCCTTCAAGGCGCTGGAGCAGGCCGGACTCGGCCCCGAGCACGTGGTCCGCACCCGGCTGTACCTCACGCACGCCCGGGACGTGGAGGAGGTCGGCCGCGCCCACAAGGAACTGTTCGACAAGATCCGCCCCGCCTCGACGATGATCATCGTCAACGGGTTCGTCGAGCCCAGCATGGTCGTCGAGGTGGAGGTCGAGGCCTTCGGCCCGGTCGCGGGAGGCTCGGAATGACCCTCGCCGTACGGGTGATCCCCTGCCTGGACGTCGACAACGGCCGGGTCGTCAAGGGAGTCAACTTCCAGAACCTGCGCGATGCCGGCGACCCGGTCGAGATGGCCAAGCTCTACGACGCCGAAGGCGCCGACGAGCTCACCTTCCTCGACATCACCGCGTCCTCGGGCAACCGCGAGACCACGTACGACGTGGTGCGCCGCACCGCCGAGCAGGTCTTCATCCCGCTGACCGTGGGCGGCGGCGTACGCACCGCCGACGACGTGGACAAGCTGCTGCGGGCCGGAGCCGACAAGGTCGGCGTGAACACCGCCGCCATCGCGCGGCCCGAGCTCATCCAGGAGATCGCGGAGCGCTTCGGCCGCCAGGTGCTCGTGCTGTCCGTGGACGCGCGCCGCACCGCGTCCGGCTCCTTCGAGGTGACCACCCACGGCGGCCGGCGCAGCGCCGGCATCGACGCCGTCGAGTGGGCGCACCGGGCGGCCGAACTGGGCGCCGGGGAAATCCTCTTGAACTCGATGGACGCGGACGGTACCAAGGACGGCTACGACACCGAGATGATCGCGGCCGTGCGCAAGCACGTCACGGTTCCGGTGATCGCCTCGGGCGGCGCGGGCAGGCTCGCGCACTTCCCGCCGGCGATCGCGGCGGGCGCCGACGCGGTCCTCGCGGCGTCGGTGTTCCACTTCGGAGACCTGCGCATCGGGCAGGTCAAGGAAGCGCTGCGGGAGGCGGGCCACCCGGTCCGCTGAGGTTCGTTCGCCGGGGGGGCCCGCGTTGAAACCGAACGTCTGGCGGGACGCCAACGTCCTGCGCTGGCTGGCCGCCTACGGGGCGTCGCTCGTCGGGGACGGGATCTACTTCCTCTCCCTCGGCTGGACGGCGGCCCAGACGGCCGGGCCGGCGCAGGTCGGCGTGGTCATGGCCGTCGGCGCGGTGCCGCGGGCGTTGCTCATGCTGGGCGGCGGGGTCGTCGCCGACCGCTTCGGCCCGCGGCCGGTCGTCATCTCCTCGGACGCCGTGCGCTGTGCGGTGATCCTGGCGCTGGCCCTGCTGGTGGCGTTCACCACCCCGGGCCTGTGGGTGCTGGTCCTCGTCGCACTCGTCTTCGGCATCGTGGACGCGCTGTTCATGCCGGCCGTCGGCGCGCTGCCGCCGCGGATCGCCGGGCCGGGACAGCTGATCCGGGTCCAGGGGCTGCGCAGCCTGGCCGAACGCGTCGGCCACACCGCCGGACCGCCGGTGGCCGGCCTGGCGATGGGCCTCGGCGGCCCGGCGGCGGCCTTCGGGGTCGCGGCGGCGCTGTTCGGGATCTCGCTGGTGCTGCTGGTGACGGTACGGATCTCGCCGTTGGCGGGGCCGTCCCATCCGGCCGCGGGGGCTCCGCAGCCCGCGCAGAGCCCCTGGCGTCAGCTTCGGTCGGGGCTCGGGTACGTCCGGCGGCACGGGCTGATAGGCCCGCTGGTGCTGTCCGGGGCGCTCAGCCAGATCGGCACGTCCGCGCCGATGACGCTGGGGCTGATCCTGGTCTGCGAGGAGCGCGGCTGGGGGCCGGGCGGGGTCGGCTGGATCATCGGCGGCATGGGCGTGGGCGCGGCGTCCAGTGCGCTGGTCCTCACCCTCGTGCCCAGGTTCCCCCGGGCCGGCACGGTCCAGAACCTCACCCTGATCATCGGATCGGCGGGCATCGGCGGGCTGGTCCTGGCGCCGGGCCTGGCGGTGGCGGTCGCGCTGGCCGTGCTGACGGGGCTGGTCTGCGGGATCTGCGGAGGCCTCGCCGTCGCCCTGATCCAGACGGCCACCGATCCCTCGTACCTGGGGCGGGTCAGCTCGGTGATGGCCTTCACGGCGGTGGGGCTGGCGCCGCTGGCGTACCCCGTCTTCGGCTTCGCGGCCGGACTGTGGGGGTCACGCCGGTGTTCCTCGCGGGTGCGGCGGTGAGGATGGCCGGGGCCGTCGTCGGCACCGCGGCACCCGCGGTCCGCCGCGCGGAACTCGCCTTCGGCTGACGCCGGGGTCAGATGCCCAGCCGGGCCACAGTGAGTCGCGCGATGGCTTCCTTCGGGCCGTCCAGCTCCACCGCGGCGGAGTCCTGGCGGCCGAAGCAGAACAGGGTCAGTTCGCCCGGCTCGCCGGTGACCGTCACCACCGGTGCGCCCTTGTGCGCCACCGCCGTCTGGCCGTTCGGGCGGCGCAGCACCAGGCCCACCGGGGAGCGGCGGCCGGTCAGGCGGGCGAGCTTCTCCAGGCGGGACCACAGGGAGTCGGAGAAGACCGGGTCCAGCGCCCGCGGGGACCAGTCCGGCTGGGCGCGCCGGACGTCCTCCGCGTGGACGTAGAACTCCACCGCGTTCGCCACCTCGTCGAGCTGCTTGAGGGAGTACGGCGACAGCTTCGGCGGACCCGTGCGGATCAACTGGATGAGCTCCTCGTACGGCTTGGCCCCGTACTCCTCCATCGCCTTGTCCAGGCGGGTCTTCAGGACGTTCAGCAGCAGCCCGCCCGCCGCGTCCGGGCGGCGCTCCCGGACGACCACGTGGGCGGCGAGCTCCCGCGTGCGCCAGCCTTCGCACAGCGTCGGCGCCTGGGGGCCGGCCGACTCCAACAGGTCGGCAAGCAGCAGTCGTTCACGCTTCGCATGGGTAGACATGCCTGCCAGCCTACGGCCGGAACCCGCCTCGTGGCTGCTCATCAGGCGGACAGGGATCCGTGATCAACGCCCCGGCGCGGCACAATGGCATCCATGAGTACGTCCTCCCTCGATCCCGCCGTCGCCGCCCGCCTCAAGCGCTCCGCGGACGGTCTGGTCCCGGCCATCGCCCAGCAGTACGACACCGGCGAGGTGCTCATGCTCGGCTGGATGGACGACGAGGCCCTGCACCGCACCCTCACCACCGGACGCTGCACGTACTGGTCGCGCAGCCGCCAGGAGTACTGGGTGAAGGGCGATACTTCCGGCCACTTCCAGCACGTGAAGTCCGTGGCCCTGGACTGCGACGCCGACACCCTCCTCGTCCGGGTGGACCAGGTCGGCGCGGCCTGCCACACCGGCGCCCGGACGTGTTTCGATGCCGATGTCCTGCTCAGCGACGCCGACTAGCTAGGTAGTTTCACGCAATGGATCTTGAGACGTTCCGCAAGCTCGCCGCAGACCGCCGCGTCGTTCCCGTCAGCCGCAAGCTGCTGGCCGACGGGGACACCCCGGTGGGCCTCTACCGGAAGCTGGCCGCCGAGCGCCCCGGCACCTTCCTGCTGGAGTCCGCCGAGAACGGCCGCTCCTGGTCGCGGTACTCCTTCGTGGGCGTGCGCTCGGACGCGACCCTGACCGTCCGCGACGGCCAAGCCCACTGGATCGGCACCCCGCCCGTCGGCGTCCCCACCTCCGGGGACCCCCTCGACGCCCTGCGCCTGACCATCGAGGCCCTGCACACCCCCCGCGACCTCGCCTCCGGGATGCCCCCCTTCACCGGCGGCATGGTCGGCTACCTCGGCTACGACATCGTGCGCCGCCTGGAGCGCATCGGCGAGCACACCACCGACGACCTGCGGCTGCCCGAGCTCACCATGCTGCTCACCTCCGACCTGGCCGTCATGGACCACTGGGACGGCACCGTCCAGCTCATCGCCAACGCGATCAACCACAACGACCTGGCCACCGGGGTGGACGAGGCGTACGCCGACGCGGTCGCCCGGCTCGACGCGATGGAGGCCGACCTGGCCCGCCCCGCGCCGTACGTGCCGGCCCCGCTGCCCGCCGCCGAGGTGCCCGGTTTCGAAGACGGCACGGTCTCGGTCCTGTGGGGCGGTGAGAAGTACCGGGCCGCCGTCGAGGACGTCAAGGAGCGGATCCGGGCCGGCGAGGCCTTCCAGGTGGTGCCCTCGCAGCGGTTCGAGACCCCGTGCCGGGCCTCCGCGCTCGACGTCTACCGGGTCCTGCGGGCCACCAACCCGTCCCCGTACATGTACCTCTTCCGCTTCGAGAACGGCTTCGACGTGGTCGGGTCCAGCCCCGAGGCACTGGTCAAGGTCGAGGACGGCCGGGCGATGGTCCACCCCATCGCCGGCACCCGGCACCGCGGCGCCACCCCGCAGCGGGACCACGAGCTCGCCGAGGAGCTGCTGGCGGACCCCAAGGAGCGCGCCGAGCACCTCATGCTCGTCGACCTGGGCCGCAACGACCTGGGCCGGGTCTGCGAGCCGGGCTCCGTCGAGGTCGTCGAGTTCATGAAGATCGAGCGGTACTCGCACGTGATGCACATCGTCTCGACCGTCACGGGCCGCGTCGCCGAGGGCAACACCGCCTTCGACGTCCTCACCGCCTGCTTCCCGGCCGGCACCCTGTCCGGCGCGCCCAAGCCGCGCGCCATGCAGATCATCGAGGAGCTGGAGCCCACCCGCCGCGGCCTGTACGGCGGCTGCGTCGGCTACCTGGACTTCGCCGGGGACTCCGACACCGCCATCGCCATCCGCACCGCGCTGCTGCGCGACGGCAAGGCGTACGTCCAGGCGGGCGCCGGAGTCGTCGCGGACTCGGTGCCCGAGCTGGAGGACGCGGAGTGCCGCAACAAGGCCGCCGCGGTGCTGCGCGCCGTCGCGGCGGCGAACCGCCTCCACGACGCCTGAGCGGGTAGGGGATAGTGGGGTGCGTGAGTGCCGTACCCCCGCCCCGAACCGATGAAGACGCCGCCGCCTCCGGGCCCGAGGCTCCGCGTGGCCGGGGCGGCGGCCGCCGCAGCGTGGCCGTCGCCCTGCTGCTCGGCGCGCTCGGAGCCACCGTCGTCCTGCTCGCCTCCGGCCGCGTCTGGGCCCGGGGCACCGCCGCCATCGGCGGCGGCTCGCTGCCGCTGAGCGCCGACGGGCGGGCCGTCACGGGCGTGCCCGCCGCCCTGGCCATCGTCGGGCTCGCCGCCCTGGTCGCCGTGTTCGCCGTACGCGGCAAGGGCCGGATGCTGGTCTCGGCGCTGCTCGCGCTGAGCGGCCTCGGCGCGGCGCTGTCCGCGCTGGCCCACGCCGACGGCCGCCGGGCCCTGGACGAGGCCGCCGCCCGTACGACGGCGGACACGGCCGCGCACGTGGCCGGACTGACCCAGACGGCGTGGCCCTACGTGACGGCGGGCGGCGCGGCGCTGATCCTGGTGGCCGGAGTGCTCGCCCTGTGGTGCGGGCACGCCTGGCCCGCGATGGGCGGCCGCTACGAGCGCGACGGCGGCCCCGACCGGCCACGGTCGCGGAAGGCGGCCGTGGTGGACCCGGACCGGCCCGAGGACCTGTGGAAGGCTCTGGACCGGGGCGAGGACCCGACCGGGACCCCGTGAAGCCCGCGGCCCTCCGGTACGGGACAATGACCATCGAGCGTTCGACACAGCACGTGCGGCGTGCGACAGAGCACACCCGAGTACGAGGAGCAACTCATGGCGGGCACTAGCCACGGACACACCCCGGCCGCCTGGACCGGTGTCATCATCGCCTTCATCGGTTTCAGCGTCTCCGGCGCCTTCATGGTGCTGGCGAACCCGTGGGGCTTCTGGGCCGGCCTCGTCGTCGTCGCGCTCGGCGGTGTCGTGGGCCTGGCGATGAAGGCCGCGGGCATGGGCGCGCCGAAGGCCGTCCCCACCGACCTCTCCAAGGTCATCGCCGCCAACCGCATCGCCGCCAAGGTCTGAGCGGGACGCGGATTCGAAAGGCGCGGCCCCTTCGGGCTGCGCCTTTTGTCATGAGCGGAGAGAATCAGCAGGTGGACGCCTCTCGCACTCCCGACCTCGCGCCGTCGGCGCCGCCGGAGCCCTCGGCGCCCCCGCCGCCGTCCGTTCGGCCTCCCGCGCCGCCCTCCGCCGATGGGGGGCCGGAGCCCGTCTCCCGGGCCCGGCGCCTGGCCTCCCCGGCGCTCACGCTGGCCGCGGCCGCCGCGGCCATGGCGTACGTGGGCACCGTCGACCCGAACGAACCAGGCCACTATCCGCTCTGCCCGCTGTTCCGGCTGACCGGGGTGCTCTGCCCCGGCTGCGGCGGTCTGCGCAGCGCGCACGCGTTCGCCCACGGCGATCTCCCGACGGCTCTCGGGGCGAATGCCCTGGCCGTCCTCGGCTACTTCCTCTTCGCCGGCTTCGTGGTCCTGTGGCTGGTCCGCGCCTACCGCGGCGGACCGGCCCCGAGGCTCGTCATGAGGCCTCTGTACTGGTGGGGCACGGGCGTGGCGGCCCTGCTCTTCTCGGTCGTCCGCAACCTGCCCGCAGGCTCTTTCCTCGCGCCCTGAGGTATAGGTGAAGTAAAGATTCCGCATGTCCATTTACTGGGACGCCGTCAACCGCGTGCGGAGGGCAAGGCGTCCTGCGGATACCATTTGAACTGCTGACCTTGCAGTTGTACGTGTCTGCAAGGCGGCCGACCGTCATCGACCCGGAAGGGGGCCGCTCGCGTGAGTGTGCTCGACGAGATCATCGAAGGGGTCCGCGAAGACCTTGCCGAACGGCAGGCGCGCGTCAGCCTCGACGAGCTCAAGGAGCGTGCCGCCAAGGCGCCCCAGGCCAAGGACGGCGTCGCTGCCCTGCGCGGCGACAGCGTCAAGGTGATCTGCGAGGTCAAGCGCTCCAGCCCGTCCAAGGGTGCGCTGGCCGCCATCGCCGATCCGGCCGGGCTCGCCGCCGACTACGAAGCGGGCGGTGCGGCGGTCATCTCCGTCCTCACCGAACAGCGTCGTTTCGGCGGTTCGCTGGCCGACCTGGAGGCCGTCCGCGCCCGCGTGGACATCCCGATCCTGCGCAAGGACTTCATCGTCACGGCGTACCAGCTGTGGGAGGCCCGCGCCTACGGCGCCGACCTCGTGCTGCTGATCGTCGCGGCCCTGGAGCAGGAGGCCCTCGTCTCCCTCATCGAGCGGGCCGAGTCCATCGGGCTCACCCCGCTCGTCGAGGTCCACGACGAGGACGAAGTGGAGCGCGCGGTCGCCGCCGGTGCCAAGATCATCGGCGTCAACGCCCGCAACCTCAAGGACCTCAAGGTCGACCGCTCCACCTTCGAGCGCGTCGTCGGCGAGATCCCGGCCCACATCGTCAAGGTTGCCGAGTCCGGCATCCGCGGGCCGCACGACCTGATCGCCTACGCCAACGAGGGCGCCGACGCCGTCCTCGTCGGGGAGTCCCTGGTGACCGGCCGCGATCCGAAGGCGGCCGTGGCCGACCTCGTCGCCGCCGGCGCCCACCCCG
>NZ_JAGGOW010000217.1:0-12106 GCF_018614135.1 Streptomyces sp. ISL-66
CCCCGAATAAGCCAACAGCATCACCAGGTGTGCGGGGCTTTCGGTGTCCGTGCGAACTGTGCGTTACGCGGGAACGCTGGCCACGCCCGGGGCCAGGAACTTCTTGCCGTTCACGCGCTCCGAGACGCCCTCGCGGTCCAGGTACGGCGTGATGCCGCCCAGGTGGAAGGGCCATCCGGCGCCCGTGATGAGGCAGAGGTCGATGTCCTGGGCCTCGGCCACGACACCCTCCTCCAGCATCAGGCCGATCTCCTGCGCCACCGCGTCCAGGACGCGGTCGCGGACCTGCTCCTCGGTCAGGACGGTGTCGCCCTGGACGAGGAGGGCGGCGACCTCGGGGTCCAGCTCCGGCTTGAAGTCGTTCTCCGCGTTGTAGACGTAGAAGCCGCGCTTGCCGGCCTTGACCACGGCGGCCAGGTTCGGCGAGACGGTGAAGCGGTCCGGGAAGGCGCGGTTCAGGGTCTCGGACACGTGCAGACCGATCGCCGGGCCCACGAGCTCCAGCAGCACCAGCGGGGACATCGGCAGGCCGAGCGGCTCGATGGCCTTCTCGGCGGTGACCACCGGGGTGCCCTCGTCGATGACGTTCTGGATCTCGCCCATGAAGCGGGTCAGGATGCGGTTCACGACGAACGCCGGGGCGTCCTTGGTGAGGACCGCGGTCTTCTTCAGCTTCCGCGCGACACCGAAGGCCGTGGCCAGCGAGGCGTCGTCGGTCTGCTCACCGCGGACGATCTCCAGCAGAGGGAGGATCGCGACCGGGTTGAAGAAGTGGAAGCCGACCACGCGCTCCGGGTGCCGGAGCTTGGAAGCCATCTCCGAGACCGACAGCGAGGAGGTGTTGGTGGCGAGGATCGCGTGCGCCGGGGCGACCGCCTCGACCTCCGCGAACACCTTCTGCTTGACGGACATCTCCTCGAACACGGCCTCGATGATGAAGTCCGCGTCCGCGAAGCCCTCGGCCTTGTCCAGGACGCCCGTCACCAGGGCGGTCAGGCGGTTCGCCTTGTCCTGGTTGATGCGGCCCTTGCCGAGCAGCTTCTGGATCTCGGCGTGGACGTAGCCCACACCCTTGTCCACGCGCTCCTGGTCGATGTCGGTGAGGACCACCGGCACCTCCAGGCGGCGCAGGAACAGCAGCGCCAGCTGCGAGGCCATCAGGCCCGCGCCGACCACGCCGACCTTGGTGACCGGGCGCGCCAGCGCCTTGTCCGGGGCACCGGCCGGGCGCTTCGCGCGCTTCTGGACCAGGTTGAAGGCGTAGATGCCGGAGCGCAGTTCGCCGCCCATGATGAGGTCCGCGAGCGCGGTGTCCTCGGCGTCGAAGCCCTTCTGCAGGTCGCCGTCCTTGGCGGCCTCGATGATCTCCAGCGCGCGGTAGGCGGCCGGGGCCGCGCCGTGCACCTTGGAGTCGGCGATGAAGCGGCCGCGGGCGACCGCCGCGTCCCAGGCCTCGCCGCGGTCCACGTCGGCCCGTACGACCTCGGTGGTGCCGTTCAGCACGTTCGCGGTCCAGAGCAGCGACTGCTCCAGGAAGTCCGCGCCGTCGAACAGTGCGTCCGCGATGCCGAGCTCGAAGACCTGCTTGCCCTTGAGCTGGCGGTTCTGGTTCAGCGAGTTCTCGATGATCACCGAGACCGCGCGGTCCGCGCCGATCAGGTTCGGCAGCAGGGCGCAGCCGCCCCACCCGGGAACCAGACCGAGGAAGACCTCGGGCAGGGAGAACGCCGGGATGGCCTTCGAGACGGTGCGGTAGGTGCAGTGCAGGCCGACCTCGACGCCGCCGCCCATCGCCGCGCCGTTGTAGTACGCGAAGGTGGGGACGGTCAGCGCGGCCAGGCGCTTGAAGACGTCGTGGCCGCCCTTGCCGATGGCGAGCGCCTCGTCGTGCTTCTTCAGCAGCTCGACGCCCTTGAGGTCGGCGCCGACCGCGAAGATGAACGGCTTGCCGGTCAGGCCCGCACCGACGATGGAGCCCGCGAGGGCCTCCTGCTCGACCTGGTCGATCGCCGCGTTCAGGTTGGCGAGGGACTGCGGGCCGAAGGTGGTCGGCTTGGTGTGGTCCAGGCCGTTGTCCAGCGTGATGAGCGCGAAGCGCCCCGCGCCGAAGGGCAGGTCCAGGTGGCGGACGAGCGCGCGCGTGACGACCTCGTCCGGGAACAGCTCGGCCGCGCCCTTCAGGAGTTCAGTGGTGGTGCTCACTTGCTGTCTCCCTCGGCGGTGAAGTTCGGGTTCTCCCAGACGACCGTGGCGCCCATGCCGAAGCCGACGCACATGGTGGTCAGGCCGTAGCGGACCTGCGGCTGCTCCTCGAACTGGCGGGCCAGCTGAGTCATCAGGCGGACGCCGGAGGAGGCGAGCGGGTGGCCGAAGGCGATGGCCCCGCCGTACTGGTTGACGCGGGCGTCGTCGTCGGCGATGCCGTAGTGCTCCAGGAACGCGAGGACCTGGACCGCGAAGGCCTCGTTGACCTCGAAGAGGCCGATGTCGTCGATCGTCAGACCGGCCTGCGCGAGGGCCTTCTCCGTGGCCGGGATCGGGCCGTAGCCCATGACCTCCGGCTCGACACCCGCGAAGGAGTACGAGACCAGGCGCATCTTGACCGGGAGGTTGTTCTCGCGGGCGAAGTCCTCGGACGCGATGATCGCGGCGGTGGCACCGTCGTTGAGACCGGCGGCGTTGCCCGCGGTGACCTTGCCGTGGGTACGGAAGGGGGTCTTGAGGCCCGCCAGGTTCTCCAGGGTGGTCCCCGGGCGCATCGGCTCGTCGGCGGTGACCAGGCCCCAGCCCGTCTCACCGGCCGCCTCGTTGTTGTTGCGCACCGAGATCGGGACCAGGTCCTGCTGGATCTTGCCGTCGGCGTACGCCTTGGCGGCCTTCTCCTGCGAGCGCACGGCGTACTCGTCGGCGCGGAGCTTGGTGATCGTCGGGTAGCGGTCGTGCAGGTTCTCGGCGGTCATGCCCATGAACAGGGCGGACTCGTCGACCAGCTTCTCGGAGACGAAGCGCGGGTTCGGGTCGACGCCCTCGCCCATGGGGTGGCGGCCCATGTGCTCGACACCGCCGGCGAGGGCGACGTCGTACGCACCGAAGGCCACGCCGCCCGCGACGGCGGTCACGGCGGTGAGCGCACCGGCGCACATGCGGTCGATGGAGTACCCGGGGACGGACTGCGGGAGCCCGGCGAGGATTCCGGCCGTGCGGCCGAGGGTCAGCCCCTGGTCACCGATCTGCGTGGTGGCGGCGATGGCCACCTCGTCGATCTTCGCGGGGTCCAGGGCCGGGTTGCGGCGCAGCAGCTCCCGGATGGCCTTCACGACGAGATCGTCGGCGCGGGTCTCGTTGTAGATGCCCTTCGGGCCCGCCTTGCCGAACGGGGTGCGGACGCCGTCGACGAAGACGACGTCCCTGACGGTACGAGGCACGTTGGCTCTCCTCCAGGTGCGGGTGTGCACTGCTGCGCGGGGGGCGTGCCCATTGCTGAGCGCCCGCTCACCCCATCATGCTACTTGTCGGTAACCGGCATGCACAGCCCTCCCCGGAGGAGCGGCGAAGGTCACACTCCGCCGCTCCGCGGGGTACGGACCCGCTGCCCCGGCCGGGAGGCGGCGCGAAGGCCGCCGCGGGCGGTCCGCGCGGCCCCGTGCATGGCGGCCGCCATGGGGGAGGAGGCGCGGAGCGTGTCCGTGACGAAGGTGCGCCGGCGGACGCCCAGGGTGCGCAGCGCCGGTCCGTGGTCCACGGCGACCACCGCGGCGGCGCCGGTCAGCAGCGCCCGCCAGGTGAGCGTGGCCGCCCGCCGTGCGGGCGCGGGGAGCGGCGCCAGCGCCTCCCGCAGCCGCAGGCAGTGGAAGGGGACGTGGCGCTCCTCGTCGGCCAGGACGCGGCCGGCGACCTCCGACGCCAGCGGATCCGGGCTGCCGTCCCGCACCGCCCGGTAGTACCGCAGGGCCACCGCCTCCGCGAGCATCAGCACCAGCAGCTCCACCCGGAGCCCCAGCAGCCGCCGCAGCCGGACGAACGCCGTGTCGCTCCAGTGCCCGGCCAGGGTCCCCGCGCCCCCGGCGGCCAGCAGCAGGGCCAGCATCCGCGCGTGGTTCTGCTCCTCGGCCACGAAGAGCCGTACGGCCCGCGCGTAGACCGGATCGCCCGCGCGTTCGGCCTTGCCGATCAGTGCGGAGCCGTCCCCGTCCTCGCCGACCTGGAACCGCTGCAGGCTGCGTACGAGTTCCGGGGCGAGCGTGGCGCCCCGGCTCCAGTCCGGATCTCCCTCGGCGGCGCGCCGCTCCCGTTCGGCCTCGAAGTCGGCCAGCCACGTGTCGTGTCCCCACCCCTGTTTGATCACGTTCAAAAGCTAGCTGTCGTTGAGCGTGTTCAAAAGAAGCTCCCGGCGGCTGTGACGGAACCGGGACACGGCGGAGCCCCCGGCCGCGGGGCCGGGGGCTCTCGGTTCACGTGCGGGCGCGTCCCGCGCCGGGGGGCCGGTCGGTCGACCGGCCGGTCACCGCGTCACTCGGTCGTCGTCGCGGGCGGCGCCGGCGCCGTCGTCGCCAGGGCCGTGACCAGCGCCGTCGTGACCTGTTCGATCTGCCACGGGCGGGCGCCGTAGCCCGCCAGGGCCTCCGCCACCGCGTCGGCCTCCAGCCGCAGCGGCGGCTCCCAGCACAGCCGGCGGACCGTGTCGGGGGCGATCAGGTTCTCCTGCGGCAGGTTCAGGCCCTCCGCCAGTGCCGACACGGCCGTACGGGCGGCCGCCAGCCGGGCCGCGGCCGCCGGGTCCTTGTCGGCCCACGAGCGGGGCGGCGGCGGACCGGCCGGGGTGGCGCCCGGCTGCGGCAGCTCGCTCTCGGGCAGGTTCTTCGCCCGGTCCACGGCGGCCATCCACTGGTCCAGCTGGCGCCGGCCCATGCGCTGCCCGTATCCGGGCAGGGCGGAGAGCGCCTGGACGTTCAGCGGCAGGGCGAGGGCGGCCTCGACGATCGCCGCGTCGCCCAGCACCTTGCCCGGCGACACGTCGCGCCGCTGGGCGATCCGGTCGCGGGACTCCCACAGCTCCCGCACGACGGCCATCTGCCGGCGCCGGCGCACCTTGTGCATGCCGGACGTACGGCGCCACGGGTCCTTGCGGGGCGGCGCGGGGGGTGCGGCGGCGATGGCGTCGAACTCCTGGTGGGCCCATTCCAGCTTGCCCTGCCGGTCCAGCTCCTTCTCCAGGGCGTCGCGCAGGTCCACGAGCAGCTCCACGTCGAGCGCGGCGTAGCGCAGCCACGGCTCGGGGAGCGGCCGGGTGGACCAGTCGACGGCCGAGTGGCCCTTCTCCAGTACGTAGCCGAGGACCCCCTCGACCATCGCGCCGAGTCCGACCCGCGGGAAACCGGCGAGGCGGCCGGCGAGCTCGGTGTCGAAGAGGGAGGTGGGCGACATGCCTATTTCGCGCAGGCACGGCAGGTCCTGGGTGGCGGCGTGCAGGATCCACTCGGTACCGGACAGGGCCTCGCCCAGGGAGGAGAGGTCCGGGCAGCCCACCGGGTCGATCAGCGCCGAGCCCGCGCCCTCGCGGCGCAGCTGCACGAGGTACGCGCGCTGGCCGTAGCGGTAGCCGGAGGCGCGCTCGGCGTCCACGGCGACGGGGCCGGTGCCCGCGGCGAAGGCCGCGACCACCTCGGCGAGCGCCTCGGCGTCGGCGACCACCGGGGGGATGCCCTCACGGGGTTCGAGCAGGGGAATCGGCAGCCCATCGGACGAAACCTCGTCGTCCGGGGGGCCGCCCCCGGTGGTGGTGCGCAGGTCTGCTGCGGTTTCTTGGGCATCGGTCACCGGTCAAGGGTATCCGTGGATGCGACGCGCCCGTCGCCGGAACGTTCCGGCGACGGGCGCGAGGGGGAAGTGCGGACGTTTCCCCGGGTTCTCCGGGTGTTGGCCCGGGGTCCTCCGGGACGTATCGGCCGGTTCAGTGGATGATCCCGGTGCGCAGGGCGACGGCGACCATCCCGGCCCGGTCGCCGGTGCCCAGCTTGCGGGCGATCCGGGCGAGGTGGGACTTGACGGTCAGGGCGGACAGGCCCATCGAGACGCCGATGGCCTTGTTGGACTGGCCCTCCGCGACGAGGCGCAGGACCTCGACCTCGCGGCCGGAGAGCTCTCGGTAGCCGCCCGGGTGGCTCGGGGCACCCGGGGGGCGGCGGTGCATGCGGGCGGCGGCAGCGCCGATGGGGGCGGCGCCGGGCCGGGAAGGGAGCCCGATGTTGGTCCGGGTGCCGGTGACGACGTAGCCCTTCACTCCGCCCGCGAGGGCGTTGCGTACGGCGCCGATGTCGTCGGCGGCGGACAGGGCCAGGCCGTTCGGCCACCCTGCGGCACGGGTCTCGGACAACAGGGTGAGACCGGAGCCGTCGGGCAGGTGTACGTCGGCCACGCAGATGTCGCGCGGGCTGCCGATGCGTGGACGGGCCTCCGCGATGGACGACGCCTCGATCACGTCACGTACTCCGAGGGCCCACAAATGGCGGGTCACGGTGGAACGCACGCGCGGGTCGGCCACGACGACCATGGCCGTCGGCTTGTTCGGGCGGTAGGCGACCAGGCTTGCGGGCTGCTCGAGAAGAACGGACACCTAGGCCTCCTGGGGGAGTGGCGGGACGGCCGGCTCGGGGAAGTGAACCGGTGCGAACCGTGCGGATGGTCACTGACTCCTTCGGCACGTCACCCGCCCGGCTTTAGGGAATGATCACGATTTGGTGAGTAACAATTCGGGCAATTCGGACGCATGATCGATCATAGGGTGATCAGAAGCCCGCAACGGACGCCCCGTTCTGACACGCCGTTATGGGTTTGACCCTGCGTACGGCGTGTCCGGAGCCGGCGGGGCCGGGCAGGCCGCGGGGTCCGTGAGCGGCCGGTAGCCCGGCGGGGGCGTGTTAATGGGCCGGTACGGGCCATAGGGGCGCGTGGGGGCTCGCGGAGTCCCGCCGCACTACCCCTGCGGGTGGTGCGGGCCGCGCCGCTGCGGCAGGGAGACCACACCGGTCACCGCCTCCGTCGGCCCGACCGGCGGCAGGCCCGCGATCTGGCACAGCAGTTCGCACCACGCCGCCAGGTGTGCCGAGGTGTCCGGCACCCCGCCCACTCCCTCGCGAGGCGTCCACGAGGCCCTGATCTCGATCTGCGTCGCAGGCCGCCGCTCGCCGAGCCCGCCGAAGTAGTGCGAGGCGGCCATGGTCACGGTGCCGCTCGCCTCCCCGTACGTCAGCCCGCGCGCGTCCAGCGCCCCCGTCAGCCAGGACCAGCACACCTCGGGGAGGAGCGGGTCCACGGCCATCTCGGGCTCCAGTTCCGCCCGTACGAGCGTCACCAGCCGGAAGGTGCCCTGCCAGGCGTCGTGGCCCGCCGGATCGTGCAGCAGGATGAGCCGGCCGTCGGCCAGGTCCTCCTCGCCGTCCACGACCGCCGCCTCCAGCGCGTAGGCGTGGGGCGCCAGTCTCTGTGGCGGCTTGGTGGGGTCGATCTCGATCCCCGGCCGTAGTCTCGCCTTCTTCAAGCCGTCGACCGCCCGCCGGAACGGGAGCGGGACGGAGCTCTCCTTCGCGCTGTCCACACCGTCAGCGCCATCTGAAAATCGTCCCTGAGCCGCAGCCATGCGGGGAAGACTAGGCGGAACGGGCGCCCGTGCGCCGCAGGGACACCCGCGCCGGGCCGGGCACTTCTTCATACGTGCGAAGATTTGAGTCGTGAGCGCCAACACCCGCCCCACGGGCACGCCGAGCCAGACGTACGATTCCGCCTTCCTCAAGGCGTGCCGGCGCGAGCCGGTGCCGCACACCCCGGTGTGGTTCATGCGGCAGGCGGGCCGCTCGCTCCCCGAGTACCGCAAGGTGCGCGAGGGCACGCAGATGCTGGAATCCTGCATGCGGCCCGACCTGGTCACCGAGATCACGCTGCAGCCGGTCCGGCGCCACAAGGTGGACGCGGCGATCTTCTTCTCCGACATCGTGGTCCCGCTGAAGGCCATCGGCATCGACCTGGACATCAAGCCGGGCGTCGGCCCCGTCGTGGCCCAGCCGATCCGCCGCCGCGAAGACCTCGCACAGCTGCGCGACCTCACCCCTGAGGACGTCCCGTACGTCACCGAGGCGATCGGCATGCTCACGGGTGAACTGGGCTCCACGCCGTTGATCGGCTTCGCCGGTGCGCCCTTCACCCTCGCGAGCTACCTGGTCGAGGGCGGACCGTCCAAGAACCACGAGCACACCAAGGCCCTCATGTACGGGGACCCGGCGCTGTGGGCCGAGCTGCTGGACCGCCTCGCGGAGATCACCTCGGCCTTCCTGAAGGTCCAGATCGAGGCGGGCGTTTCGGCGGTCCAGCTCTTCGACTCCTGGGTCGGCGCACTGGCCCCGGCGGACTACCGCCGCTCCGTGATGCCGGCGTCGGCGAAGGTCTTGGAGTCCGTCGCCTCGTACGGAGTCCCGCGCATCCACTTCGGCGTGGGCACGGGCGAGCTCCTCGGTCTCATGGGCGAGGCCGGCGCGGACGTCATGGGCGTCGACTACCGGGTCCCGCTGAACGAAGCGGTGCGCCGCATCGGCCCCGGCAAGGCGCTCCAGGGCAACCTGGACCCGGCGGTCCTCTTCTCCACTCCGCAGGCCGTGCAGGCCAAGGCGGACGAGGTCCTGGCCGCGGCCGCCGGCCTGGAGGGCCACATCTTCAACCTGGGCCACGGCGTCCTCCCGACGACCGACCCGGACGCCCTGACCCGCCTGGTGGACTACGTCCACACCCAGACGGCCCGCTAGCGGTCCGGGCGCCCGCCGGGGGTCCGGGGGCTGGCCCCCGGGGAACGGTGAAAGGGCGGGTAGGGGCCAAGCCCGCAGGGCCGGGTTACACCCCCGCCGAGCGCACTGCCGCGACCGCCTTGCGGGCCGCCACCAGGATCGGGTCCCAGACCGGGGAGAACGGCGGGGCGTAGCCGAGGTCCAGGGCCACCACCTGCTCCACCGTCATGCCGGCCGTCAAGGCCACCGCGGCGACGTCGACGCGCTTCGCGGAGCCCGGGCCGCCGACGATCTGGACGCCCAGCAGGCGGCCCGTGCGGCGCTCCGCCAGCATCTTGACCGTCATCTCGGCCGCCCCCGGGTAGTAGCCCGCCGTGTTCGTCGAGCTGATCGTGGCGGTGACGAAGCGGAGCCCGACCGCCAGCGCGTCGCGCTCGCGCAGCCCCGTACGGGCGATCTCCAGGTCGCAGACCTTGCTCACGGCCGTGCCGACCACCCCCGGGAAGGTCGCGTAGCCGCCGCCCACGCCCGAGCCGATGACCTGGCCGTGCTTGTTCGCGTGCGTGCCCAGCGCGATGTGCCGCATCCGGCCCGACACCAGGTCCAGGACCTCCACGCAGTCGCCGCCCGACCAGATGTTCTCGTGCCCCCGCACCCGCATCGACAGGTCCGTCAGCAGTCCGCCCGACTCGCCCAGGGGCAGGCCCGCCGCGCGGGCCAGCGCCGTGCGCGGCTCCACGCCGATGCCGAGGACCACGACGTCCGCCGGGTACTGCGTGCCCGAGGTCGTGACCACCGCGCGCGCCCGGCCCTCCTCGTCGGTGAGGATCCTCGTCACCTCGGCGCCCGCGACCGTACGGATCCCCATGCCGTTCATCGCACCGTGCACCAGGCTGCCCATGTCCGGGTCCAGCGTGGACATCGGCTGTTCCCCCCGGTGCAGCACGGTGACCTCGAAGCCCCGCTCGACCAGCGCCTCCGCCATCTCCACCCCGATGTACCCGGCGCCCACGACCACCGCCCTGCGGCCGGCCGTCCGCTCCAGATCCGCCGCCAGGCGCTGTCCGTCGTCCAGCGTCTGCACGCCGTGCACCCCGTGCGCCCCGATGCCGGGCAGCCGGGGCCGGACCGGACGGGCGCCGGTCGCCAGGACGAGCTTGTCGTACTCCGTCCAGTACTCGCCGCCCGAGTCCAGATCGCGGGCGCGCACCCGCTGCCCCGCGAGGTCGAGCTCCACGACCTCCGTCCGCGTGCGCAGGTCGATGTCCCGCGCGCGGTGCTCCTCGGGCGTCCGGGCGATCAGATCGTCCGGCCCGGCGACCAGCCCGCCGATCCAGTACGGGATCCCGCACGCGGAGTACGAGGTGAAGTGCCCGCGCTCGAAGGCGGTGATCTCCAGCTCCGCCGGGCCCTTGAGCCGGCGGGCCTGTGACGCGGCGGACATCCCCGCCGCGTCCCCGCCGACCACCACCAGCCGCTCCGTGCCGTTCGCCATCGCCCGTACCGTCCTTCCCCGCCGCCGTCGCCTGCCGGGGTCACGCTACGGGCGAATGGGTGTTCAGTCCCGGACGTCTCCTTCCGGAGGGTTGGCCGGGGCCGCCGGGGACGGCGCCGGCGACGCGGCGGACGGCGACGCGGAGGACGGCGACACCGGGGGCGCCGGCCACAGCGGCCCGGTCTGCGCCGGGACCCGCCGCACCCGGACCGCGTCCGGCTTCTCCTTCGCCGGCCGCCACTTGCGGACCTGCCGGAAGACGACCAGCAGCACGGCGCCCGCCAGCAGGAAGGGAGAGGACGCCGCGAGCGCCATCAGCAGGAACTTGATCAGCGTCCCGAAGACGTACCAGCCGCCGAACAGGGCGTCCAGGAAGCCGGGCTCCTTCTCGGGTGCCTTCTCCCGCGCCTTCGCGGGCTCCGAGAACGTCAGCGTGATCGTGCCGAGCGAGGTCTGGTCCTTCAGCGCCGTCTGCTGCGCGAGCAGCGATTCCAGATCGGACTGCCGCTTGCTGAGCTCGGACTCCAGCGTGACGACGTCGGCGAGCCCCGACGCCTTCTCCATCATCTCCCGCACCCGGGCCACGCTCGCCTGCTGCGTCCTGACCCGGCTGTCGATGTCCGCGACCTTCTGCGTCACGTCCTGCGCCTCGACCTTGCGGTCGAGCAGCTTCCCGCTGCCCTCCATCGCGCCGAGCACCGCGTCGAAGCGATCACCGGGCACCCGCAGGGTCACGGTCGAGGTCATCACCCCGTCGGCGCCGCGCTTGGTGCTCTCGTTGCCCACGTACCCGCCGGCGTTCTCCGCCGCGGCCCGGGCCCCGGCCGTCGCCTTCTGCGCGTCCGCCGTCTCCATGCTCAGCGTCGCCGTGCGGATGATCTGGGTGCGTACCGGGTCGGCCGACCGGTTCTTGTCCGAGGACGGCGCCGGTGCGCCCGGCGCGGCCGGGGCCGCCGCCGGTCCCTGCCCTGCGGCCTCCTGCTGGCGCGGAGCCCCCGCGTCCGCCGCCGTCTTGCCGTCGCTCCCGGCCGAACAGCCGGCGAGGGCGAGGGCCCCCGCGAGCGAGAGCGCGGCCAAGGCGGTCGCGGGGCGCCGCCCGTAGCGTCTCGTTCGGTACCGGCTCGCTCCGCGCCGTCCCGCGGCGTGCTCTTCTCCGGCCTGCTCCTCTCCGGCGTGCTGCTCTGCGGAGTGCTGTTCTTCGCGCTTGGTGTGCATCGCTGGGTACCCCCGAGGAAGGACTGCTGCGCTCGTGTCGCCGTTGTGACGCACAGGGTCCCGCCCGGGTTTCGTACGCGCGGTCCCGAGGCGGTCCCGAAGCGGTCACGGTCAGGCCTCGGTGACCGGCCGGAGAGCGGTCTGAGACGATGTGTCCATGCAGGAAGCGGACAGGTGTACGGACACGCCCAAGGACAGGCGCAAGGACGCCCCCAAGGGCCAGTCGGCCCCGGCCGGGCACGTCCTCGTCATCGGCGGCGGGATCGCCGGCCTCGCGGCCGCCCACCGGCTGCTCCGCGACGGTGTCCGCGTCACCCTCCTGGAGGCCGGCCCGCGCCTCGGCGGCAAGCTGCGCGCGGGCGAACTGGCCGGCCTGCCCGTCGACCTCGGCGCCGAATCCGTGCTCGCCCGCCGCCCCGAAGCCCTCGAACTGGCCCGCGCCGTGGGCCTCGGCGAGGACCTGCAACCCCCCGCCACCGCCACCGCGCACCTGTGGACCCGCGGCGCGCTGCGGCCCATGCCGCGCGGCCACGTGATGGGCGTTCCCGGCGACGTGGGCCCGCTCGCGGCCTCCGGGGTGCTCTCCGCCGAAGGCCTCGCCCGGATCGGCGCCGAGGCCGGGCTG
>NZ_JAGGOW010000217.1:12307-12458 GCF_018614135.1 Streptomyces sp. ISL-66
GGGCGGCCTCGGCGGAGCCCGCCCGGAGCGGCCGCCCCGTCTTCTCCGGCATCGACGGCGGCATCGGGCGGCTCCCGCTCGCCGTGGCCGAGGCCTGCCGCGCGGCCGGAGCCCGGCTCCTCACCGACGCCGCCGCGCGCGAGCTGACCCG
>NZ_JAGGOW010000218.1 GCF_018614135.1 Streptomyces sp. ISL-66
CCGCGTCGCGCAGGGCGCGGATGCGCAGGGCTTGCAGCGGCTCGTCCAGGGGCAGGCCGGCGCACAGCGCGGTCAGCTCCGGCAGGGCCCGCTCCGCCTCGCCCAGCGCCAGCGCCGCCTCCAGGCGGCCCCGGCGCGCGTCCATCCGTAGCGTCTTCCAGCGGGCGGCCCGCGCCTGCGCGCCGAGGAGGGAGGACAGCGGCTCGCCGTTCCACAGGGCGAGGGCCTCGTCGTACAGGGCGGCCGCGTCGGCCGGGGAGCCGGCCGCGGCCCCCGCCGCCACGAGCCGCTCGAAGCGGTAGAGGTCGACGTCGTCCTTGGACGCGACGAGCAGGTAGCCGTCCTCCCCCGACCGCACCGCCGCGTGCCCCACCGCCCGCCGCAGCCGTCCCACCAGCGCTTGGAGCGCCGCGATGGCATCGGCCGGCGGGTCCCCGTCCCACACCTGCGCGATCAGCGAGCCGACCGGCACCGCCCGTCCCGGCCGCAGCGCGAGCGCGGTCAGGAGCGCGCGCAGTCGCGCGCCGCCGACGGGGACGGTGCTCCCGTCGTCGCGGATGGCCTGGGTGGTCCCGAGAATCACGTAACGCACCGGGCCATTGTCCCTGTACCGGGGGCCCCTCCGCCGCCGGGTTTTTCCAAGGTAGGTTCCCGGTATGGATCGCCTGGGGAACCGCAACCGTACGCACGACCGCAGCGAGCGGCAGATCAGTCCCGTGTTCCTCGGGATCTTCGCCGTCATGGCGGTGACCGGGTGGGCCGTGTGGACGGGGTACTCGACCAGCACGGGGCTGGCCGTCTTCCTGTTCGTCACGGCGGCGTGGATCGTCTCCCTCTGCCTGCACGAGTACGCGCACGCCCGCACCGCCCTGCACAGCGGCGACCTCAGCGTCGGGGCGAAGGGCTACCTGACGCTGAACCCCCTCAAGTACACGCACGCGCTGCTCAGCATCGTCCTGCCGGTGATCTTCGTGATCATGGGCGGCCTGGGTCTGCCCGGCGGCGCCGTGTACATCGAGCGCGACAGGATCGAGGGCCGCTGGCGGCACAGCCTCATCTCGGCGGCCGGCCCGCTGACGAACGTGGCCTTCGCGGTCGTCTGCACGGCCCCGTTCTGGCTTGACGCGCTCGACGGGGTCCCGCAGCCGTTCCGCTTCGCGCTCGCCTTCCTCGCCCTGCTCCAGGTCTCGGCGGCGATCCTGAACTTCCTGCCGGTCCCGGGCCTCGACGGTTACGGCATCATCGAGCCCTGGCTCTCCCACCGCATCCGCCGCGAGGTGGCGCCGCTGGCGCCGTTCGGCCTGCTGGCCGTCTTCGCACTGCTGTGGATCCCGGGGGTCAACGCGTACTTCTTCGGCCTGGTGGACGGGCTGCTGTCCGCCCTGGGCGTGAGCGACCTGGAGAGCTACTGCGGCCGCGACCTCTACCGCTTCTGGCAGGAGAGCAACGGCTTCTGCGTCTAGCTAGCTAGACGGCGTTGCGCGCCCTCTCGACCTTCGCCTTGCGCACGTAGAACCAGGCCATGTTCGAGGTGACGCCGGCCATCAGCACCCAGACGATGCCGAGCAGGCTGCCCTGCACGAAGGAGACGACGGCCGCGGCCGTCGCGAGGGCGCAGAGGACGATGGCGAAGACGGCAAGGCGGGGCATGTCTGGAGCTCCTCGGAGACACTGAGCGGTTCAAGCCCTTCCAGTGTCCCCCATGCCCGCGCGTGCTCCCGTCCGGCTGTTTTCCACTTTCTCGTGATCTGTCCGCCGTCCGCGGCTACGGTTCGCCGGGCGTGCACCTTCACGCGGTGCGCGTGACCCACGGACGAACAGCCCGGCCTTCCGGTAAGGCGCCGACCGGCAATGGGGACGAGAACGAGGACCGCATCAGCGTGGACCTGACCGCGGTCCCCGAAGGGGTCGCGAGGATCGTGGTGGCGGCCAGCTGGTACGGCGGTGCCCGCTCCGGAGACCTCGACGACCTGCGGATGACCGTCGCGGACCGCTCGGGCGAACCGCTGGCCGGCTACTCGATCGACGGTACCCGCTGGCCGCGGCGAAGCGGCTGCTCAAGCTGCTCACGGAGGCCCCGGCGGACCTGCACGTGGAGAGCCTCGTCGAGACCGGGAACGGGCCGCGCGGCACGCTGGAGCGGCTGCGCCCCGAGCCGGGCGACCTGCTGCCCGCCAACGGCGCTGCGGTCGTGGGGTACCGGCTGTCCCTGCTCAAGGGCATGGGCAGTACGCGCGGCAATACGGAGTCGGGTTTCATCCGGAGCGTGGACGAGGCCGTGGACCGCTTCTACCGGAGCGTGGTGGCACATCTGGTTCCGGCCGAGGGGCGTTCGGGACGCCGGGGCTGAGCGGCTGCGCACTCCCGTCCGCCCGGCCCCGCGAGGGGCCGGGCGGACGGGGGGCGGGTTCCGGGCCGGGCGACCGGGGCGGCGGGCTAGACGTCCGTGATGCGCAGGCCCGCGTGGGCCTTGTAGCGGCGGTTGGTGGAGATGAGGTTGGCCACCAGGGATTCGACCTGGTGGGCGTTGCGCAGGCGGCCGGCGAAGACGCCGCGCATGCCCGGGATGCGGGCGGCGAGGGCCTGGACGATGTCCGTGTCGGCGCGGACCTCGCCGAGGACCATCACGTCGGTGTCGATCTCCTCGATCGACTCGTCCTGGAGGAGGACCGCCGAGAGGTGGTGGAAGGCCGCGGTGACCCGGGAGTCCGGGAGGAGCGCGGCGGCCTGCTGGGCCGCGCTGCCCTCTTCGACCTGAAGGGCGTACGCGCCCTGCTTGTCGAAGCCGAGCGGGTTGACGCAGTCGACCACGAGCTTGCCCGCGAGGTCCTCGCGCAGTGCTTCCAGGGTCTTGGTGTGGCCCTCCCAGGGCACCGCGATGATCACGATGTCGCTGCGGCGCGCGCACTCGGAGTTGTCCGCGCCCTCCACCCCGAGGCCGAGCTCCTCGGCGGCGGTCCGCGCGCGGTCGGCGGCGCGGGAGCCGATGATCACCTTCTGACCGGCCCGCGCGAGCCGGTAGGCGAGGCCCCGGCCCTGGTCGCCGGTGCCGCCGAGGACGCCCACGACGAGGCCGGAGACGTCGGGGAGGTCCCACGGGTCCTTCGCCGGGGCCTTCGCGGGGGGCTGCTGCGTACTGTCTGTGGAGGTCATGGGGGCGAGGGTAACGCCGGGACCGGCAGAGTCGAATGCACGGAGGGCGGGAGGCGGCGGGGGGCCGGTGTGAGGCGCGGACCCGGCGGGGGCGTCGTCCCGGTCGGGGTGCGGGGCGCGGTCGACGCCACGGCGGGGGGCGCGGGTGGAGTGCGGGGCGCGGTCGACGCCACGGCGGGGGGCGCGGGTGGGGTGCGGTGGGGCGCTCGGAGCGCGGCGGGGGCGGGTGGGGGGGAACGGCTCCCGTATGTCCCTTCTATGCGGCAGGATGCCGGTATGGATGCCGTCAGGGTCGCGCTGCTGCGCGAGGTGCTCGCCGGAACGGAGTGGCCCCGCGCCGCGCGCCGCTTCGCCGGGACGCTGCGGCGGTCCGTGGTGCCGGCCGGCGGGAACCTGCTGCTGGTGGGGACGGAGCTGTACGAGCCCTGGCACATGGCCGCCCACCTGGTCGACGAGGCCGCCTGGTCGGGGCTGCCCGAGCTGGCGCCCACGCTCGTACGGCACCACGTGCTGCCGGGTGACGCCCCGCACCTGTCGGTCGGCCTGAGCCGCCTGGAGGCGGCCCGGCGCGGGCACACGCTGCTGGTGGTGGCTCCGGAGCAGCCCGGCTCGGGGCTCCTGGAGCGGGTCCACGACGCCCGGCGCGCGGGGGCGACCGTACTCTCCCTGGACGGCGGGGACGCGGAGCTCGGGACGCTCGCGCACGAGGCGCTCTCGGTGCCGGGGGGCGCCGCCGAGCTGGATCTGGACACCGTGCAGCACCTGGTCAGCGCGGCGGCGGGGGAGAACAGCCTGCCCGCGCAGCGCGGGCCGCGGCGTTTTCGGGACCGGCTGGCGCGGCTGGCCGATCAGCTGACCGCGCCGCCGCCCAGCCGCTGGTAACCGCGGCCCGTCCTGCCGACCGGCTGCGGACCGCCCCGCTGATACCGCCCCCTGACCGGCCCCTCTGATACCGCTCCCCGATACCACTGCCCGAGCTGCCTGCTGCGGTACGTCCACCCACCCACCCGCCGACCGGGCGCTACGGAGTGGTTCCGTCGTCCTCGCGGGTCTTGTCGTTCCATTTGGGGTCGTTCTGCCATTCGAGATTGCGCTCCTGCGCCGTCTCCATGGCGTGCGTGGCTTCCTCGGGCGTCCCGTAAGGACCGAAGCGGTCCTTCGCCGGGCACTCGGGGCCTTCCTCGACCTTCTGGTGGACCAGGCAGTAGTACCACTCGCCCGCTTTGCCCACTTGGCGCTTCTTGAACAGGGCCATCGTCCCCAGGCTCCTCTCGCCGTCGCTCTCTGCCGCCATGCTGCCCCATACCCGCTCGATACACTCGCTTGCATGTCTGGCCAGTCGCTGCTCGTACCAGGCGAGCTCACCCCCGTCCGTTCCGTTCCCGGAAACATCCGCCGGCCCGAGTACGTGGGCAAGCCCGCGCCCACTCCGTACACCGGACCGGAGGTGCAGACGCCCGAGACCATCGAGGCCATGCGCATCGCCGGCCGGATCGCCGCCCAGGCGATGGAAGAGGCCGCCAAGCTGATCGCGCCGGGGGTGACCACCGACGAGCTGGACCGGGTCGCCCACGAGTACATGTGCGATCACGGCGCCTATCCCTCCACGCTGGGCTACCGCGGCTTCCCGAAGTCCCTGTGCTCCTCGCTCAACGAGGTCATCTGCCACGGGATCCCCGACTCGACCGTCCTGCGGGACGGCGACATCGTGAACCTCGACGTGACCGCGTACATCGGCGGGGTCCACGGGGACAACAACGCCACCTACCTCTGCGGCGAGGTGGACGAGGAGTCCCGGCTCCTCGTGGAGCGCACCCGCGAGGCCCTGAACCGGGCCATCAAGGCCGTCAAGCCGGGCCGCCAGATCAACATCATCGGCCGGGTCATCGAGTCGTACGCGAAGCGCTTCGGCTACGGGGTGGTCCGGGACTTCACCGGCCACGGCATCAACTCGTCCTTCCACTCCGGCCTGATCGTCCCGCACTACGACAGCCCGCACGCCACCACCGTCATCGAGCCCGGGATGACCTTCACCATCGAGCCGATGCTGACCCTGGGCACCCACGAGTACGACATGTGGGAGGACGGCTGGACGGTCGTCACGAAGGACCGCAAGCGCACCGCGCAGTTCGAGCACACACTGGTGGTCACGGACACGGGCGTGGAGATCCTGACGCTGCCCTGACCGGCGGAAGGCCGGTTGGCTTCGGCTCCGGCTCCGGCTCCGGCTCCGGCTCCGGCTTCGGCTTCGGCTTCGGCTTCCCTGAATTTTCCCGACAAGGCGTCGGGAACACGTTGACTTAGGCATGCCTCAGCAGGAGGATCGGGTGTGGCGGCGCGGCCGCCAGGCCCGTCCCCCTTTTCTTCCGATTTTTCGGAGGTCCGCCTTGGACGCCTTCTCCACCGTCATCCGCGTCGCCTCGCACGAGCAGCACACCGAGGCCGAGACCTCGACCTTCATGAGCGACCTGCTCGGCGGCCGGCTCGGAGTGGACGCGTACACGCGCTACACCGAGCAGCTGTGGTTCGTGTACCGGGCCCTGGAGGACGCTGCCGAGGCCCTCAGGGACGACGTGGTGGCCGGGCCGTTCATCCAGCCCGAGCTGATGCGGGTGGCCGAGATCGAGCGCGACCTCGCCCACCTGCGGGGTCCGCGGTGGCGCGAGACGCTGGTGGCGCTGCCCTCGACCGAGGCCTACGCGGCCCGCGTGGCCGAGTGCGCGGCCTCCTGGCCGGGCGGGTACGTCGCCCACCACTACACCCGCTACCTGGGCGACCTCTCCGGCGGCCAGATCATCCGCGACAAGGCGGAGCGGACCTGGGGCTTCGAGCGCAAGGGCGACGGCGTCCGCTTCTACGTCTTCGCGGACATCTCCAACCCTGCGGCGTTCAAGCGGACTTACCGCGAGCTGCTGGACGCGATCGCGGCGGACGACCTGGAGAAGCAGCGCATCGTCGACGAGTGCAAGCGCGCCTTCGACTTCAACGGTTCGGTGTTCCGCGAGCTGGGCGAGCGGTTCCCCATGAGCGCGTAGCGGCTGCGGCGAGCCGGCCGGACGGGGAAGGGTCGAAGCGGACCCGGCCGCCGATCCCGACCGGCGGGCGGGCTTCGGCTTGACCTCCGCTTGGCCAAATCCTGGGTGCGCCATGGGATGTCCGTAACGGACCCGTGTCCGGCGGTGTGGCATGTGGCCTGAATCACTGGACGCGTGGGCATGAGTGAGGTAAGCCTCGGTTAAGTTAGGTCCGCCTCACCGGCCGCCCCACACGATCGGGGCGGTCGTCTGCCGAATGCCAGACCGCCAGGAGCCCCTATGCGTCCCGCCCGCCTCACCGTCGTCACCGCGGCCGCCGTGGTGGCCGCCCTCTCCGCGGTCACCGGCTGCTCCGAGAAGAGCGACGCGTCCGGCGACGGCACGATCCGCGTGGCGGCCTCCGACACCGCCTGCGAGGTCTCCACGAAGGAGTTCCCCGCGGGCAAGGTCGTCTTCGAGGTCGAGAACAAGGGCTCCAAGGTCACCGAGCTCTACGTCCTCTTCCCGGACGACCGCATCGTCGCCGAGCGCGAGAACATCGGCGCCGGCACCAAGGCCAGCATCACCGCCGAGCTGAAGGCGGGCGAGTACGAGATCGCCTGCAAGCCCGGCATGAAGGGCGACGGCATCCGCCAGCAGGTCACGGCCACCGGCAAGGGCGGCACCGAGAAGCGCAGCCCCGAGGCCGACGCCGCGGTCGCCTCGTACCGCAAGTACGTGCAGGAGCAGGCCGACGAGACCCTGCCCAAGGCGCAGGCCTTCGCGGACGCGGTCAAGGCCGGCGACGTCGAGGCCGCGAAGAAGGCGTACGCGCCCTCGCGCATCGGCTGGGAGCGCACCGAGCCGGTCGCCGAGTCCTTCGGCGACATCGACCCGAAGGTCGACGTCCGCGAGGACGGCCTGGAGCCGGGCCAGGACTGGACCGGCTGGCACAAGCTGGAGAAGTCCCTCTTCGCCGACAACAAGATCGACGACGCGGACAAGAAGCTCGCCGACACCCTGATCACCGACCTGACCGAATGGCAGAAGAAGGTCGGCCAGGCGGAGATCACCCCCACCTCGATGGCGAACGGCGCCAAGGAGCTCCTCGACGAGGTCGCCACCGGCAAGGTGACGGGCGAGGAGGAGCGCTACTCCCACACCGACCTGGTCGACTTCAAGGCCAACGTCGAGGGCGCGGAGAAGGCGTACGAGCTGCTCAAGCCGATCACCTCGAAGAACGACCCCGCGCTCTCCGCCGAGCTGGACAAGCAGTTCGCGGCGCTGAACAACCTGCTGGAGAAGTACCGCCCGAACAAGGCCGCCTACGAGTACACCGCGTACGACAAGGTCGGCGAGGCGGACCGCAAGGAGCTCTCGGACGGCGTGAACGCGCTGGCCGAGCCGCTCTCGAAGCTGGCCGCCGCGGTCGCGAAGTAATACCGGTAACGGCAGAGCAGGCGGGAGATCCGGATGACCGAGTCAGTGTCCGAGCAGGGACCGGAGCAGGGACCCGAACAGGGCCCGGGGCAGGGGCCCGTCGCGGACGGCGGCCAGACCAAGGGCGCGCCCTCGCGCCGTGCCGTGCTCGGCTGGGGCGGCGCGGGCCTCGCGCTCGGCGCCGCCGCGGCCGGCGGCACGGCCGTCGTCCTGGGCTCGGGCACGGACATGGTCTCGGCGGCCTCCGCCGGGGCGTCCGTGCCCTTCCACGGCGAGCACCAGGCCGGTATCGCGAGCGCCGTCCAGGACCGCCTGCACTTCGCCGCCTTCGACGTGAAGACGAAGGACCGCGGCGAGTTGGTCCAGCTCCTCAAGGACTGGACCGAGGCGGCCCGGCTGATGACGGCCGGGCACCCGGTCGGCGAGGGCGGCTACGGCGGCCTCCCGGAGGCCCCGCCGGACGACACCGGCGAGGCGCTGGGCCTGAAGGCCTCCCGTCTGACCCTGACCATCGGTTTCGGTCCCGGCCTGTTCGCCAAGGGCCGCTTCGGGCTGGAGGGCAAGCGTCCCGACGCCCTGGTGGACCTGGAGCTCTTCCCCGGTGACAACCTCGACCCGGCCCGTTCGGGCGGCGACCTGTGCGTCCAGGCCTGTGCCGACGACCCGCAGGTCGCGGTGCACGCCATCCGCCAGCTCGCCCGCATCGGCTTCGGCAAGACGGCGGTGCGCTGGTCGCAACTCGGCTTCGGCAAGACCTCCTCGACCACGCCCGACGAGCAGACCCCGCGCAACATGATGGGCTTCAAGGACGGCACCCGGAACATCTCGGGCACCGACGAGGCCGCGCTGGAGAAGCACGTGTGGGTCGGCGCGGGCGACGGCAGCGACTGGCTGACCGGCGGCTCGTACCTGGTGGCCCGCCGGATCCGGATGAACATCGAGACCTGGGACCGCACTCCGCTCGGCGAGCAGGAGGACATCTTCGGCCGTGACAAGGGCGAGGGCGCCCCGGTCGGCAAGTCCAAGGAGCGCGACGAGCCCTTCCTGAAGGCGATGAAGCCGCAGGCGCACGTCCGGCTCGCGCACCCGGACAGCAACGACGGCGCGACGATCCTGCGCCGCGGCTACTCCTTCACCGATGGCACGGACGGACTGGGCCGGCTCGACGCGGGCCTGTTCTTCCTCGCCTACCAGCGCGACGTCCGCAAGGGCTTCGTCACGATCCAGCGCCGGCTCGCGAAGTCCGACGTCCTCAACGAATACATCCAGCACGTGGGTTCGGCCGTCTTCGCCGTCCCGCCGGGCGTCCGCGACCAGGACGACTGGTGGGGCCGGACGCTGTTCGCGTAGGGACGGGGAGAACCGAAGTGTTCAGCAACTATCTGATCGGGCTGCGCGAGGGGCTGGAAGCCAGCCTCGTCGTCTGCATCCTCATCGCCTACCTGGTGAAGACCGGCAACAAGGACAAGCTGGCGCCGCTGTGGCTGGGCGTCGGCCTGGCCGCCGCCCTGTCGCTGGCCTTCGGCGCGGGTCTGGAATTCGGCACGCAGGAACTGACCTTCAAGGCGCAGGAGGCCATCGGCGGCTCCCTGTCGATCATCTCGGTCGGCCTTGTGACCTGGATGGTCTTCTGGATGAAGCGCACCGCGCGGCACCTGAAGGCCGAGCTCCAGGGCAAGCTCGACGCGGCGCTCGCGATGGGCACCGGCGCGCTGGTGACCACCGCGTTCCTGGCCGTCGGCCGGGAGGGCCTGGAGACCTCGCTGTTCGTGTGGCGCTCGGTGCACGCCGCCGGCAACGGCACGGGCCCGCTGATCGGCGTGCTGCTCGGCATCGGGTCCGCGATCCTGCTGGGCTGGCTGTTCTACCGGGGCGCCCTGAAGATCAACCTGTCGAAGTTCTTCACGTGGACCGGCGGCATGCTGGTCGTCGTCGCCGCGGGCGTGCTCGCGTACGGGGTGCACGACCTGCAGGAGGCCGACTTCCTGCCGGGGCTGGCCGACAAGGCCTTCGACATCAGCGCGGCGGTCCCGCCGGACAGCTGGTACGGGACCCTGCTGAAGGGCACCTTCAACTTCCAGCCGGACCCGACCGTCGTCCAGCTCGTGGTGTGGCTGGCCTACCTGATCCCGGTGCTCGCGCTGTTCCTGGCCCCGTCGGTGATCAGCCGGACCAAGGCCGAGCCGAAGCCGGAGCCGGAGCCGACCCGCTCCTGATCACCACAGCCGGTCCACGTCCCCCGGGTGGAGCGGTACCCGGACACCGGTGAAGGCCGCACGGACCCCGTCCGTGTGGCCTTCACCGTCCGTGCGGTCCTCGGCCCCGGTGAAGAACGCCGCCAGGACGACCTTGTCGAAACCCGGGGCGTCCGTCGCCAGGGGGTCGGCCCGGGTGCCGCCGACCAGGACCGTGCCGGGGAGCACCTCGAAACCTCCGGCCTCGTAGAACGGGGCCAGTTCCCGGTCGCAGCTGAACAGCGCCAGGTCCACCGCCGGATCGGCGGCCAGCTCGGCGCGGGCCGCCGCCACCAGCCGGGCGCCGTGGCCCCGGCCCCGCAGCCCGGGCCGGGTGACGACCCCGCTCAGTCCGGCCGCGCGGTACGTGCGCCCGTCCTCGAGCCGGACGCTCTTGTGCAAGAGCGCCAGCGAGGCGACGACGCTCCCGTCCCCGTCGAGCAGCAGCACCGCCTTCGGGGCGAGCGCCGGATCGTGTCCGGCGCTCGCCCCGGGCCATGCCTGCGCCTCCAGGGCCGCCACCTGCGCGGCGAGCCCGGCGGGCAGGGCCTCGTGGATCTCGAGGGACGTCCCGGCCGGCATTACGGGATGCGCACGCCCGCGCCGCCCACGCGGACCCGCGGGTCGCCCGCGCGCAGTTCCACGGTCAGGACGCCGGGGCGGCCCATGTCCGCGCCCTGGTGGAGGGTGAGCACCGACTCGGCCGGTACCAGGCCGAGTTCGCGCGCGTACGCCCCGAAGGCGGCCGCGGCGGCGCCGGTGGCCGGGTCCTCGATGACGCCGCCGACCGGGAAGGGGTCCCGTACGTGGAACTCCGCCGGGCCCGCGCGGTGCACGAGCTGGACGGTGGTGAGGTCCAGGCGCCGCATCAGCGCCTCCAGTCGGCCGAAGTCGTAGTCGAGGTCCGCGAGCCGGGCCCGGGTGGCCGCGCCGAGCACCAGGTGGCGGGCTCCGGCGTAGGCGATCCGGGGCGGGAACAGCGGGTCCAGGTCGGCGGCCGGCCAGTCGAGCGCGGCCAGCGCCTCGGCGAGGTCGGCCGGGTCCAGGTCCTCGGTGTGCGGTTCGACGCTGGTCAGGGTGGCCCGCAGGCCGCCCCCGTCCGCCCGGGTCACCGAGACGGGGACGGTGCCCGCCCGGGTCGAGAAGACCAGCTCGCCGGGGCCGATCCGCTCGCCCAGCGCCACGGCGGTGGCCACGGTGGCGTGCCCGCAGAAGGGGACCTCGGCCTTGGGGCTGAAGTAGCGCACGGTGAAGGACCGGCCCTCCTCCCCGCCGTGGCCTTCGGGCGGGGAGCTGAGGAAGGCGGTCTCGCTGTAGCCCAGGCGGGCGGCGATCTCCAGCATGGCGGCCCCGTCGAGGCCGGTCGCGTCGAGCACGACCCCGGCGGGGTTGCCGCCGGCCGGGTCTTCGGAGAAGGCGGTGTAGCGCAGCACGTCAGTCATGTCCACCCCAACCCGGGCCCGTCTGCCCGCATTCCCGGTGGTCAGCCGCGCCCGATGTAGGGCATCGCGGTCGCCATCACCGTCGCGAACTGCACGTTCGCCCCGAGCGGCAGCTCGGCCATGTGCAGGACGGTGCGCGCCACGTCGGCCGCGTCCATCACGGGCTCCACCGCGAGCTGACCGTTGGCCTGCATGATCCCGCTCTGCATCCGCTCGGTCATCTCGGTGGCCGCGTTGCCGATGTCGATCTGTCCGCAGGCGATCCGGTACGGGCGCCCGTCGAGCGAGAGCGACTTCGTCAGGCCCGTCATGGCGTGCTTCGTCGCGGTGTAGGCGATCGAGTTCGGCCGCGGCACGTGCGCGGAGATGGAGCCGTTGTTGATGATGCGGCCGCCCTGCGGATCCTGGGCCTTCATCACCCGGAAGGCCGCCTGCGCGCAGAGGAAGGATCCGGTGAGGTTGACGTCGACCACCGAGCGCCATGCCTCGTAGCTGATGTCCTCCAGGGCGACGCCGGCCGGTCCGAAGGTGCCCGCGTTGTTGAAGAGCAGGTCGAGCCGCCCGTAATGCCCCCGTACGGCGGCGAACAGCGCGGCCACGTCGTCCGGATCGCTCACGTCGGCCCGTACGCACAGCACGTCGGCCCCGGGGGCCCCGTCTTCCCCCGGGGTACCCGCGGCCCGGGCGGCGGCGGCCGTCTCCTCCAGGGCTTCGGTCCGCCGGCCGGCCAAGGCCACCGCCCATCCGGCGGCGGCGAGGGTCAGGGCCACGGACCGGCCGATGCCCGAGCCGGCCCCCGTCACGACGGCGATCTTCTTCACACGTGCGTTCATGGGCCCGCAGGCTACGTCACATCGGCCGCCAGTCCCGGGACGTTCCGATTGCTGAGAACATGGGGCTGCCAGGGGGTGCGAACACAAGACAAGAAGACTGGAGTTCCGTATGCCGGAGAGAGGCCCCGGGGCGCCCGCGCAGGAGTCGCCGTCCACCCAGCCCTCCCCCAGCCAGCCCTCCCCCAGCCCATCCTCCTCCCCCGCCGGTTCCGCACCCGCGAAGGCCGCGCCCCTCGCGGCCGCCCGCCGGACCGGACTGCTCGTCACTTTCATCCTCGGCGGTCTCACCGCGCTCCCGCCGCTGTCGATGGACATGTACCTGCCGGCGTTGCCGGCCGTGACCGCCGCCCTGAGCAGCCCGGCCGCCACCGTCCAGCTCACCCTCACCGCCTGCCTCGCCGGCATGGCGCTGGGCCAGCTGGTGATCGGCCCGATGAGCGACAAGTGGGGACGGCGCCGCCCCCTGCTCGCCGGCATGGTCGTCTACGTCCTCGCCACCGCCATCTGCGCCTTCGCTCCGACCGCCGAGCTGCTCATCGGCTTCCGCTTGCTCCAGGGCCTGGCCGGCGCGGCCGCGATCGTCATCGCGCGGGCCGTCGTACGCGACCTGTACGACGGGGTCGAGATGGCCCGGTTCTTCTCCACGCTGATGCTCATATCCGGCGTGGCCCCGATCATCGCCCCGCTCATCGGCGGCCAGCTGCTGCGCTTCGCCGACTGGCGCGGGGTCTTCGTCGTCCTCACCGTCATCGGCACCGTGCTCACCCTCACGGTCTGGCGGCGGCTCGGGGAGACGCTGCCGCCCGAACGGCGCCAGACCGGCGGGGTCGGCGCCGCGCTCCTGACCATGCGGGGGCTCTTCGCCGACCGGGTGTTCACCGGCTACACCCTGGCCGGCGGCTTCGCCTTCGCGGTGCTCTTCTCGTACATCTCCGCCTCGCCGTTCGTCGTGCAGGAGATCTACGGTGCTTCGCCGCAGACCTTCAGCCTGCTCTTCGGCGTCAACTCCGTCGGCCTGATCGCGGTCGGCCAGATCAACGGCAAGCTGCTGGTCGGCCGGGTCAGCCTGGACAAGGTGCTGGCGGTCGGCCTCGCGATCATCACCTCCGCCTCGGTGGCCCTGCTGCTGATGTCGTCCGGGGCCTTCGGCGAGGTCGGGCTCTTCCCGGTCTGCGCCGGGCTGTTCGTCCTGATGTCGGCGATGGGCATCGTGCTGCCGAACACCAACGCGCAGGCCCTGATGCGCGCCCCGCACGCGGCCGGCTCGGCCTCCGCGCTGCTCGGCACCTCCTCCTTCCTGGTCGGGGCCGTCGCCTCGCCGCTGGTCGGGATCGCGGGCGAGGGCACGGCGGTGCCGATGGCGCTGGTGCAGCTGGCGTGCTCGCTGCTCTCGGTCGGCTGCTTCGTGGGGCTGTGCCGTCCCTGGCGGAAGCCGGAGCCGAAGGCCTCGTAGGGCGCGGGGGCGGGGCAACGGGCGGGGGCAACGCGCAGGGGCACCGGGTGGAGGCGGCGGGCGGGGTTCCGGTCCGCCGTAAACTTCGTGGGTGAACGCCTCCGTCCCCACCCCCGCCACGACCTCCGCCGAAACCCTGCGCGCCGCCCTGGGAGCGCTGCTCGACGGGCTCCCCCAGAAGCAGGCCTCGGCCGCCGTCGAGCGGCTGATCGCCAACTACCGCGGCCAGACCCCCACCAACGCGCCCGTGCTGCGCGACCGCTCGGACGTGGCGGCGTACGCGGCGTACCGGATGCCGGCCACCTTCGAGGCCGTACGGTCCGCCCTGGGCGGGCTCGCCGAGGCGGCCCCGCGGTGGACCCCGGGCACGCACGTGGACGTCGGTGGCGGCACCGGGGCGGCGACCTGGGCCGTGGACGCCACCTGGACGGGACCGCGCGCGACGACGGTGCTCGACTGGGCGGACCCGGCGCTGGTCCTCGGCAAGGAACTGGCCGCCGCCTCCTTCTCCCCGGCGCTGCGGGCGGCCGAATGGCGGCGGGCCGTCATCGGGGCCGGCCTGGCGCTCCCCGAGGCGGACCTGGTGACGGTGTCCTACGTACTGGGCGAGCTGACCCCGGAGGCCCGCGTCGCGGTCGTCGCCGAGGCGGCGCGCGCCGGTCAGGCCGTGGTGATCGTCGAGCCGGGCACCCCGGAGGGCTACCTGCGCATCCGGGAGGCCCGCGAGCAGCTGATCGGGGCCGGGCTGCGGGTCGCGGCGCCGTGCCCGCACGACGGGACCTGCCCGATCGAGGTCGGGCAGGACTGGTGCCACTTCTCGGCGCGGGTCAGCCGGTCCTCCCTGCACCGGCAGGTCAAGGGCGGCTCCCTCGCGTACGAGGACGAGAAGTTCAGCTACGTGGCCGCGGCCCGCTTCCCGGTGGAGCCGGCCGCCTCCCGGATCACGCGCAGGCCGCAGATCCGCAAGGGGCTCGTCCTGCTGGACCTGTGCGGTCCGCAGGACGCCGACGCTCCGGGTCTGACCCGGGCCACCGTGACCAAGCGCCACGGTGACCTCTACAAGGCGGCGCGGGACGCCGACTGGGGCCGGGCCTGGCCGCCTTCCCAGGAGGCCTAGGGGTGAGGGGACCCGGAGCCCCGCGCCGGGTTACGGGGACCAGGAGTCCGGCGCCTGGGGCCTCAGCTCCTGGGTGCAGCACTTCACGCTGCCGCCGCCCTTGAGCAGCTCCCCCAAGTCCATCGGGACCGGCTCGAACCCTCGCGCCCGGAGCGGCCCGAGGAGTCCGGCGGCCGCCTGCGGGAGCAGCACGTGGCGCCCGTCCGACACGGCGTTGAGCCCGAGGGCGGCCGCGTCGTCCGCCCCGGCGATCAGCGCGTCGGGGAAGAGCCGGCGCAGTACGGCCCGGCTGCCCTCGGAGAAGGCGGCCGGGTAGTACATGATCTCGTCCCCGTCGAGCACGGACAGCGCCGTGTCCAGGTGGTAGTAGCGCGGGTCGACCAGGTCGAGTCCGATGACCGGGCGGCCGAAGAACTCCTGGGCCTCGTCGTGCGAGAGCGGACTGGAGCGGAAGCCCCGGCCCGCCAGGAGGTAGGAGGCGGTGACGGCGAAGTCGCCCTCGCCCTCGTTGATGTGGGACGGCTCGTGGACCTCCTGGAAGCCGTTGCGCCGGAACCAGTCGAGGTGGATCTCCGCCTCGGGGGCCCGTTCCGGATGGGCGAACCGCGCGCCCAGCACCCGGCCGTCGACGACGAGGGCGCCGTTCGCCGCGAAGACCATGTCGGGCAGCGCGGGGTCGGGGACGAGGGTTTCGACGGTGTGGCCGAGGGCCCGGTAGCGGTCCCGGAGGTCCTCCCACTGGGCTTGGGCGAGGGGCAGGTCCACCGGTTTGGTGGGGTCCATCCACGGGTTGATGGAGTACGTGACCTTGAAGTGCGACGGCGGGCACATCAGGTAGCGCCGGGGTGTGGCGACTCTGCGCAATGAGGGCTCCTCACGGTGATGAGGAGAGAATCGTCTCTCCTCAAGGGAGACGGCGCACTGAACTGATTGGGTGGTTTCCGGAACGGCTGAAAGGCGAGCGGTACCGGATTGGTAAATTGCCGAAATGAGCGTTCCCCCCAGCCCCAGCCCCACCGCCGGCCCCGCGCCGGGTGCCGCACCCTTGCCGCGGACCCCCGACGCCACCCGCCGCAGCGACCGCTCCCGGCGGGCCATCCTCGACGCCGCGCTCGCTCTGGTCGGGGAGGTCGGCTACAACAAGCTGACGATCGAGGCCATCGCCGCCCGCGCGGGGGTGGGCAAGCAGACCATCTACCGCTGGTGGTCCTCGAAGGCGGCGGTCCTGCTGGACGCCTCGCTCGCGCTCGCGGGGGACGCCGGGACGGCGGCGCAGTGGGCCGGCTTCCCCGACACCGGGGACCTGGCCGCCGACCTGAAGCACGTACTGCGGGCGACGGTGGACGAGTTCAACGACGAGAAGTACGAGGCCCCAGCGCGCGCCCTCACGGCGGCCGGCGCCACCGACCCGGCGCTCGGGGCCCGTTTCACCGAACAGCTGCTGGAGCCGCAGCTCGCGCTGTACGAAACGCGGTTGCGGGCGGCCCGCGAGGCCGGGCAGCTCGCACCGGACGCGGACCTGCGGCTGACGGTGGAGCTGCTGCTCGGACCGCTGACGTACCGGTGGCTGCTGCGGACGGCGCCGCTCACGCACGCGTATGCGGACGCGCTGGTGGACGCGGTGCTGGGCGGGGCCGCGGCCGGGTCCCGGTCCGGGAGCTGAAGGAGGGCCGGACCGCGCCGGACCGGGCCGGACCGGGCACGGACCAGGCGCGCACGGGGCACGGATCGAAGGGAAATGCCCCGACCGACCTCATCATGGCCGGGAACACATGGCCGAATTCTATGGTTATGTGGGAGCCCAAGTCGGGGGTGCGGTCACCCGGCTCCCGGGATGGTGGGACCATGTGGGGGTCTGCCGGGGAAACGCAGTAGGTGAGGGGATAGATGGGGTCTGAGTCCGGCCGCGTCAAACGCGGCGAGCAGAGCAGGATTTCCCAGTGGCTGCGCCGCAAGCCGAAACCCTCCGCCGAGGACCCAGGACGAGAACGCGAGGCCCTTCTGCTGGCCGTCGCCGCCGCAGGTCTCCCGATCGCCCCCGCCGCCCATCCCGCGGGCTACCGGTGTTCGTGCGACCGCATCGGCTGTCCGACGCCCGCGCGTCACCCCGTCTCCTTCGCCTGGCAGACCCAGTCGACCACCGACCGCGCCCAGGTCGAACGCTGGGCCCGGAGCGAGCCGCAGGCGAACTTCATCACCGCGACCGGCATGGTCCACGACGTCCTCGACGTCCCCCTCGAAGCCGGGCACAGCGCGCTGACCCGCCTGCTGGCCGCGGGCGTCGACGTCGGCCCGGTCGCCGAGTCCGGCGGTACGGGTGACCAGGCGCGGATGCTCTTCTTCACCGCGACGCGGGGTACGCCCGAGGACGAGGACGAGTGGTGGCCGTGCGAACTGGACTGCCATCCGGAGACGATGGACGAGCACCCGGGCCTGCGGTGGCACTGCCGGGGCAGCTACGTCCTGGTTCCGCCGGCGGCCCTGCCGGGGGATCTCGCGGTGACCTGGCTCCGGGGCATGGAGCATCCGCTCCCTGACCCGCTGACCCTGCTCGAAACCCTCACGGACGCCTGCGCCGTATACGCGGGCGCTTCCGACCAGACCCCCGCAGCGGTCGCCTGGCCCCTGGGCCGCTAGCCGGTGCTGTGGCCGGCAAGGCCACAGCACCGGACGGGCCGGATCGGCCTCCCGGCGGTAGCCGGGGGAGCTCGGGGTCAGTGGATCTGCGTGACCACCACGTCCAGGGACCACGCCTTCGACGGCTTCGTCGGGGGCTGGGCCTCCACCGTGAAGCCCAGGTCCCGCAGGGACGTGACGAGTTCCGCCGGGGACGCCGGGACCGTGCCCGCCGTCAGGAGGTCGCGGACCAGGCGGCCCTTCGTGGCCTTGTTGAAGTGGCTCACCACCGACCGCTTCTCCACACCGTCCACCACCTGCGCGTGCAGCACCCGCACCGTCGCCGTCCGCCCCGCGACCTCACCCTTCGGCTTCCACGCGGAGGCGTACGCCGAGGACCGCAGGTCCAGGACCAGGCCGTCGCCCGCCGCCTCCGGCATCACCGATGCCATCGGCTCCCGCCAGAACGCGCCCAGCGCCCCCAGCCCCGGCAGCTTCACGCCCATCGAGCACCGGTAGGAGGGGATGCGGTCCGTGATCCGGACCGCGCCCCACAGGCCCGAGAAGACGACCAGCGACCGCGCCGCCAGCGCCGCCGCGGCGGGCGGAAGCGTCGAGAGGCCCAGCGCGTCGTACAGGACGCCCGTGTAGATCTCCCCGGCCGGACGGGCGACCGCGGACCGCAGTTCCGCGTTCTTCGCGACCTCGCCCCGCAGGCCCTCGCTCAGGCCCAGGACTTCCCGCGCCTTCTCCTCGTCGCCCACGCACAGCTCGACGAGTTCCTCCAGCACCGCCGCCCGCGCGGCGCCGAGCCCCGGCAGCGACAACGACTCCGGCTTCAGCAGTGCGCCGGAGCCGCCGGCGGCCTTTCCTTCGGACGGCGGCAGCAGCACGAGCACGGTGGTTCTCCTTCGGACGGGCATGGCACAGCGGCGGGGGTGCGGCCCCAGCCCAGGGTAGACGGCTCGCCGTGCCGCCCCGGCCCACCGGCCATAGGCTCGGTGCATGCCACGCCGTCACATGATCATGGCCGACGCAGACGGGGTTGCCCTGCGGGCCGCGCTGCGTGCACTGCGGACCGGGCTCGGGGTACCGCTGGAGTTTCCGGCGCCCGTGCTCGCCGAGGCCGAGCGGGCCGTCAGGAATCCGGTCCTGCCCGGCCTCGACGCCACCGACGTCCCCCTCTTCACCATCGATCCGCCCGCGTCACGCGATCTGGACCAGGCCATGCACCTGGCCAAGCGCCCCTCCGGCGGCTACCGCGTGCACTACGCCATCGCCGACGTCGCCGCCTGCGTCACCCCCGGCGGCGCCCTCGACGCCGAGGCCCACCGCCGGGTCACCACCCTCTACTTCCCCGACGAGAACGTCCCCCTGCACCCGGCCGTGCTCTCGGAGGGCGCGGCCAGCCTGCTGCCCGACCAGACCCGCCCGGCCCTGCTGTGGCGGCTCGACCTGGACGCGGAGGGCCGGGTGGAGACCACCGACGTCCGCCGCGCGCTCGTGCGCAGCCGGGCCAAGCTGGACTACGAGGGCGTCCAGAAGGCCATCGACGGCGGCACCGCCGAGGAGGCCCTGGCCCTGCTCAAGGACATCGGCACCCTGCGCGAAGCCCTGGAGGCGGAGCGCGGCGGGATCTCGCTGAACGTGCCCGAACAGGAGATCGTCGCGCACGGGGACTCGTACCGCCTGGCCTACCGGGCTCCGCTCCCCGCCGACGGCTGGAACGCCCAGATCTCCCTCATGACCGGCATGGCCGCCGCCGAGCTGATGCTCGCCGCCGGGACCGGCATCCTGCGGACCTTGCCGACCGCTCCCGACGGGGCGGTCGGACGGCTGCGCCGGGCGGCGAAGGCGCTGCGGATCGAATGGCCGCACCACGTCCCGTACGCCGAGCTCGTGCGCTCCCTCGACCCGCACCGTCCCGCCCACGCGGCGTTCCTGCAGGAGTGCACCTCGCTGCTGCGCGGCGCCGGCTACACGGCCTTCACCGGCGGCGCGACCCCGGACCCGCTGCTGCACGCCGCGGTCGCGGCCCCGTACGCCCACTGCACCGCCCCGCTGCGCCGGCTCGTCGACCGGTACACGGGCGAGCTGTGCGTTGCCGCGGTCGCGGGGGACGAACCGCCGCAGTGGGTGCTGTCCGCGCTGGCGGCCCTGCCGAAGGAGATGGCGGACGGCACGCGGCTGGCGAACACGGCGGAGCGGGAGTCCGTGGACCTGGTGGAGGCGGCGCTGCTCAAGGACCGCGTCGGGGAGATCTTCGAGGCCACGGTCATCGACGTCAAGGAGCGGGAGCCGCTGGTCGGCACGGTCCACCTGGAGGACCCGGCCGTGGTCGGCCGGATCGAGGCCACCTCGGGGAAGCTGCCGCTGGGCGACCGGATCAGGGTCCGGCTTACGGAGGCGGACCCCGGGACCACGAAGGTGCTGTTCGCCCCGGCGTAGCGCGGGGGCCGGGGCGAAGGGCAGGGCGACCGGCAGGGCGACCGGCAGAGGTGCCACGGAACGGATGGCCCTGGCCGGCGCGCCCCGGGGCCTGCCATCATCGGCCGACGGCGCGGCGCGGTACGGACCGCCGCGCACCGGCAGGGGGAGGGCCCGCGGATGGGGTCCGTCGACATCTTCGGCGTCTCCGGCGGCTCCGGCGGCTCCGGCGTGCGGGGAGGGACCGCGCCCGGGCCGGGCGCCCGCCCGGCGCGCCGTCGGCGGCCGGCCGTCGCACTGCGGCCGCTGATCGTCAACTACACCGGTTTCGAGACGGAGTTCACCGCGCCGAGACGCCGCCTGGAGCTGCCCACCGGATACGTGACGCTCGTCTTCACCTTCTCCGAGGGCCTGTGGGTGACGCGCACCGGGGAACTCGCCACGGCCCTGTGGCCGCCCGCCTCCCGGGCCGTGATCAGCGGCCCGCGCACGGTGCCGGCGATCGGGGTGCACGCCGGCTCCGTCCGCGGGCTGGAGGTGAACATGAGCCCGCTGGGCTGCTACCGGCTGTTCGGCGTCCCGATGTGGCACTTCGAGGACGCGCACGTGGACCTGGCGGAGGTGCTCGGCCCGGGCGGCCGGCACCTCACCGAGCGGCTCGAATCGCTCGGCTCGTGGACGGAACGCTTCGCCCTGCTGGACGAGGTGTTCTGCGCGCGCCTGGAGTGCGGCCCGGTGCCCGCCCCCGAAGTCCGCGGAGCGCTCTCGCGGTTGTGGGCGGACGGCCGCTCGCTGACCCGGGTGAGCGCCGAGACCGGATGGAGCGCGCGCACCCTGCGGGCGCGGTTCCGCGAGCAGGTCGGCCTGTCCCCCAAGGCCGTGGCCCGGGTGTTCCGGCTCCAGCACGCGCTGCGTCTGCTGGCAGCGGGGACGGCTGCCGCGCACGTGGCGGCCGTCTGCGGCTACCACGACCAGGCGCACCTGAGCCGCGAGGTGAAGGTGATGACGGGGCTGCCCCCGTCCCGGTTCGTGCGCCTGCGCGGCGGGCTGGCGCCCGGCTCGGCACTGGACCGAATGCCGGGCCGGGTCAGCAGCGTGGTGCTGTCGGGTTGAGGCCTGTCCGGCGGATCATGCCGGGCGGCCCACCGACGCCGAATCGCTGGAGCGACCCGCCCGGACGAGGAGCTGGGTGGAGCAGGTTGGGCCCGTCGATAAATGCCTCGACATCAGTCGCGGTGATCGGGGACGCTTCGCGCAATGACCAGAATCGACGACACACCGCCCGCGTGGGACGAGCGCACCCAGCTCACCACGTTCCTCGACTACACACGTGACACCGCCCGTGCCAAGTGCGACGGCGTCTCCGCGGAGAACGCACGCAAGGCGATCTTGCCGGGCTCACCGCTGATGACCATGAGCGGAGTGATCAACCACCTCCGCTGGGTCGAGTACTACTGGTTCCAAGTGGTCTTCCTCGGCGAGGAAGACCAGGGCCCCTGGACCGAGGAGGACCCCGACCGCGAGATGCGCATCGCCGTCGACTTCCCGCTCACGCGGTTGCTCGACGAATACGCCGAACAGAGCGCCCGCTACCGCGAACTGGTCGCCGCGAACGGCCTGGACATCCAGGCCCAACGAGCCATCCGCAACGGCCTCCACGTCGACCTGCGCTGGATCCTCCTCCACCTCACCGAGGAGACGGCCCGCCACAACGGCCACCTGGACATCCTGCGCGAGATGCTCGACGGCACGACCGGCGACTAGATCCGGCGGAGATCACGGACGGCGCCGGAGCCGGAGCCGGATCCGGATCGAGGCGACGGTGCCGGTGCCGGCGCCGTGGAAGGCGTGCCGATTTCGACAAGACAGCGGCCCGCCGACTTGTCACGCTCGGCACACGGCTCCTCGTCCCCCGCGGAGGATCACCTTCTTCGCCACGTCCCCGGGGCGTCGCCGTCACGAACGTCCGCGAGGGGGGACCCGGACCGCCCTGCGGCAGCCCGTCACGGGGGTGCGGGCTGCCGCAGTGCGCTGGCCAGGGTGACCCCGACGAGCGCGGCGATCTCTCCGATGCGCAGGGGAGCCAGCAGAAACCCTGCCGCCGCGTCGAGGTCAAGGACCTCACCCGGGCGGCGGTAACATGGTCACCACGCAGAACGACACAAGCGGACGGCCGCGTCGGGATCCTCGGATCCCGCCGAGGAACGTCCGGGCTCCACAGAGCAGGGTGGTGGCTAACGGCCACCCGGGGTGACCCGCGGGACAGTGCCACAGAAAACAGACCGCCTGGGGCTTCGGCCCCCGGTAAGGGTGAAACGGTGGTGTAAGAGACCACCAGCGCCTGAGGTGACTCAGGCGGCTAGGTAAACCCCACCCGGAGCAAGGTCAAGAGGAGTCGTCTCCGGACGGCTCTGCGCGGACGTTCGAGGGCTGCTCGCCCGAGTTCGCGGGTAGACCGCACGAGGCCGGTGGCAACGCCGGTCCTAGATGGATGGCCGTCTCCCCGGCGACCGCGAGGTCGCCGGGCGACAGAACCCGGCGTACAGCTTGCGTCGTTCTGCGCCACAACCGCCCGGCCCCGGGGACTTCCCCGGGGCCGGGCGGTTTTTCGCGTTCCGGCCGCTCCGCCGGCGCCCCCGTGGAGCGGACATGGGGCGACCCGGCCACAGCGCTACCAGCGCAGGTGGGACGTGTCGTTCAGGAGGCGGACCGAGGCGTTGCCGTCCGCGTAGTAGGCCACCGCCGACAGGGAGGCCGCCGAGAGTTCCATGCGGAACAGGGCCTCCGGCGGGGCGCCCAGTGCGAGGCGGACCAGGATCTTGACCGGCGTCACGTGCGAGACCAGCAGCACGGTGCGGCCCGCGTGGGCGGCGAGCAGCCGGTCCCGCGTCGCCGAGACGCGGCGGGTGGCGGACGCGAAGCTCTCGCCGCCGCCCGTGGGGGCGGCCCTAGGCGAGTCAAGCCAGGCCTGGAGGTCGTCCGGGAAACGCTCCCGGACCTCCGCGAAGGTCAGCCCCTCCCACGCGCCGAAGTCGACCTCGCGCAGGCCCTCTTCGACGGTCACGGTGAGACCGAGCCGGTCGGCCACGGCCTGCGCGGTCTCCCGGCAGCGCCGCAGCGGGGAGCTGATCACCGTCTGGACGGTGCCGCGCGCCGCCAGCGCCTCGGCGACGGCGGCGGCCTGGCGGCGGCCGGCCGGCGACAGCTCCGGGTCGAGGCCGCCGCTGCCGGAGAAGCGCTTCTGCGGGGTCAGCGCGGTCTCGCCGTGGCGCAGCAGCACGAAGGTGGCCGGGGCTCCCATGTCCGGGCCCCAGCCCTGGCCTCCCGCGGGGGCGGAGGCGGGAGCGGGCGCGGAGGCCGCGCCCGCGGTGACGGTGGCTCCAGGGTCGCCGGGCACGACGCTGACGGCGACGGACCCGGCCGCAGTCGCCGGGACCGGGGCCGCAGCCGCCGCGGCCGGAGCCGCCGGGACCGGGGCCAGCGTCGGGGGCGCAGCCGCCAGGGC
>NZ_JAGGOW010000021.1 GCF_018614135.1 Streptomyces sp. ISL-66
CCCCGGCGGCGCGGCCGGCCGAGTCGGCGAAGTCCCCGGAGCACGCCGCGTGAGCGCCGGAACGGAGTCGGAGCCCACCGCGCACGCCCCGTCCCGTACGCCGTCCCGGTCGCGCCCCGCCGCATCGCGGAGCGCCGGCCGGGCCGCCCGGGTGCTGCTCGCCGCCTTCGTCCTCGCCACCGCCTTCGACCTCGGCTCGCTGCTGGCCGGCTGGCACCTCGGCCACGTGATCGCCAAGCCGCTGCTGATGCCGCTGCTGCTCGCCCACGTGATCGCGCGGGGCGACGCGCCCCGACTGCTGCTCGCCGCCCTGCTATTCGGCTGGGGCGGGGACCTGGCCCTGCTCTTCGACGCCGATCCCGCCTTCCTGATCGGCATGGGCTCCTTCGCCGCCGGGCACGTCTGTTACCTCGTGCTCTTCGGCCGCCGCCGCACGCGTCCCGCGCTGGGTGCCGCGTACGCCGTCGCGCTCCTGTCCACCGTCACGCTGCTCTGGGGCGACCTGCCCGCCGAGCTGCGGATCCCCGTCGCCGGCTACAGCCTGCTGCTCACGGCCATGGCCTACCGCTCCAGCGCCCTCGGATGGCGGACGGGCCTCGGCGGGGCGCTGTTCCTGCTCTCCGACACGCTCATCGCCACCGGGGTCGCCGAGTGGCCGCAGCCGCCGCGCCCCGACTTCTGGATCATGGCCACGTACCTGGCGGCCCAGTACCTGCTGGCCCGGTACCCGTCGGCCCGGCACCCGCAGGCCGCGGAAGCGGTCGCTCCGGTACAGGCGTACGGTAAGGAGGCCGTACAAGGCTCAACCACCCCCTAGCCGGAGGACTGAACCACCATGCGCGCCACCGTCATCCACGCCCCGCACGACATCCGCGTGGAGGAGGTGCCCGACGCTGCGATCCAGCGCCCCGAGGACGCCGTCGTCCGCGTGCTGCGCGCCTGCATCTGCGGCAGCGACCTGTGGGCCTACCGCGGCGAGGCGGCCCGCCGGCCCGGCCAGCGGATCGGCCACGAGTTCCTCGGAGTCGTCGAGGAGACCGGCTCCGCCGTCTCCGGCCTGCGCGCCGGCGACCTCGTCGTCGCTCCCTTCATGTGGTCCGACGGCACCTGCGACTACTGCTCCGAGGGCCTGTACACCTCCTGCGAGCACGGCGGATTCTGGGGCTCGGTCGGCCACGACGGCGGCCAGGGCGAGGCCGTCAGGGTGCCGTACGCCGACGGCACCCTGGTGAAGCTGCCCGCCGAGGCGGTCTCCGACGACCACCTGCTCACCGCGCTGCTGGCGCTGTCCGACGTCATGGGCACCGGCCACCACGCCGCGCTCGGCGCGGGCGTCCGCGAGGGCTCCACGGTCGCCGTCGTCGGCGACGGCGCGGTCGGCCTGTGCGGCGTCCTCGCCGCCAAGCGCCTCGGCGCCGACCGGATCATCGCCCTGGGCCGCCACTCCTCCCGTACCGACATCGCGAAGCTCTTCGGCGCCACCGACGTGGTCGCCGAGCGCGGCGAGGCCGCCGAGGCGGCCGTGCGCGAGCTCACCGGCGGCCAGGGCGCCCACAGCGTCATCGAGGCGGTCGGCACCGAGATGTCCATGCGGACCGCGGTGAACATCGTCCGCGACGGCGGGGCCATCGGCTACGTCGGCGTCCCGCACGGCAGCGGCACCGGCCTCGACCTCGGTGTCATGTTCGACCGCAACATCACCCTGCGCGGCGGCGTCGCCCCGGTCCGGGCGTACATCCCGGAGCTGCTGGCGGACGTGCTCAGCGGCGCGATCGACCCGTCGCCCGTCTTCGACCGGGCCGTCAGCCTCGACGAGGTCCCGGACGGCTACCGCGCGATGGACGACCGCAGCGCGCTCAAGGTGATGATCACCCCCTGATCCGGAGCGCGGAAGGGCCGGGCGGGGTGAACCCCGCCCGGCCCTTCCGTTTACCGGTGCCGTGCGACGACTACTTGACGGCCTTCAGCGCGTCGACCACGCCGTAGCCGTAGTAGCCGGTCTGGCCCCACTTGCTGTTGCAGGTGGTGGCGTCGATCAGCGCGCCCGTGGCGTCGTAGACCTTCTCGGGGCAGGCCACCTTCGTGGCCTGGCCCTTGAGCATCGCCTGGAGCTGCGAGGGGGTCGCCCACGGGTGGCGGCTCTTGAGCAGGGCCGCGACACCGGCGACGTGCGGGCCGGCCATCGAGGTGCCCTGCTTGTAGCCGTAGCCGCCGCCCGGGACGGTGGACAGCACCCGGCCGTTGGCGTCCGGGGTGGCGGGGACCTGCCACTTGTCGCCGCCGGGGGCCGCGACGTCGACGACGCCCAGGCCGAAGCTGGAGTAGTACGACTTGAAGCCCCGGTCACCGGTCGCGCTCACCGTGACCACGCCCGGCAGCTGGGTGGGCACGTCCAGGCAGACGTGCGGGTCGATCGTGCGGGGGACCGGGGTCGCGTCGTCCGGGCTGCTGGTGTCGACGATGGAGTGGGACGCCAGGTCGTGGTTGGAGTTTCCGGCCGAGGCCACGCTGAGCACGCCCTTGCGCTCGGCGTACTTGGTCGCCCGGGTGAGGGCCTCCACCAGCGCCTTCTGGTCGTCGTCCGACTTGCAGTTGTAGAGCCAGGGGTCGACGTAATAGCTGTTGTTGGTCACCTCGATCCCCTTCTCGGCGGCGAACATGAAGCCGCAGACGACCGCCTCGGTGAAGAAGAGGCTGGTCGCGGGCTCGCTCACCTTGATCGCGGCGACCTTGACGCCGGGCGCCACGCCGCTGATGCCGATCCCGTTGCGCGCGGCCGCGATGGTGCCCGCCACGTGCGTGCCGTGGTCGCTGCCGTTCACGTACGGACGCCAGGCGCCGTCGGTGGTGTCGGCGACGCCGCCGACGCAGTTCGCGGACTGGTCCTTGGAGAAGTTCGCGGCGAGATCCGGGTGGGTGTCGTCGATACCCGTGTCGATGACGCCCACCGTGACGTTCGGGCTGCCATCGTTGATCTTGTGAGCCTGGTCGGCGTTGATCGCGCGAAGGTCCCACTGGTTGGACTCCAGGGGTTCCTGCCCCGGCTCGGCCTGCGCCGCCGCCTTGGCGGCGTCCGCGTCGCTCAGCCTCTGCGTCGTGCCCTCCTCGGTGGTCTGCACCACCGACAGGGGGGCCGTACGGGTGGCGCCGACCGACACGAACAGGCTGCGCTGTCCCCGGAGCTGCTTGGCGAACTCCGGGTTCTGGGAGTGTGCGACCACCACCCCGATCTGCTCATATGCGATGACCACCGTGCCACCGGCCCGTTCGATGGCCTTCGCCGCCTGCTTCACGGTGCCGTACGCGGTCAGGTTCGCCACGTACGACAGCTTGGGGCCGGAGGTGTCGGGCTTGGCGGCCGCCGATTCCGCCGTGTTGCCCAGCGGGGCGGCGTTCGCCGCCACGGCGGGCAGGAAGGCGAGCGAGGCGGTGAGCGCCAGTCCTACCGGAACGGCGAGGGCGCGCCGACGGTTACCGGTTCCCAGACGAGCCATGGGTTCTCCACATCGTCGTGAAAAGCCGCGGGCGCGGTCGCGCCCGACGGGTTCATGACACGCGAACCTAGTGCCGCCGTTCGACTTTGCGCCATCAGTTCGAGAAATCAGTTTTCAAAGGAACCCCGGGTGTTGAACCGTCCCGACGCGCCGGCCGTGCCGTTGGCAGGGGGACCAGCACCACGTCCCCCCACACGGAGGTTGTTTTGTCCGTCGTCCCCACCGCACCCGCGTCACAAGGAGAGTCCCCCGTGTCCACCGAACCAGCGCCGCCCGCGGGCAGCACGGGAACGCCGCCGGCGAGCCCCTCGGCCGAAGCGTTCGTACGCGTCCAGCAGAGCGACGAATTCGCCGAACTGCGCCGCGCCCAGCGCTCCTTCGCCTTCCCGCTCACCGTGGCGTTCATCGCCTGGTACCTGCTCTACGTCCTGCTCTCCAGCTACGCGGGCGACTTCATGGGGACCAAGCTCTTCGGCAACATCAACGTCGCCCTCGTCCTCGGCCTCGCCCAGTTCGCGACGACCTTCCTCATCGCCTGGCTGTACTCGCGCCACGCCGCGGCCAAGCTCGACCCCAAGGCCACGGCCATCAAGGCGCGGATGGAGGCGGGAGCGTGAGCACCCCCCTGCTGCTGGCCGCGGGCACGGCGACGACGGCGGGCACCACCGTCGCCGCCGGCGCCACCGAGCACCGCCCGCTGATCATCACCCTGTTCGGACTGTTCGTGGTCGCCACCCTCGGCATCACGATCTGGGCCGGCCGCCAGACCAAGGACGCCGCCGACTTCTACGCCGGCGGCCGCCAGTTCACCGGCTTCCAGAACGGCCTGGCCATCTCCGGCGACTACATGTCCGCCGCCTCCTTCCTCGGCATCGCCGGAGCCATCGCGCTCTTCGGCTACGACGGCTTCCTCTACTCCATCGGCTTCCTCGTCGCCTGGCTGGTCGCGCTGCTCCTCGTCGCCGAGCCGCTGCGCAACTCCGGCCGCTACACGATGGGCGACGTGCTCGCGTACCGGATGCGCCAGCGCCCCGTACGCACCGCCGCCGGCACTTCCACCATCGTGGTCTCGATCTTCTACCTGCTCGCCCAGATGGCCGGCGCCGGCGTGCTCGTCTCGCTGCTCCTCGGCATCACCAGCGACCTCGGCAAGGTCGTGATCGTCTCGCTGGTCGGCGTGCTGATGATCCTCTACGTCACCATCGGCGGCATGAAGGGCACCACCTGGGTCCAGATGATCAAGGCGGTGCTGCTCATCGCGGGCACCCTGCTGATCACCTTCCTGGTGCTGCTCAAGTTCAACTTCAACATCTCGGACCTGCTCGGCCAGGCCGCCGACAACAGCGGTCAGGGCGTGAAGTTCCTGGAGCCCGGCCTCAAGTACGGCAAGGACTCGATCACCAAGCTGGACTTCATCTCGCTCGGCCTCGCCCTGGTCCTCGGCACCGCCGGCCTGCCGCACATCCTGATCCGCTTCTACACCGTTCCCACGGCCAAGGCCGCCCGCAAGTCCGTCAACTGGGCCATCGGCATCATCGGCGCCTTCTACCTGATGACGATCGTCCTCGGCTTCGGCGCCGCGGCCCTGCTCAAGCGCGTCGACATCATCGCCTCCAACAAGGCCGGCACCACAGCGGCCCCGCTGCTCGCCCAGGAGATCGGCGGCGGCGCGGACTCCACCGGCGGCGCGATCCTGCTCGCCGTGATCTCCGCGGTGGCCTTCGCCACCATCCTCGCGGTCGTCGCGGGCCTGACGCTGGCCTCGTCCTCCTCCTTCGCCCACGACATCTACGTCAACGTGATCCGCAAGGGCAAGGCCACCGAGAAGGAAGAGGTGCGGGCGGCCCGCTGGTCCACCGTGGTCATCGGAGCCGTCGCCATCGGCCTCGGCGCCCTGGCCCGCGACCTCAACGTGGCCGGCCTCGTCGCCCTCGCCTTCGCGGTCGCGGCCTCCGCCAACCTGCCGACGATCCTCTACAGCCTCTTCTGGAAGCGCTTCACGACCCAGGGAGCGCTGTGGTCCATCTACGGCGGCCTGGTCTCCTCGGTCGTCCTGGTGCTCTTCTCCCCGGTCGTCTCCGGGAAGCCCACCTCCATGTTCAAGGGCGCCGACTTCTACTGGTTCCCCCTGGAGAACCCCGGCATCATCTCCATCCCGCTCGGCTTCCTGCTGGGCTGGCTGGGAACCGTCCTCTCCAAGGAGAAGGCCGACCCCCAGAAGTTCGCGGAGCTCGAGGTCCGCTCACTGACGGGCACCGGCGCGCACTGACACCCAGCGCCGGGGCGAGACAGCACGAACACCGAGCGTGGCCGTGTCGTACTTCCCTACGACACGGCCACGTCCCGTCTCGTTCGTTCCGGCACCTCTACAAGTCACAGGCGTCGCGTAGGCTCGGTGGTAGCGCTCGCCCTGTAGTCCACGGCGACGCAACACCTCTACAAACCGGACAGGGGAGGGGGCTCACAGTGCTTCTCGACACTTACGGCCGCGTGGCCACTGACCTGCGTGTCTCGCTCACCGACCGGTGCAACCTGCGCTGTACGTACTGCATGCCCGAGGAGGGCCTGCAGTGGCTCGGCAAGTCCGATCTGCTCAGCGACGACGAGATCGTCCGGCTGATCCGCATCGCCGTCACCCAGCTCGGCATCGAAGAGGTCCGCTTCACCGGCGGCGAGCCGCTCCTGCGCCCCGGCCTCGTCGGGATCGTCGAGCAGTGCGCGGCCCTGGAGCCCCGCCCCCAGATGTCGCTGACCACCAACGGCATCGGCCTCAAGCGCACCGCGCAGGCCCTCAAGGCCGCAGGCCTGGACCGGGTGAACGTGTCCCTGGACACCCTGCGCCCCGAGGTCTTCAAGACCCTCACCCGGCGCGACCGCCACAAGGACGTCATCGAGGGCATGGCCGCCGCCCGCGAGGCCGGCCTCACCCCCGTCAAGGTCAACGCCGTGCTCATGCCGGGGCTGAACGACGACGAGGCCCCCGACCTGCTCGCCTGGGCCGTGGAGAACGAGTACGAGCTCCGCTTCATCGAGCAGATGCCGCTCGACGCCCAGCACGGCTGGAAGCGCGAGGGCATGATCACCGCCGGGGACATCCTGCAGTCCCTGCGCACCCGCTTCACGCTCACCGAGCAAGGCTCCGAGGAGCGCGGCTCCGCCCCGGCCGAGCGCTGGGTCGTCGACGGCGGCCCGGCCACCGTCGGCGTCATTGCCTCGGTCACCCGCCCCTTCTGCGGAGCCTGCGACCGTACCCGCCTGACCGCCGACGGCCAGGTCCGTACGTGCCTCTTCGCCACCGAGGAGTCGGACCTGCGCGCGGCCCTGCGCTCGGGCGCCGCGGACGAGGAGATCGCCCGGCTGTGGAAGCTGGCGATGTGGGGCAAGAAGGCCGGGTCCGGTCTCGACGACCCGTCCTTCCTGCAGCCCGACCGCCCGATGTCGGCGATCGGCGGCTGACCCTCCGTCAGCACGGCCCGAGGGCTCGGACCGGCCGGTGCCGTGACCGGAAGGGTTCCTTCCCGGTCACGGCGCTAGATCCGTTCCGAGCCCTCGGGCTGTACCCACTCCTCCAGCCTCACCACGTCCTTGAGGAAACCGCGGACCCCCAGGAACTGGGACAGGTGCTCGCGGTGCTCTTCGCACGCCAGCCACGTCTTGCGGCGCTCGGGGGTGTGCAGCTTCGGGTTGTTCCACGCCAGGACCCAGGAGGCCGCGTCGCGGCAGCCCTTCGCCGAACAGGTCGGCGTGTCGTTCGGGGGGGATTCGTCAAGGGGAGTCACGGCTCAACCCTAAGACGGGAAGGCGACGCCGAGCAGCCACGGGGGGAGCTGCCCGGCGTCGGTCCGTCGCTCCGACGGGGGATGCGGAGCGCGTAGGCAGTATGTCACGCAGGACCCGGTGCGGTGCACTGGAACCTCATGATTGATCTGAGCTTTTCTTGAGCTTTCCGTCGCCCAGTGCGGGGTGCACAGGAGCCGGGATGAAGTGCGAAGGCAGGGACGGCGTCGACTCGCGGCCCGCGTTGGCGATGACCACCGCCACGTACGGCAGCAGGGCCCCCGCGACGAGCGTCACGATGGCCACGGGCCGCTGCACGTTCCACAGGACGACCGTCGCGACGACCGACAGGGTCCTGATCACCATCGAGATCACGTACCGGCGCTGTCGGCCCCGTACGTCCTCGGCGAGGCCCATCCGCGCCCCCGTGATCCGGAAGACCTCGGCCCCGTTCCGCTTCTTCCGCTCCACAACCCACCACCCGATCGACCGCCGGACACGCCCCGGCCCGGACGCTTCCACCGTACGCCGCCCCCGCGGACCCCGGGCGCAGGGGGTGTCCCCCGAACGGAGCTGCCCGAAATGCGCCGTGGGCCGGACGGATCGAGACTGGGCCCACATGCGCACGACGCGCCAGGAGGAGGCTCGACATGCATTGGTTGTGGGCGATCATCGTCGGTTTCGTGCTGGGCCTGATAGCCCGGGCGATCCTGCCGGGCAAGCAGCATCAGCCCCTGTGGCTGACCGCCGTCTTCGGCATCATCGGCGCCGTGCTCGGCAACGCCGTGGCCACCTGGATCGGCGTCGACGAGACGCGCGGCATCGACTGGATCCGGCACCTGCTGCAGCTTGCCGGAGCGGTCGTGATCGTCGGTCTCGGTGACCTGCTCTACGGCATGGTCCGGGGCAACAAGCGGCAGATGACCTAGGTCGGGTCCGCCGCGCGGCGGGCGACGAGGCGGGGGCCGGCCCGGACGACGTGTCCGGGCCGGCCCCCGCGCCGTGCGCGCCGTACGGGCTCGCGACCGCGGATCAGCCGGTGACCTCGACCGCCGCCAGGTTCTTCTTGCCGCGGCGCAGCACGAGCCAGCGCCCGTGCAGCAGGTCCTCCTTGGCGGGGACCGCGTCCTCGGCGGTGACCTTCACGTTGTTCACGTAGGCGCCGCCCTCCTTCACGGTCCGCCGGCCGGCCGACTTGCTGGCGACCAGCCCGGTCTCCGCGAGCAGGTCCACGACCTGGCCCGGCTCGGAGACCTTGGCCTGCGGCAGCTCGGACAGGGCCGCGGCCAGTGTGGCCTCGTCCAGGTCCGCCAGCTCGCCCTGGCCGAACAGCGCCTTGGACGCCGCGATCACGGCGGCGCACTGGTCGGCGCCGTGCACCAGCGTGGTCAGCTCCTGCGCGAGCGCCCGCTGGGCGGCGCGCGCCTGCGGACGCTCGGCGGTCTGCGCCTCCAGCGCCTCCAGCTCCTCGCGGGTCTGGAAGGAGAGGATGCGCATGTAGGTGGAGACGTCCCGGTCGTCCACGTTCAGCCAGAACTGGTAGAACGCGTACGGGGTGGTCATCTCCGGGTCGAGCCAGACGGCGCCGCTCTCGGACTTGCCGAACTTGGTGCCGTCCGCCTTGACCATCAGCGGGGTCGCGATGGCGTGGACGTGCGCGTCCGGCTCCACGCGGTGGATCAGGTCGAGACCGGCGGTGAGGTTGCCCCACTGGTCGGAGCCGCCCTGCTGGAGCACGCAGCCGTAGCGCCGGTACAACTCCAGGAAGTCCATGCCCTGGAGCAGCTGGTAGCTGAACTCCGTGTAGCTGATGCCCTGGTCGGACTCCAGCCGCTTGGCGACCGAGTCCTTCGTCAGCATCTTGTTGACGCGGAAGTGCTTGCCGATGTCCCGGAGGAACTCGATGGCGGACATGCCCGCCGTCCAGTCCAGGTTGTTCACCATGACCGCCGCGTTCTCGCCCTCGAAGGACAGGAACGGCTCGATCTGGGAACGCAGGCGCGACACCCAGTTCGCGACGGTCTCCGGGTCGTTCAGGGTGCGCTCGGCGGTCGGCCTGGGATCGCCGATCTGCCCGGTGGCCCCGCCGACCAGCGCCAGCGGACGGTGGCCCGCCTGCTGGAGCCGGCGCACGGTGAGGACCTGCACCAGGTGACCCACGTGCAGCGAGGCCGCCGTCGGGTCGAAGCCGCAATAGAACGTGACGGGACCGTCCGCGAACGCCTTGCGCAGCGCTTCTTCGTCGGTGGACTGGGCGAACAGCCCGCGCCACTTCAGTTCGTCGACGATGTCCGTCACGGTTCCGGGTCTCCTTGAACGAGATGAAAGAGAGGATGAACGAGATGGTGAACGAGGTGAAACAGAAAGCCGAGGGGGGTTTCCCCGCCAGTCTAGGCGGGGAAGGTCCGCACCTCAGACGCCCTTGCTGACCGAGCTCATGTTGAAGTCCGGGATCCGCAGCGCCGGCATCGCCGCCCGCGTGAACCAGTCGCTCCACTCGCGCGGCAGGGTCTTCTCGGTCCGGCCGGCCTCCGAGGCCCGCGACAGCAGGTCCACGGGGGACTCGTTGAACCGGAAGTTGTTGACCTCGCCGACGACCTGGCCCTTCTCCACCAGGTAGACGCCGTCCCGGGTCAGGCCCGTGAGCAGCAGCGTCGCCGGGTCCACCTCGCGGATGTACCAGAGGCAGGTCAGCAGCAGCCCGCGCTCGGTCTCCGCGACCATCTCCTCCAGCGACTTCTCGCCGCCCCCGTCCAGGATCAGGTTCCCGAACGACGGCGAGACCGGCAGCCCGGTCAGGCCCGCGCTGTGCCGGGTCGTGGTCAGCCGGGCCAGCTCACCGTCCTTGATCCACTCGGTGGCCGGGACCGGCAGGCCGTTGTCGAAGACGGACGCGTCGTCGCCGGAGCTGTGCGCGATCACGAAGGGCGCGGACTCCAGACCGGGCGCGTTCGGGTCGCTGCGCAGGGTCAGCGGCAGCGGGGAGAGCCGCTCGCCGAGCCGGGTGCCGCCGCCGGGCTTGGCGAAGACCGTCCGGCCCTCCACCGCGTCCCGGGCCGCCGCCGACCACATCTGGTAGATCATCAGGTCGGCCACCGCCGTGGGCGGCAGCAGGGTCTCGTACCGCCCGGCGGGCAGGTCGATCTTCCGCTCGGCCCAGCCGAGTCGCACGGCCAGCTCCGCGTCGAGCACGGTCGGGTCCACGTCCTTGAAGTCCCGCGTCGAGCGGCCCGCCCAGGCCGAGCGCTGGCGGTCCGGGGACTTCGCGTTGAGCTCCAGGGTGCCGTTGGGCTGGTCGTGGCGCAGGCGCAGCCCCGTGGAGGTGCCCACGTAGCTGGAGACCAGCTCGTGGTTGGCGAAGCCGTACAGCTCCCGGCTGCCCGCGCGGGCCCGGGCGAAGGCCTCGCCGAGGGCCGGGGCGAAGTCGGCGAAGACCGCGGAGGAGGTCTCGGCCGGGGCGTCGGTGAAGTCCGGCGAGGCCGGGGTGCCCGTCACCAGCGGCTGCGCGTCCTCCGCCGGGCCGGCGCCGCGGGCGGCCGCCTCGGCGGCCCGGACCAGCGGCTCCAGGTCCGCGGCCGTGACGGCGGAGCGCGAGACGACCCCCGAGGCCGTGCCCTCCTTGCCGTCGACGGTGGCGATGACGGTCAGGGTCCGCCCGCGGGTGACGCCGTTCGTGGTCAGGGCATTGCCCGCCCAGCGCAGGTTCGCCGTCGACTCCTCGTCGGCGATGACGACGCAGCCGTCGGCGGTGGACAGTGCCAGGGCCCGCTCGGCGATCTCGTGGGGACGGGTACGGGTACTCGACGACTTCATCGCCCGGCCTCCTGGGTGGTGTTCAGGATGTTCACGTCGCGGAACAGTGCGGACGGGCAGCCGTGCGAGACGGCCGCGACCTGGCCCGGCTGGGCCTTGCCGCAGTTGAAGGCGCCGCCCAGGACGTAGGTCTGCGGTCCGCCGACCTTCTCCATCGACCCCCAGAACTCGGTGGTCGTGGCCTGGTAGGCGACGTCTCGCAGCTGCCCGGCCAGCTTGCCGTTCTCGATGCGGAAGAAGCGCTGCCCGGTGAACTGGAAGTTGTAGCGCTGCATGTCGATCGACCAGGACCGGTCGCCGACCACGTAGATCCCGCGCTCGACCCCGCCGATCAGGTCCTCGGTGGAGAGACCGCCCGGATCGGGCCGGAGCGAGACGTTCGCCATCCGCTGCACCGGGACGTGCCCGGGGGAGTCGGCGTAGGCGCAGCCGTTGGAGCGGCCGAGGCCGGTCAGCTTCGCGATCCGCCGGTCCGTCTGGTAGCCGGCCAGGGTGCCGTCCTTGACCAGGTCCCAGCTCTGCGCTTCGACGCCCTCGTCGTCGTAGCCGATGGTGGCCAGCCCGTGCTCGGCGGTCCGGTCGCCCGTCACGTTCATGACGGGGGAGCCGTAGGTGAGCTTGCCCAGCTGGTCGAAGGTGGCGAAGGAGGTCCCGGCGTACGCCGCCTCGTAGCCCAGCGCCCGGTCCAGCTCGGTGGCGTGGCCGATGGACTCGTGGATGGTGAGCCACAGGTTGGACGGGTCCACGACCAGGTCGTAGCGCCCGGCTTCGACACCCGGGGCCCGCATCTTCTCGGCGAGCAGCCCGGGGATCGCCTCCAGCTCGGAGTTCCAGTCCCAGCCGGTGCCGGTCAGGTACTCCCAGCCGCGCCCGGCCGGCGGGGCGATGGTGCGCATGGAGTCGAACTCGCCGGTGGTCGCGTTCACGGCGACGGCGGTGAGCTGCGGGTGGATGCGCACGCGCTGCTGGGTGGTGGAGGTGCCCGCGGTGTCGGCGTAGAACTTGTTCTCGTGGACGGCCAGGAGCGAGGCGTCCACGTGGGCCACTCCGTCGGCGGCCAGCAGCCGCGCGCTGAAGTCGGCGAGCAGCGCCGCCTTCTCGGTGTCCGGCACCTCGAAGGGGTCCACGTCGTAGGCGGAGATCCAGGTCTTGTCCTTGTGCACCGGCTCCTCGGCGAGCTCGACCCGCTCGTCGGAGCCGGCCGCCTTGATCACCTTGGCGGAGAGCTGGGCCATGGCCACGGCCTGCGAGGCCACCTTGGCGGCCCCGTCCATGGTCAGGTCCACACCGGAGGCGAACCCCCAGCTGCCCCCGTGGACGACGCGGACCGCGTAGCCGAGGTCGGTGGTGTCGGACCCGCCGGAGGGCTTGGCGTCCCGCAGCCGCCAGGAGGCGCTGCGGATCCGCTCCAGGCGGAAGTCGGCATGATCGGCACCCAGCGCGCGGGCCCGGGCGAGCGCCGCGTCGGCGAGCGCCCGCAAAGGCAGCGCGGTGAAGGCCGCGTCGATGGAATGGGGCACGGAAGTCCTCCCGAGGTCGGGGCAGATAGCACGATCATGTCGCGCCGTGGGTCGCCGTGCCTACATCTTTCTGTAGGGACTCGACAGAGCCCGTACCGAGGCCCTGTCGGAGCTCGATTCTGTGGATGGGGGATTCGACCTATAGGTTTTTGGTATTCAGACCGCTAGTCGAAAGGGTGATCCGTTGAGCCGCTCGGTTCTCGTCACCGGAGGAAACCGGGGCATCGGCCTCGCCATCGCCCGAGCCTTCGCGGAGGGCGGAGACAAGGTCGCGATCACGTACCGGTCGGGTGAACCGCCGGCGGAGCTCACGGCTCTGGGCGTGCTGGCGGTCCGTTGCGACATCACCGACTCCGAGCAGGTGGACCGGGCGTACAAGGAGATCGAGGACGCGCACGGCGCGGTCGAGGTCCTGGTCGCCAACGCGGGCATCACCAAGGACACGCTGCTGATGCGCATGTCCGAGGAAGATTTCGCCTCGGTCGTCGACACCAACCTCACCGGCACCTTCCGCGTCGTCAAGCGCGCGAACCGCGGCATGCTCCGCGCCAAGAAGGGCCGCGTCGTCCTGATCTCCTCGGTCGTCGGCCTGCTCGGCTCGGCCGGCCAGGCCAACTACGCGGCCTCCAAGGCCGCGCTGGTCGGCTTCGCCCGCTCCCTCGCCCGTGAGCTGGGCTCCCGCAACATCACCTTCAACGTCGTCGCCCCGGGATTCGTGGACACCGACATGACGAAGGTGCTCACCGACGAGCAGCGTGCCGGCATCGTTGGCCAGGTGCCCCTGGGCCGTTACGCGCGGCCCGAGGAAATCGCGGCCGCCGTCAGCTTCCTGGCGTCCGACAACGCCGCGTACATCACCGGAGCCGTCATTCCCGTTGACGGCGGATTGGGCATGGGTCACTGATCACCATGAGTGGAATTCTCGACGGCAAGCGCATCCTCATCACGGGGGTGCTGATGGAGTCCTCCATCGCCTTCCACACCGCCCGGCTGGCCCAGGAGCAGGGCGCCGAGGTCATCCTCACCGCGTTCCCGCGGCCGACGCTGACCGAGCGCATCGCCCGCAAGCTGCCCAAGCCGGCCAAGGTGATCGAACTCGACGTCACCAACGACGAGCACCTGGCGCGCGTGGAGGAGCTCGTCCGCGCGGAGCTCGGCGGCCTCGACGGCGTCGTCCACTCCATCGGTTTCGCGCCGCAGGACGCGCTCGGCGGCAACTTCCTGAACACGCCGTTCGAGTCGGTCGCCACCGCCATGCACGTCTCGGCGTTCTCGCTGAAGTCGCTGACCATGGCGTGCAAGCCGCTGTTCCCGGCGAACGAGGGCGCCGCGATCGTCGGCCTCACCTTCGACGCGCAGTACGCGTGGCCGCAGTACGACTGGATGGGCCCGGCCAAGGCCGCGCTGGAGGCCACCAGCCGCTACCTCGCCCGCGACCTGGGCAAGGAGAAGATCCGCTGCAACCTGATCTCGGCGGGCCCGATCGGCTCGATGGCCGCGAAGTCCATCCCGGGCTTCTCGGACCTGGCGGAGGTCTGGAACCAGCGCTCCCCGATGGAGTGGGACATGGCGGACCCGGATCCCGCGGGCCGCGGCGTCGTCGCCCTGCTGTCGGACTGGTTCCCGAAGACCACCGGCGAGATCATCCACGTCGACGGCGGTCTGCACGCGATGGGTGCCTGACCTGCCCGGTCGAGGTCCTGTCCATCCGTACGGCGGCGGGGGCCGCGGCGGGTGACTCGATCAGATTTTCGCCGTCTGACCAGATCTTCCCGAGTCGAGAATCGGGACATTCCCCTGCAAACTGACCCCGTCGGGATCTTCCCGGTTTCTGCGGGGAGGAGGTGCGGGAGTGGGCGCGAGGCGGAGCCGAGCGGTATCGCTACTGGTCACCTCGGTGGTCCTGGCCGGATTCCTGATCCCGGGAGCCGTCGCGCGGTCCGGCGGCGACGATCCGGCCTCCGGCCCCGAGGCCGTGGCCCCGGTCCCCGGCCCGGGGGAGCGGGCCGCCGTGGACGTGGCCCAGATCCCCGTGGAGCCGCCCGTACAGCCCGCGCGGCCCGCCGCCCGGGAACTCTTCGGCGCCGACTGCGACACCCGGATCGAGGGCTCGCAGGTGGTCGCGTACTGCCACAACGGCTATCCCGAGACCGATCTGATCCGCCTGCACGTGGAGTGCGACCGCTGGTGGGACGTGGACGGGGACGGCGCCGCCGTGGCGCTCGGCCCGGCCGGCCGGGCCGAGCTCACCAGCCGCTGCTGGAAGGAAGTCCGCTCCGCCTGGGTCAGCCACCAGCGGCAGTGACGGCCTGCGGCCCCCCGTCGGGCCGCGCCTCCGTGCCCAGGCACACGAACGGGTAGCCGGCCGCCTCCGAGGCCGCCGTGTCCCCGTCCCCGCGCCGGATCGCCTCGATCAGGCGGGCGTGGTCCAGGTGCGCCGCGGCGCCGAGGTCCGTGCCCACGTCGGCGCGCAGCCAGTCGGCCACCAGATCGCCGAGGTCCGCGTACAGCTCGATGAGCACGTCGTTGTGCGAGGCCGCCACCACCGCCATGTGCAGGGCCACGTCCGCCGCGACGAACACCTCCGCGTCCCCGCCCGACCACGCCTGCTCGCGCCGCGCCAGCAGCGCGTCCAGCTGTACGAGGTCACGCGCGGTCCGCCGCTCCGCCGCGAGGCGGGCCGCCGAGGACTCCATCGTCGAGCGCAGCTCCGCGATGTGGCGCGGATCGGCCCCCGCGAAGCGGCGGTGCATCACGCCGGCCAGCTCGCTGGTGGCGAGGACGTAGGTCCCCGAGCCCTGGCGGATGTCGAGGAGGCCGTTGTGCGCGAGGGCCCGGACGGCCTCCCGCACCGTGTTGCGCGCGACTCCCAGCAGCTCGACGAGCTCCGGCTCGGTGGGGATGCGGGAGCCGACCGGCCATTCGCCGGTGGTGATCTGGTTCCTGAGCTGGGCGATCACCTGGTCGACGAGCGCGGATCGCCGGGGCGAGGTCAGCGGCATGCGGTCGGGGTTCCTTTGCGGACAGGGAAGGTGAGGACGACTGGACAACCAATCATCCCATGATTCTATGATGGTTGAATGTCCGACGAAGAAATCCAGACCCTGAACCGGCCGGGGGCGGCGCGCACGGCCTCCTCCCAGCCCCTCGCCACCGCCGCCGCCGCGGGCGCCGCCCCGCAACCGGCGTGGCTCGGCCCCGCGCTCCTCGTCGGCATCGTGCTGGCCGCCCTCAACCTGCGGCCCGCCATCACCAGCCTCGGCGCCCTCTTCGAAGAGACCCGGACCGGCCTCGGCATGAGCGGCACCGTCGCCGGACTCATCACCTCCGTACCCGCCCTCTGCTTCGCCCTCTTCGGCGTCACCGCGCCCCGGCTCTCCCGCCGCTTCGGCCCGGCCGCCGTCGTCTGCGCCGGCATGGTCGCCGTCGCCGCCGGCCTGCTGATCCGGCCCTTCGCGAGCAACGCCGCCGGTTTCCTCGCCGCCAGTGCCCTGACCCTGGCCGGCATAGCCCTGACCAACGTGCTCCTGCCCGTGATCGTCAAGCGCTGGTTCCCGGACCGCGTCGGCACCATGACCGGCCTCTACTCCATGGCCCTGGCCGCCGGCACCTCGCTCGCCGCGGCCGCCACCGTCCCGATGACCGAGGCCCTCGGCGGCAGCTGGCGCACCGGCCTGCTGATCTGGAGCTTCCTCGCCCTGGCCGCCGTACTGCCCTGGCTGGCCATCGCCGCCGCCGCCCGCAAGGAGAAGGCGGCCGCCGCCCCCGCGGATCCGGCCGCCCGCGCCACCGCCGGCCCGCGCGTCGTGCGCAGCCGCACCGCCTGGGCCCTCGCCTGCTACTTCGGCCTCCAGGCCACCGGCGCGTACATCACCATGGGCTGGCTCCCGCAGATCTTCCGCGACGCCGGGGTCTCCGCCGGCACGGCGGGCGTCCTGCTCGCCGTCACCATGGTCATGGGCGTCCCGCTCGCCTTCGTCATCCCCGGCCTCGCCGGGCGGATGAAGAACCAGGCCCCCATCGCCGTCGTCCTCGGCCTCTTCGGCATCGCCGGCTACCTCGGGCTCTACCTCGCCCCCGCCGCCGGCGCCTGGGCCTGGGCCGTCCTGCTCGGCGTCTCCAACTGCGCCTTCCCCCTCGTCATCACGCTGATCGGACTGCGCGCCAAGTCCCCGGCCGGGGTGGCCAAGCTCTCCGCCTTTGCACAGAGCACCGGCTACCTCATCTCCATCCCCGGACCGCTCCTCATCGGCGCCCTCTACCAGCACAGCGGCGGCTGGGACCTGCCCCTCGCCCTCATGGCCGGACTGCTCGTCCCGCAGATCGCCCTCGGCCTGCTCGCGGGCCGGGACCGCACGATCGAGGCCGAATGCGGCATGCAAGACTGAACGACATGTCGCCCGTACTCGAACCGAACCCCCAGAACGGTCACAAGAAGCTCGGCCTCGTGCTGGGCGCGATGCTCGTCCTGACCGTGATCATCTCCGTCATCGCCACCCTCGCCTCCCCGTAACGGCGCCGTTGGTGGGGTTATCCCCCCAACCCCTAGGGGGTCAGGCTCAGGGTGAAGTGGGGTGCGTCCCCGATGGGAACCGCCGGCTCGAATCCTTAGATTCGAAGAGCAAGAGCGAGTCCGTCCCACGCGCACCCCACGGAGGCGGCCATGTCGGCCCCCACGCACACGTCCCCTCCCCGGGCCCTCGGGGCCGATGCCCGACTGCCCTGGTGGGCGCTGGCCCTGCCCGCCCTCGCCTTCGGCCTGCTGCTGGTCCTGCTCGCCGGATCCGGCGAGGCCCACGCCGCCTCCGGCGGCGGCTCCGCCCTCGTCCAGGTCACCGAACAGCTGCTGCGCGCCGTCGGCTGACAGCACACGGAGCACCGGACCCCGCCCGCGCGCCCGTGCGCCGGGGGTGTGCCCGCACCTGGGGGTGAGCCCCCTCAACACCCTGCGCCCCATGGCTCGATCCATGCGAAGCTGGGAATCATGAGCGCCGACACACCCCGCAGGATCGTCCTCCTCCGGCACGCCAAGGCCGAATGGTCGGACGGCACAGACCACGACCGCCCGCTGGCGGAGCGCGGCCGTCACGATGCCCCGGCAGCCGGCCAGAAGCTGGCCCAGACCGGCATCACCTTCGACCTGGCCCTCTGCTCCAGTGCGGCCCGGACCCGCGAGACCTGGAAGCTCGCCGTCCAGGAGCTCGCGCACCGGCCGAAGACCTCGTACGAGGACCGGCTCTACGAAGCTTCGCTGGGCGAGCTCATCGCCCTGCTGAACGAAACCTCCGACGACGTCGCGAACCTGCTGGTCATCGGCCACAACCCCGGCATGCACGCCCTCGCCGACGCCCTGTCCCGGAGCGCGCAGGGCGACGTACTGGCCCGGATGAACCGCAGGGGCTTCCCGACCTCCGCCCTCGCCGTCGTCTCCTTCACCGGCTCGTGGAAGACCGTGGAACACGGCGTGGGCACCCTGCTGGACTTCTGGACCCCGCACGGCTGACCACCGCACGGCTGACCACCGCACGGCTGACCACCGCACGGCTGACCACCGCACGGCTGACCACCCCACGGCTGACCACACGCCCATGACGGAGCGGGCCCGGCACGGTGGACGTGCCGGGCCCGCTCCGTCATGACCGGGTGGGCCGCGATCACGCCAGGTCGGCGGCCTCGACCTCTTCCCGGGTGATCCCGAGCAGGTACAGCACGGCGTCCAGGAACGGCACGTTCACCGCCGTGTGCGCGGCCTCGCGCACCACGGGCTTGGCGCAGAACGCCACGCCCAGCCCGGCGGCGTTCAGCATGTCCAGGTCGTTGGCGCCGTCACCGATGGCCACCGTCTGGGCCAGCGGTACGCCGGCCTCCGCGGCGAAGCGGCGCAGGAGCCGGGCCTTGCCGGCCCGGTCCACGATCTCGCCGACGACCTTGCCGGTCAGCTTGCCGTCGACGATCTCCAGGGTGTTGGCGGCGGCGAAGTCCAGGCCGAGCCGCTCCCGCAGATCGTCCGTCACCTGCGTGAACCCGCCGGACACGATGCCCACCTGATAGCCGAGGCGCTTGAGGGTCCGGATCAGGGTCCGGGCACCCGGGGTGAGGCGCACCTCGGAGCGGACCTTGTCCACGACGGAGGCGTCCAGCCCCTCCAGCAGCGCGACCCGGGCGTGCAGCGACTGCTCGAAGTCCAGCTCGCCGCGCATGGCACGCTCGGTCACCTCGGCGACCTCGGCCTCACAGCCGGCGTGCGCGGCGAAGAGCTCGATGACCTCGTCCTGGATCAGCGTCGAGTCGACGTCCATGACGACGAGGCGCTGGGCACGCCGGTGCAGCCCGGCCGATACCACGGCCACGTCCACGCCGATGTGTGCGGCGGCGGTGGCCAGGGCGGTGCGCAGCGGCTCGGTCTCGGTGCCGGAGACGGCGAACTCCACGGCCGTCACCGGATACTTCGCCAGCCGGAAGATGCGGTCGATGTTGCCGCCGGTCGCGGTGATCCGCGCCGCGACGGCGGCCGTGGACTCGGAGGTGAGCGGGTTCCCGAGCACGGTGACGTGCGAACGGCCACTTCCGCGCGGCCGGTTGTCACCGGTGCCGGAAAGGATCTCCGCCTGCAGCTTGAGGGACTCGGCCCAGCTGTGGACGGTGGCCCGCAGCTCGCCCTCGGTGCCGGCGGTGGGGTGGGTGACGAGGGCGCACAGGACGATGCGGCCCCGCGTGACGACCTGCTCGATGTCGACGACGTCGACGGAGTAGGCGGCGAGGGTGTCGAACAGCCCGGCGGTGATCCCGGGACGGTCCTTGCCGAAGATCTTGACGAGGAGGGTGGGGACGTCGGAGGTCTGCGAAGCGCTCATGGTGCCTTCACCGTATCTCCCCGGGCTCCGGCCGCGGACCCCCGTCCCACCTGCCGGAACCGTTTCGGTCCGTACGGACGTGCGGTGGCTGCTCGGCGGCCCGCGGCGGCCATGCCGCGGCCAGGCCACGGCCATGCGGCGGATGTGCCGCGGCCACGCGAGGGGCGCCGCCGTCCGCCCTTCCCGCCGCCCCGGGATGCCGACGGCGGCGGGAAGGGCGCGGCGGGAAGTCCCGAATCGCACACTCCGGGTGATTTTCCACCCCCTCGGCGAGCCTCCGCGTGCTCCGCCAAGTGGCCCGGATTCCCCTTGTGGCCGCGCGCCTGAAATAGTTCCCCCGGATGTTCGCCATCCCTAGACTCCCTGACGTCATGGGGGGTTCTCGGGGGACTTAAGTGGGGCTGGAGTGCCGGAACTCGTACTGGAATTGAATGGAAGGACCTGGACGCTCGATCCGTCCAGGTCGTACTCGCTGGGGCGCGATCCTCAGGGAGACGTGGTGATCGATGACGCCCGGGTGTCGTGGCGGCACGCCACGATCGCCTGGAACGGGCGGGGTTGGGGGATCGAGGATCACGGGAGCACCAACGGCACGTACGTGCGGGGGGCGAGGGTCCAGCACGCCGAGCTCGTGCCCGGCACGCCGGTACACCTGGGCAACGCGACCGACGGGCCGCGGCTGAATCCCGTCGCCGGAGCGGCCGCGGCCGCCCCGGTGCCGCAGCCGGCCGCGGCGCAGCAGTCGCCCGCTCAGGCGTACGCGCAGCAGCCGCCGGCCCAGCCGCGGCAGCAGGCGTGGGAACAGCAGGTCCAGCAGCCGCTGCCGCAGCAGCAGGCACAGCAGGCCCAGCAGGCTCCGGCGTTCCCGCAGCAGCAGGCACAGCAGGCACAGCAGGCACAGCAGGCCCAGCAGGCACAGCCGTTCCCGCAGCAGCAGGGCGGCGCCGGCTACGGCGACCACCGCAGCCCGACGACGTTCCACCAGCTCGAGCTGGGCCACGTCATCCGGATCGGCCGCGCGCTGGAGAACGAGCTGGTGGTCTCCGACCTCCAGGTCTCGCGCAACCACGCCGAGTTCCACTCGATGCCGGGCGGCCGCTTCGAGATCCGCGACCTGGGCAGCCACAACGGCACCTATGTCAACGGCCAGCCGCTGGCGAAGTCCGGCACCGCGCTGCTCGGCCCGAACGACATCGTCGGCGTCGGCCACTCCACCTTCCGGATCGTCGGCGACCGCCTCGAGGAGTTCGTCGACACCGGTGACGTCTCCTTCTCGGCCCGCCACCTCACGGTCACGGTCGACGGCGGCAAGCAGATCCTCAAGGACGTCACCTTCGGCGTCCCGGAGAAGTCGCTGATCGGCGTCATCGGCCCGTCGGGCTCCGGCAAGTCGACGCTGCTCAAGGCGCTGACCGGCTACCGCCCGGCCAACCAGGGCGACGTCCTCTACGACAACCGCAACCTGTACAAGCAGTTCGCGGAGCTCCGTCAGCGCATCGGCCTGGTCCCGCAGGACGACATCCTGCACAAGGAGCTGAAGGTCAGCACCGCGCTCAAGTACGCGGCCAAGCTCCGCTTCCCGGGCGACACCGCCGAGTCCGAGCGCGCCGCCCGCATCAACGAGGTGCTCGGCGAGCTCAAGCTCGACATCCACAAGGACAAGAAGATCACCTCGCTCTCGGGTGGTCAGCGCAAGCGCGTGTCCGTGGCCCTGGAGCTGCTCACCAAGCCGTCGCTGATCTTCCTGGACGAGCCGACCTCCGGCCTCGACCCGGGCATGGACCGCGACGTCATGCAGCTGCTGCGCGGGCTCGCCGACGACGGCCGCACGGTCCTCGTCGTCACCCACTCGGTGGCCGAGCTGGCCATCTGCGACAAGCTGCTGGTCATGGCACCGGGCGGTTCGGTCGCGTACTTCGGCCCGCCGGACGAGGCGCTGAACTTCTTCGGCTACTCGACCTGGGCCGACGTGTTCTCCGCCTTCGAGAGCTACCGCGACTACGACTGGGCGGGCCGCTGGAAGGGCTCCCAGCACTACCAGCTGTACGCGGCCGACATCGACGCGGTCGCCCCGCAGTCGGTGCAGCCCGCCGTGCAGCAGACCCGGCCGCCGAAGCCGCAGGGCTGGGGCTCCCAGCTCTGGACGCTGATCCGCCGCTACGTGTCGGTCATCGCGTCCGACAAGGGCTTCATCGGTCTGATGCTGATCCTCCCGGCGGTCCTGGGCGTGGTCTCCACGGTCATCCCGGCGACCTTCGGCCTCGCACCGCCGAAGCCGCCGTCCGTGTTCAACAGCGCGGCCGGCACGATCACGCTGATCCTCGCGGTCGGCATGTGCTTCTCGGGCGCCGCCAACTCGGTCCGAGAGCTGATCAAGGAACGGGTGATCTACGAGCGGGAACGCGCGACGGGCCTGTCCCGGTCCGCGTACCTGATGTCGAAGGTGATCGTCCTCGGCGTCATCACCGCCATCCAGGGCGTGATCATCTGCGGGATCGGCTTCTTCCCCCGCGACATGCCGACCGAGGGCCTGTTCATGTCGCCGGCCGTCGAGATCTGCCTGTCGATCACCGCGCTCGGCTTCACCTCGATGATGTTCGGCCTGGTCATCTCCTCGCTGGTGAAGACCGCCGAGAAGACGATGCCGCTGCTGGTCATGTTCGCGATCATCCAGGTCGTCTTCACCGGAATCCTCTTCCAGGTCTACGACTCCCCGGGCCTGGAGCAGATCGCCTGGCTGATGCCGTCCCGCTGGGCCGTCGCCGCCGCCGGCACCACGCTGCACCTCAGCACGCTCATGGCGCCCTGGGACCGCGACAACCCGGACAACACCGACCCGCTCTGGGACGCCACGGTCGGCCAGTGGAGCTTCGACATCATCGTCCTGGTCCTGCTGGGCGTCGCCTGCGGCTTCGCGGTCGCGCGCCTGCTGCGCCGCCACGAGCCCGAGGTCATGCGCAAGTGAGGCCCGGGGCCGCGCGTCCGTAGCGCTGCCCGGTGCCGTAGGGCACGCACGAACGCCTCAGGGCGGCTCCCGGAACACCGGGGCCGCCCTGAGGCGCATGGGGGGCTTGGGGGGACGCCAGGGGCCTAGTAGGCGCTGTTGACGTTGTCCATGGAGCCGTAGCGGTCGGCCGCGTAGTTGCAGGCCGCGACGATGTTGGCGACCGGGTCGTACTGGTCGAACTTGGTGCCCTTGACGTGGTACGTCTTGAAGGTCGGGGCGATGACCTGGAGCAGACCCTTGCTGGGGATGCCGTTCTGGGCGTTGATGTCCCAGTTGTTGATCGCCATCGGGTTGCCGCTGGACTCGCGCATGATGTTGCGGTGGATACCGGCGTAGGTGCCCGGAATGCCTTCCTTCTTCATGATGAAGAGGGCTTCCTTGATCCAGCCGTCCAGGTTGTTCGCGAAGACGGGCGTGCGGGCCGCGGAACGGCTGGCGGCGGCCTTGCGCTCGCGGTCCTTCTTGGCGTCGGCCTCGGCCTTGGCCTTGGCGGCGTCCTTCGTGGCCTTGGCCTTGGCGGCGTCCTTCGCGGCCTGGGCCTGCTTGCCGGCGACGACCTGCTGAACGGTGAGGTGCTGCTGCACGGCCTGCGTCTGCGCGCCGTCGACGACCTTGGACCAGGCGACGGGGGCGGCGACGACGGTCGCGGCCTCACCGGTGCCGGCGGGGACGAGCGAGAAAGCGAGGGCGGCGGCGCCCATGGTGGCTACACCGGCGATGGAAAGCTTGTGCGCCTTCGTCAGACGACGGCTGTGGCCGGGAGTGCTGGTCTCGGACATGCGTAGCAACCTCTTCGAATAGCGGGAGCCGCAGGAAAGCGCCGCTCGGATCCGGGATCCGCGGCGCTGTGCGACGAGAGCAATTCTTAGCGGTGGCAAAAACTTGTGGCAAAGGTGTGACGTACGATCCTGCTTAGTGGATCACGCTGGGGCGCCGAGCCCGCGATTTCGGACGCGGCGCTAGGTGCCGCAGTGCTGATGGGCTCTTTATCTGTCCACTAAGCAGCTTCGTAAGTGATGTGCGTCCTATGTGCGGGGTCACATCGGTCCTGCAACAAACTCACCGACCGTTGCGGCAGCAATTCATTGCGTCACCGCTCTCATCCTTGAGTAGCAGGCGAAGGTCCCGGAACTCGTGCCAAAGGCAGAGACGGGCCACCACTTCGGGCTGCACGCGCCGGGCCCCCGCCTCAGCGCGCGGCCGCACCCCGGTCACGTCCCTTCGTCCGAGGCCCCGACTAAGCCCCGACTAGGTCCTGGCTCAGGTCCCGGCCTAGGCCAGGCCTAGGCCCCGCGCCCGATCCCGCAGGTCAGGCCCGCGAGTACCGTGATCCCATGCATCCCGGACCCAGCGCGCCCCGCGGCCCGCGCAGCGGCCTGGCCGCCGTGAGCGACGCGCTGCTCGCCATGAGCCGCCGCCTGGAAGTCCGCGACGTGCTGCGCACGATCGTCGCCTCGGCCCGCGAGCTGCTCGACGCCGAGTACGCGGCCCTCGGCGTCCCGGACGACCACGGCGGCTTCGCCCAGTTCGTCGTGGACGGCATCAGCGAGGAGCAGTGGCGGGCGATCGGCCCGCTGCCCCGCCAGCACGGCATCCTCGCCTCGATGCTCCACCAGGACGCCCCCGAGCGACTGGCCGACGTGCGCGAGGACCCGCGCTTCGAGGGCTGGCCCGCCGCGCACCCCGACATGTCCGATTTCCTCGGGCTGCCCATCCGGGACGGCGAGGAGACCCTCGGCGCCCTCTTCCTCGCGAACAAGCGCGGCCCGCGCGGCTTCACCGACGAGGACGAGGAACTCCTCTCCCTCCTCGCCCAGCACGCGGCCATCGCCCTCACCAACGCCCGCCTCTACGAGCGCAGCCGCGAGCTGACCATCGCCGAGGAGCGCTCCCGCCTCGCCCACGAGCTGCACGACGCGGTCAGCCAGAAGCTCTTCTCGCTCCGCCTGACCGCCCAGGCCGCCGCGGCCCTCGTGGACCGCGATCCGGCCCGCGCCAAGGAAGAGCTCCAGCAGGTCGCCGGCCTGGCGGCCGAGGCCGCCGACGAACTGCGTGCCGCCGTCACCGAGCTCCGCCCGGCAGCCCTCGACGAGGACGGCCTGATCGCCACGCTGCGCAACCAGGTCCGCGTCCTGGACCGCGCCCACACCGCCCACGTCACCTTCGCGTGCGACGGCGTACGGGCCCTGCCCGCGGCCCAGGAGGAAGCCGTCCTGCGGGTCACCCAGGAGGCCCTCCACAACGCCCTTCGCCACTCGGGCGGCGACCGGATCGACGTCACCCTCACCCGCGGCGGAGCCGGAGGAGCGGTGCTCCGCGTGACCGACGACGGAGCGGGCTTCTCCCCGCCCACCGTCCGCCGGGCCGGCCGGCACCTCGGCCTGGTCTCCATGCGGGACCGCGCGGCCGGCGTCGGCGGCCGGCTCACCGTGCACTCCGAGCCCGGCAAGGGCACCACGATCGAACTGGAGGTATCCGGTGGCTGACACGCCGGGCCGGCCCGGCCGGATCAGGATCCTGCTCGTCGACGACCACCAGGTGGTCCGGCGCGGCCTGCGCACCTTCCTGGAGGTCCAGGACGACATCGAGGTGGTCGGCGAGGCCGCCGACGGCGACGAGGGCATCGCCCGCGCCGAAGAGCTGCGGCCCGACGTGATCCTGATGGACATCAAGATGCCGGGCACCGACGGCATCGAAGCCCTACGGAGGCTGCGCGGACTGGCGAACCCGGCGCGCGTGCTCATCGTCACGAGCTTCACCGAGCAGCGCACGGTGGTCCCCGCCCTGCGCGCGGGCGCCGCCGGGTACGTCTACAAGGACATCGACCCCGTCGCGCTCGCCGCCGCCATCCGCTCGGTCCACGCCGGTCAGGTCCTCCTCCAGCCGGAGGTGGCGGTGGCCCTGCTCGCGGACGAGGGGCGTCCCCCGTCGTCAGGCCGAGGCGGCTCCCTGACGGACCGCGAACGCGAGGTGCTGCGGCACATAGCGGACGGCCGCTCGAACCGCGAGATCGCGCGGGTGCTGGTCCTCTCGGAGAAGACGGTCAAGACGCACGTATCGAACATCCTGATGAAGCTGGACGTCGTGGACCGGACGCAGGCGGCGCTGTGGGCGGTCAGACACGGGATCACCGAATGATTCATACGGTCGGGTGTATGTCGCCCACATGGCGTATCCCGTTCATCGGATGAGCGTTCTTCATGATGTGCCGCGGCGGCTGGCCGCGGCAGACGTACTGGAGGACGAGAACGTGAAGAACTTCAAGAAGGCCACCGCTGTCACCATGATCGCGGGCGGCCTCCTCGCCGCCGGCGCGGGTGTCTCCTCGGCGCACGGCGGTGCGTCGGCGGAGGGCGAGGCCCTGAACTCGCCCGGCGTGGCCTCGGGGAACCAGCTCCAGCTCCCCGTCCACATCCCGGTCAACGTGGTGGGCAACACGGTCAACGTGATCGGCCTGCTGAACGGCGCCTGGGGCAACACCGGCGTCAACGCCTGACCGGCCCCGTTCCTCGGCCCCGCTTCCCCTCCTCTCCCTGGGAAGCGGGGCCGTTGCCGTACGGCGAGCCGCACGGATCCGGCGAGGCCGGAAGATCAGCGGAGCCGTTCCTCAACGGCCGAGTTGTACGCCGCGACCAGCGCCCGCCGGGCGACCCGCTCCACCGGCCGCAGGGCCTCCGCCCGCGCGGCCATCTCCGACGCCGCCACCGCCGCCCCGTGCCCGCGCTCGTACGCCAGCGACACCATCAGGTCCACCCGCTGCGCCAGCGCCAGCACCCGTACCGCCCGCGCCGGATACCCCGGCGCCAGCGCGTCCCGCCCGGCCTCGGCCCGCGCCCGGTACGCCGACAGCGCCGCGTCCGCCACCGGCCCCGACCCCGCCACGTCCAGCTTCGTCAGCACCACCGCGGCCTCGCGCAGCGCCTCCGCCAGCTCCCGCTCCGCCTCGCCGAGCGACGGTACGTCCGCCGGCGGTGCCTCCCGCACCGGCAGGCAGTGCCAGGTCACCGAGACGTGCAGGTCCCCGGCGGGCCCCACCTCGCGGACCTCCGGCACCAGCCCCACCGCCGCGCCCACCGCGACGACCGCCTCCTCGGCGTCCAGCGCCCGCGCGTTGAACTCCGCCGGCCCGCTCAGCCCCAGCGGATGCCCCGGCGCCGGCAGGGCGACCCGCAGCCCGGTCACCCCCAGCACCCGCAGCCGGCCCAGCGCGAGCGTCAGCCCGACCGGTCCCGTTTCCCCCGGCAGCCCCTCCACGCGGTGCACGGAGTCCTCGCCCACGATCGACAACACGGCCTCGTCGGGCGAGACGAGACCGGCCAGCAGAGCGTTCCCCCAGGCGGCGAGCCGCCCTGAACGTGGTTCGAAAAGCATCCCCCTACTTTACGGATCGGCCCTCCGACCCGGGCCCGCTCCCGGACCCCTCCCCGAGTGGCGTAGGTTTTCCCCTGGGGCTGCGCCGACCGGTAGGGCGGTGCCGCACAGACGAACGAGACTGCAAGGGGAGACAACACGCTCATGAGCGATGTTCTGGAGCTGGTGGACGTATCCGTGGTCCGCGAGGGCCGGGCTCTGGTGGACCAGGTCTCCTGGTCGGTCAAGGAGGGGGAGCGCTGGGTGATCCTCGGCCCCAACGGCGCCGGGAAGACCACCCTGCTCAACGTCGCCTCCAGCTACCTCTTCCCCACCACGGGCTCCGCCACCATCCTCGGCAGCACCCTCGGCAAGGTGGACGTCTTCGAGCTGCGCCCCCGCATCGGCATCGCCGGCATCGCGATGGCCGACAAGCTCCCCAAGCGGCAGACCGTCCTGCAGACCGTCCTCACCGCCGCCTACGGCATGACGGCCACCTGGCACGAGGAGTACGAGGACGTCGACGAGCAGCGCGCCCGCGCGTTCCTCGACCGCCTCGGCATGACGGACTACCTCGACCGGAAGTTCGGCACCCTCTCCGAGGGCGAGCGCAAGCGCACCCTGATCGCCCGCGCCCTGATGACCGACCCCGAGCTGCTCCTCCTCGACGAGCCCGCCGCCGGCCTGGACCTCGGCGGTCGCGAGGACCTCGTACGGCGCCTGGGGCGCCTCGCCCGCGACCCCCTCGCCCCGTCCATGGTCATGGTCACGCACCACGTCGAGGAGATCGCCCCCGGTTTCACGCACGTCCTGATGATCCGCCAGGGCAAGGTCGTCGCCGCCGGCCCCGTCGAGCTGGAACTGACCTCCCGCAACCTCTCCCTCTGCTTCGGGCTGCCGCTCGTCGTCCAGCGCGGCGAGAACGAGCGCTGGACCGCCCAGGGCCTGCCCCTGCGCTGAGCGGGGACCGCCCGCACCCTGTCCGGACCGCGCCCACCCCACCTACCATGACCATGTGGACATCGACGCGTGGGTGTGGTGGCTCATCGGCGCGGTCGGACTGGGCATCCCCCTCGTCCTGACCGCGATGCCCGAGTTCGGCATGTTCGCCGCCGGCGCGGTGGCGGCCTCGATCACGGCGGCCCTCGGCGGGGGAGCGGTCGCCCAGGTACTGGTCTTCGTGATCGTGTCGGTCGCGCTCATCGCGGTGGTCCGCCCGATCGCCAACCGGCACCGCAACCAAAAGCCCCAGCACCGCAGCGGGATCGACGCGTTGAAGGGCCGCAGCGCCGTGGTCCTGGAACGGGTCGACGGCAGCGGCGGCGGGCGGATCAAGCTCGCGGGCGAGATCTGGTCGGCCCGCGCCCTCGACGCGGACAGCAGTTTCGAGCCGGGTCAGTCCGTCGACGTCGTAGAGATCGACGGGGCGACCGCCGTCGTCATGTGACAAGCAGCCGACCCGCGGCCCCGGGGTCTGCGAGACTCCGCTCAACGGGGCAGCACAGACAGCCGGAAGGGCACGGGGAACCGCATGCAACCGATCATCATCGTCCTGATCATTCTGGTGGTTCTGGTCTTCATCGCACTGGTCAAGACGATCCAGGTGATCCCGCAGGCCAGCGCCGCCATCGTCGAACGCTTCGGCCGCTACACCCGCACCCTCAACGCGGGCCTGAACATCGTCGTCCCGTTCATCGACTCCATCCGCAACCGGATCGACCTGCGCGAACAGGTCGTCCCCTTCCCGCCGCAGCCCGTCATCACGCAGGACAACCTGGTCGTCAACATCGACACGGTCATCTACTACCAGGTGACCGACGCCCGCGCCGCGACGTACGAAGTGGCCAGCTACATCCAGGCCATCGAGCAGCTCACCGTCACCACGCTGCGCAACATCATCGGTGGGATGGACCTGGAGCGGACCCTGACCTCCCGCGAGGAGATCAACGCGGCCCTGCGCGGCGTCCTCGACGAGGCCACAGGCAAGTGGGGCATCCGCGTCAACCGCGTCGAGCTCAAGGCCATCGAGCCGCCGACCTCCATCCAGGACTCGATGGAGAAGCAGATGCGCGCCGACCGCGACAAGCGCGCCGCGATCCTCCAGGCCGAGGGTGTCCGCCAGTCCGAGATCCTGCGCGCCGAAGGCCAGAAGCAGTCCTCCATCCTGCGCGCCGAGGGTGATGCCAAGGCCGCCGCCCTGCGCGCCGAGGGCGAGGCACAGGCCATCCGCACGGTCTTCGAGTCCATCCACGCCGGCGACGCCGACCAGAAGCTGCTCGCCTACCAGTACCTCCAGATGCTGCCGAAGCTCGCCGAAGGCGACGCCAACAAGCTCTGGATCGTCCCGAGCGAGATCGGCGACGCACTCAAGGGCCTCTCCGGCGCCATGGGCAACTTCGGTCCCATGGGCGGTGGTTCGGGCTTCAACCCGGGCAACTCCGGCAAGGAGAGCGGCTCCGCGGCCGACAAGGCCGCCGCCGAGCGCCGCGAGCAGCCCCCCATCGACTGAACGGGCCGCCCCCTGTTGCATGATCAGTGAGGCCCCTCGACCTTCATGGCGGGGAGGCGACTCACCCATGCAAAGGGGATGGCTCCGTCCATGTCCGTGTTCTCGATGTCCCTCTGGGAAGCGCTCGCGGTCTTCGCCGCGGGCGTCGGCGCCGGCACCATCAACACCATCGTCGGCTCCGGCACCCTGATCACCTTCCCGGTGCTGCTGGCCACCGGCCTGTCACCGGTCACCGCCAACGTCTCCAACACCCTCGGCCTCGTGCCCGGTTCGATCAGCGGAGCCATCGGCTACCGCGAGGAACTCCGGGGCCAGCGCGCCCGCGTCCTGCGGCTCGGCGCCGTGTCCCTCGTCGGCGGACTCGCGGGCGCCGTCCTGCTCCTCGCCCTGCCGTCGGACTCCTTCGACACGATCGTGCCCGTCCTCATCGGCCTGGCACTTGTACTCGTCGTCTTCCAGCCCCGGCTCGCCGCCGCTCTGCGCAAGCGCCAGGAGGCGGCCGGCGGCGACACGGGCCACCCCGACGGCGGCCCGGCCCTGCTCACCGGCATGCTGCTCTCCAGCGCGTACGGGGGATACTTCGGCGCCGCCCAGGGGGTGCTCTATCTCGGCCTGATGGGACTGCTGCTCCGCGAGGACCTCCAGCGCATCAACGCGGTGAAGAACGTCCTCGCGGCGATGGTGAACGGCATCGCGGCCGTGTTCTTCCTCTTCGTCGCCGAGTTCGACTGGACGGCCGTCCTGCTCATCGCCGTCGGCTCGACCATAGGCGGCCAGATCGGAGCCAAGGTCGGCCGCCGACTGCCGCCCACCGTCCTGCGCGGGATCATCGTGACCGTCGGGACCATCGCGATCGTCCAGCTGCTGATCCGCTGAGCGACGTACCGAACGTACGCCGCCCAGCGCATCCGTCTACGCGCCGGGACGCAGTCTTCCTACGGTATTCCCCCGCGGCCCCGAGCGGTCCGGGGCAGCCCTACGCGGACCGCGCCAGCCAGTGCGGCAGCGGATCCCGCCCACCGACCCCCAGCGCGAGCAGCATCGCGTCCGCCGGAGACGGCACGAACGGCTTCCGCAGGAGCGGCATGCCCGCCTCCTCCGGAGTCCGGGCCGCCTTGCGGTGGTTGTCCTCGGCACACGAAGCCACCGTGTTCAGCCAGGTGTCCCCACCCCCCTGGGCCCGCGGAAGCACGTGGTCCACGGTCGTCGCGCGCTTGCCGCAGTACGCGCACCGGTGTTGGTCCCGGACCAGCACCCCCCTCCGTGACCAGGGAGCATGTCTTCGGAAAGGCACCCGTACGTACCTGCAGAGCCTGATCACCCGCGGCATCGGAAGATCCATCGTGGCCGCGCGCACACGCAGCTCGGGATGAGACTGTTCGACCACGGCCTTGTCCTGGAGCACCAGGACCACAGCCCGGTTCAGCGTCACCGTCGACAGCGGCTCGAAGCTCGCATTCAGCACCAGCGTGTCCCGCATCTCGCCCACCTCCCGTGTGCAGGCCCGCGACCACCATGGCGGCAAGGCCCGCAACCACTCTGGTCGCGCGCGCCACGCGGGACAACGCAATAAAAATGCCCGGTCCAGGTCGTCTTTAGACCAGGACCGGGCAAACGCTCGGAGAACGAAAACCGGGATGATCAGCCCGCCGGGGCCTCGTACTCACCGATCAGCTGCGCCCGCCCCAAGGTGTGGAAGCGCAGGTTGAACCCGACGACGGCCGGCGAGGCGTCCGCACCCGGACCGAGCTTCTCCGTGTCCACCGCGTACACGGTGAACACGTACCGGTGCCGCTCACCGGCCGGCGGGGCCGCCCCGCCGAAGTCCCGGGTGCCGTAGTCGTTGCGTACGTGCACGGCCCCGGCCGGCAGCCCTTCGAACTTCCCGCCGCCCGCCCCGGCCGGCAGCTCGGTGACCGAGACCGGCAGGTCGAACAGCACCCAGTGCCAGAACCCGCTTCCCGTCGGCGCGTCCGGGTCGAAGCACGTCACGGCGAAGCTCTTCGTCCCCTCCGGGAACCCCTCCCACCGCAGCTGCGGCGAGCGGTTCCCGCCCGACTTCGCCTGGGCGTCCCCCAGGTCCGCCCCCGGCTCCAGGTCCACACTGCTCACGGTGAACTCGTGCACCGGGGGATGGAAATCATGGGGGAGAGGTGCCCTGCTCTGCTCGGCCACAGCTGAACCTCCTGGTCGGGTCGCGTCATCACGTTCCGTCGCGGACGGAACCGAGCCTAGATCCACTCAGAACCAGTTGCGCTGCGAACCCACCGAAGCGATCCACTGGTTCAGGTACGCCGCCCAGTCGGTCCCCTGGTACGACTGCAGCCCCACCTGGAAGCAGCGGTACGTGTCGCTGCCCTCGCTGAACAGGCCCGGCTTCTTGTCCATCTCCAGCACCACGTCCATCTCGCGGCCGTCGGAGACGAAGGTCAGCTCGACCTGGTTGAGCCCGCGGTACTGCGACGGCGGCAGGAACTCGATCTCCTGGTAGAACGGCAGCGTCTGCCGCGTCCCGCGGATGTGCCCGCGCTCCATGTCCGCGCTGCGGAAGGAGAAGCCCAGCTGTACGAAGGCGTCGAGGATCGCCTGCTGCGCCGGTACCGGGTGCACGTTGATCGGGTCGAGGTCACCGGCGTCGACCGCGCGCGCGATCTCCAGCTCGGTACTGACCCCGATGTTCATGCCGTGCAGCTGGCGGCCGCCGAAGTGCGTGATCGGAGTCTCCCAAGGGATCTCCAGCCCGAACGGCACCACGTGCAGCGCGCCGGCCTGCACCTGGAAGGCACCGCCCAGACGCTGCTTGGTGAAGACCACGTCCTGCTTGTACTCCTGGTCGCCGCCCTCCACCTCCACCCGCGCCTGGAGCCCGACGGACAGCCCCTCGATCTGCTGCTCCACGGACCCGCCCTGGATCCGTACCTCGCCCTGGACGATGCCGCCCGGCACCACGTTCGGCTCGGTGATGACCGTGTCGACCGAGGCGCCGCCGGCTCCCAGGCTCGCGAACAGCTTCCTGAACCCCATGCTCTGACTCCCCTTGAAAATCTTGCTTGAAGACCTGTGCGATTACGCGCAGGACTACCCCTACAAACGTGGAACCTTAGGCCCCGGTTGCAGGGCGGCACAGTCCACTACGCTCGACCGGATGAGCGCGCGCCCCGACCGTACGCCCCTGGCCCGGTCCTTCTTCCACCGCCCGGTCCTCACCGTTGCCCCGGACCTCCTGGGCCGCACCCTGGTCCGCCGCACCCCCGAAGGCCCGATGGAACTGCGGATCACGGAGGTGGAGGCGTACGAGGGAGAAGCGGACCCGGGCTCCCACGCCTACCGCGGCCGGACGGCGCGCAACGCGTCGATGTTCGCTCCGCCCGGCCACGCCTACGTCTACTTCATCTACGGCATGTGGTTCAGCCTCAACCTGGTCTGCGGTCCGCCGGGCCACGCGAGCGGCGTCCTGCTCCGCGCGGGCGAGGTGACGGTGGGCGCCGAGCTGGCCCGCAAACGGCGGATCGCGGCTCGAAACGACCGAGAGCTGGCCAAGGGCCCGGCCCGCCTGGCCACCGCCCTGGACATTGACCGCTCCCTCGACGGCGTCGACCTCTGCGCGGGCCCGGACTCACCCCTCTCCCTCCTCGCGGGAACGCGGACGCCGCCCGACCGGGTGAGCAACGGTCCCCGCACCGGAGTGGGCGGCGCCGGCGCCGCCCACCCCTACCGCTACTGGATCACCCACGACCCGACGGTGAGCCCGTACCGCGCCCACGCGCCACGCCGGCGCCCACTTGACTCGGGGGCGGCGGACGCCTAATGTAGTCCGAGCCACTTGAACGGGGCGCTGCTGTCGGCAGGCTCCCAGAGTGGCCAACCCACTACCTACGACTTACCCCTGACGGGGTCCTATTCGGCATGCCCGAATTCGATTCCAAGTGGCCGATTATGAGCAGCACGGGATAAGCGCTAATGTGGTGGAGCGCCGAAAGGCACAGACCTCCAACGGTCACCGAATTCAAATCCGAGAGTCGGAAACGACACGGAAATGATCTGGTAGAGTTGGAAACGAAGGAAGCGCCCGGAGGAAAGCCCCAGTCATTGAACTGAGGGTGAGTACAAAGGAA